>NZ_JBEXYN010000004.1:0-379750 GCF_040630935.1 Streptomyces sp. NPDC005722
AACACCGGCACCTCGGCCGCCAAGGAGGCCGGGAACATGGTGGACCTGGACTCCGACCCCACCAAGCTGATCGAGATCGTGGAGATCGGCAAGCAGCTGCTCATCACCCGCGGCGCGCTGACCACCTTCTCCATCGCCAACGACGTCGCGAAGTACTTCGCGATCATCCCCGCGATGTTCGCGGTCGTGTACCCGGGCCTGGACAGGCTCAACATCATGCAGCTGTCCTCGCCGCAGTCGGCGATCCTGTCCGCGGTCGTCTTCAACGCGCTGATCATCGTCGCCCTGGTGCCGCTCGCGCTGCGCGGCGTGCGCTACCGGCCGACCGGCGCGGGCCGGATGCTCCGCCGCAACCTCGGGATCTACGGACTCGGCGGTCTGGTCGCCCCGTTCCTCGGCATCAAGCTGATCGACATGCTCATCTCCCTGATCCCCGGCATCCACTGACGCGAGGCGTGCACAACCATGAACACTCCCGTACGCAACTCGGCCCGGCTGCTCTGGAGCGCCCTGCGCGCGCTGCTGGTGCTGACCGTCGTCCTCGGCGTCGCCTACCCGCTCGCGGTGTGGGGGGTGGCCCAGACGGCCTTCCACGACCAGGCCAACGGGTCGGAGGTGAAGGCCGGCGGCAAGGTCGTCGGCTCCGCGCTGATCGGCCAGAACTTCACCACCGGCAGGGACTTCGCACCCGACCCCAAGTGGTTCCAGCCGCGTCCCTCGGCCGCGGACGCGGGCGCGGGCGCGGGGCCGTACGACCCGACGTACACCGGGGCCTCCAACCTCGCGGTCACCGGCAAGCCCCTCACCGACCTGGTGAAGGAGCGCAAGAAGGAGGTCGCCGCCTTCAACGGCGTCCCGCAGTCGGCGGTCCCCGCGGACGCGGTCACGGCCTCCGGCTCCGGCCTGGACCCGGACATCTCCCCGGCGTACGCGGACATCCAGACCGCACGTGTCGCCAAGGCCAACGGGCTGAGCACCGCCCGCGTCGCCCGGCTGGTGGCGGAGCACACGGACGGACGGCAGTTCGGCATCCTCGGCGAGCCGACCGTCAACGTCCTGGAACTCAACATCGCCCTGAAGCAGTTGGCCGGCTGACCCGCCGCCGCCCCGCCCCCATCCGGCACCACGCTTGCCGGACGGGGGTTCAGCGCGCCCGGGGGTCAGCGCCGTGGTGGCGGCCAGTGACCGAGCGGCAGGGCGCCGCGGGACAGGACGGTCCTGATCGCGAACGTGCTGCGCGCGTCGGTCACCCGGGGGATCGCCAGGATCTGGTCGAGCAGCACCTGCTCGTACGCGCCGAGGTCGGGGACGACGGCCTCGACCATGAAGTCGGCCTCGCCGGAGGTGACATGGCAGGCCACCACGGCGGGGATGGCGATCAGGGCCTCCTCGACCTCGCGTGAGGTCCGCCGGGAGTGCTGCTCCGCCTTCAGCGCGACGAACACGGTCAGGCCGAGGCCCAGCCGCTGCTGGTCCAGCTCCGCGCGGTAGCCGGCGATGAGGCCGGCCTCCTCCAGCGCCTTCGTGCGCCGGAGAGAGGCGGAGGGGGACAGGCTCACCGCCTCGGCGAGGTCCACATTGGGGGTGCGGCCGGACCGCTGGAGATGCTCCAGGATGGCCCGGTCGACGCGGTCGTACATGGGTGACGGCATGGAATGCAGCCTAGGACGCCATCGGCGGCACAGCGTTGCGTGGAGCGGCCTTCCGGCGACGTACTTCGGCAGCGCGTGCGGCGCCGGTCGGGCGATTCTGCCGTCATGGATACGCATGTCCCCCCGGTGCGGCCCGAGCGGGTCGCACCGCCCGCCGCCGGGCCGTCGCAGGCCCTTGCGCCGGCACCGTCACTGTCGCCGTCACTGTCGCCGTCGCGGGCGACGGCGCACTACATCGGCGCCCTGTTCGGCCCGAGCCTTCTCCTGCTGCCCGGGCTGGCCGTCCGTGACGGGGGGCCGGCCTCGGTGCTGGCCTGGGGCGCGCTGCTGGTGCTCTCCGCGCTCATCGCCGTGGTCTTCAGCGGGCTGGGAACGCGGTTCGGGTCCAGCGCGGGCGTGACCGGTTACGCGGCCGCCGGTCTGGGCCGCAGGGCGGGGCGGGCCACCGGCTGGTGCTTCTTCGCCGGAGTGGTCGCCGGCGTCCCGGTGGTGTGCCTGATCGGCGGACAGTACCTGGCGGCCGTAGCGGGCGTGCCGCGGCACGGCACGGCTGCCGCCGCCGGTCTCCTCGTCCTGGTCCTCGTCATGCGCCTGGCCGGAGCGCGTACCGGGTCGCGGCTGCAGTCGATGCTGGTGGCCCTGCTGCTCGTGCTGCTGGCGGTCGCCGTACTGGGCACGCTGGGCTCTGCCCGGGCCGCCGCATGGCATCCGTTCGCGCCGAACGGGGTCCACGGGGTGTTCACCGCCGCCGGACACCTGATGCTGGCGTTCGTGGGGTGGGAGGCGGCGGCCCCGCTGACCGCCCGGCTGCCCGACGCCCGGCGGCAGCTCCCGCGGGTGATCACGGCGGCGTTCCTGGTCACCGCGGTCGGCTACCTGGCGCTGGCCGTCACCACCATCGCCGTCCTCGGCCCCGCCGCCGGAAGCACCACGCCGCTGGCGGACCTGCTGCGCGTGGCCGTCGGGCCCTGGGGCGCGTACCTGGCCGCGGCGACCGCCGTCCTGCTCACCCTCGGCGTCACCAACGCCTATCTCCAGGGCGCCGCCGCCACCGCCGACCACCTGCTCCGCGTCCCCGGCGCGCCCGCCCGCGGGGACCGGCAGCTGCCGCTGACGGTGGGGGTCGCGGCCTTCGGCGCCCTGCTGCTCGGGCTGTCCGCGCTGAGCGTCGTGGACCTGTCCGCCCTGGTGGCCCTGCCCACCGCGTTGTTCCTGCTGGTGTACCTCGCCTGCACCGTCGCCGCGACCCGGGCCCTGCGCGGCCTGCCGCGCGCGGCCGCGGCCGTGGCCTCCGCCGTCGTGGTGGCCCTTCTCGTCGCCGCCGGGCCCGTCACGGTCGTGGCCCTGGCGGTCGCGGTCGCGGCGGTCGCCTGCCCGGCACCGGGACGGCGACCGCTCGCGGATTCCGGCCGCGGGTGATTTCGGGGCCCGTCCCGGTCCGCCCGCGGCCCGGTGCGGCGTCAGGAACGCGTCAAGTACGGGGCGTCGGCCGTCAGGAGGCCGCCAACGCGGGCGGGACCCCGCCCCCGCCGGGGAGAGGGTGAGAACACGGAGGGAGGCCGGCGGAGGCCGCTCGACGGTGCGGAGGGGCCTGTGGAATGGCACACGCCGTCACCGCTCAGGAGCGGCGGCAGGTGCCACCCGGTCCGGAACCCGACGGCGGTGGGGATTCCGGGTCGGGGAGACGGCACCGTGTTCCGCGTCGGCCTCCCGTCCGTGGGGGGAGCGCCGGGCCGGCCGCGTCGCACGTTGACGGCGTCGCTGCGCGGCCGCCCCGGCAGCGTGCCCGCCCGGCTGCGCTGCGTGCGACGGCGCTCACCGCGTGCGCGGCCCTGGCGGGGCTCTCCTCGCGGGCGGCGTGTGGGCGGAGACCTCCTGGTCGGCGATCCGCACCCACTCCACGCCACAGGTCACCGGTGCCACGGGCCTGTACTTCGCGCTCAACGACATGGACGCCCACGACCCCGCCCTCGCCCGTGCCGTGGACGTCTACCGCGCCGGTCCCGCGGACCTGCGCTTCACCGGCTTCCTCGGCGACGGGTTCCGCAACATCACCTTCCCGGGGAGCGCACCGCCGCCGAGCGCGCACTCGCCCGCTACCAGGTGTACGAACGGGACGACCGCAAGATCCGGGCCCTCGCCGAGGCCGGCCGGCTCCCCGCAGCCGTCGCCTACTGCACCGGCTACGCCCCGGGGGAGTCGAACCACGACTTCGCGGCGTTCGACGGGGCGCTCGGCAAGGTCATCGCCATCGACCTCGCCGCGTACGAGAAGGCCGCTTCCGACGGCGCGGACCGGGCGCTGCTGCTTCCCCTGGGCCTCGCCGGGGCCCTGGCAGCGGCGACGCCGGGCTGGTCGTCCTCGGCCTGCGGCCGCGGTTCGCGGAGTTCCGATGACGCACCGCGGCGGCACCGTCCGGAGACGTCAAGGACGCGTCAACGTGCACCGCACAGGGGTATCGCGCCCTATTTGTCCCCTGCTGGGACCATAGGATTCTTAGTGTCGGACGCGCCCGGAAGGGGCACGCCACGAGGCGGAACGTGGAGCCATGGCACGCGGGACTTTGCGGATATACCTGGGGGCGGCCCCGGGAGTGGGCAAGACCTACGCGATGCTCTCCGAGGCCCACCGGCGCATGGAGCGGGGCACCGACGTCGTCGTCGCCTTCGTCGAGCACCACGACCGCGCCCGGACCGAGGTCATGCTGCACGGCCTGGAGGTCGTGCGGCGCAAGGAGATCGGGTACCGGGACACCGTCTTCACCGAGATGGACGTGGACGAGGTGCTCGCGCGCCGCCCCGAGGTCGCCCTCGTCGACGAGATGGCGCACACCAACATCCCGGGCAGCCGCAACGAGAAGCGCTGGCAGGACATCGAGGAACTGCTCCAGGCCGGCATCAACGTCATATCGACGGTGAACATCCAGCACCTGGAGTCGCTCGGCGACGTCGTCGAGTCGATCACCGGTGTGCGCCAGCGCGAGACCGTGCCCGACGAGGTCGTCCGGCGGGCCGACCAGATCGAGCTGGTCGACATGTCGCCGCAGGCGCTGCGGCGGCGCATGGCGCACGGCAACATCTACGCCTCGGACAAGGTCGACGCGGCCCTGTCCAACTACTTCCGGCCCGGCAACCTCACCGCGCTGCGCGAGCTGGCCCTGCTGTGGGTGGCCGACCGGGCCGACGAGTACCTGCGGCAGTACCGCACCGACCACCGGATCTCCGCCACCTGGCAGGCCCGCGAG
This sequence comes from Streptomyces sp. NPDC005722, assembly GCF_040630935.1. Taxonomy (NCBI): domain Bacteria; kingdom Bacillati; phylum Actinomycetota; class Actinomycetes; order Kitasatosporales; family Streptomycetaceae; genus Streptomyces; species Streptomyces sp. NPDC005722. Next base: position 4,897 of record NZ_JBEXYN010000004.1, read on the forward strand.
CGCATCGTGGTCGGCCTTACCGGCGGCCCCGAGGGGCGGACGCTGATCCGGCGTGCCGCGCGGATGGCCGCCAAGGGCGCGGGCGGGGAGATCCTCGCCGTCCACATCGCGCGCAGCGACGGCCTGACGGCCGGCTCGCCCAAGGAGCTCGCCGTCCAGCGCACCCTCGTCGAGGACCTCGGGGGCTCCTTCCACCACGTCGTCGGCGACGACGTCCCCGGCGCACTGCTGGACTTCGCCCGCGGCGTCAACGCCACCCAGGTCGTGCTCGGCACCAGCCGCCGTCCCGCGTGGCAGTACGTCTTCGGACCCGGCGTCGGCGCGACCGTGGCCCGCGAGTCCGGCCCCGACCTCGACGTGCACATCGTCACCCACGAGCACGCCGCCAAGGGACGCGGGCTGCCCGTGGCGCGCGGCGCGCAGCTCGGCCGCTCCCGGGTGATCGCCGGCTGGCTGACCGGGGTGCTCGGCCCCGTGCTGCTCTGCCTGGCCCTGACCCAGCTGCACCCCGCCCTGGGCATCGCCACCGACATGCTGCTGTTCATGACCCTGACGGTCGCGGCGGCCCTCATCGGCGGCCTCTACCCGGCACTGGTCTCCGCGGTCGGCGGCTCGCTGCTGCTCAACTACTTCTTCGCCCCGCCCCTGCACACCTTCACCATCGCCAAGCCCGAGAACCTGATCGCCATCGTGATCTTCGTGGTGGTCGGGGTGGCGGTGGCCTCCGTGGTGGACCTGGCCGCACGCCGCACCCACCAGGCCGCCAGACTCCAGTCCGAGGCCGAGATCCTGTCGTACCTGGCCGGCAGCGTGCTGCGCGGCGAGCACTCCCTCGACGCCCTGCTGGAGCGGGTCCGGGAGACCTTCGGCATGGAGGCCGTGTCCCTGCTGGAACGGGTGAGCGAGCACGACGCGTGGACCTGCGCCGCCGGCGTCGGCAACCGGCAGTGCCTGCGCCCCGAGGACGCGGACGTGGAGGTGCCGGTCAGCGACAACCTCTCCCTCGCCCTCGTCGGCCGGGTGCTGCCCGCCTCCGACCGCCGGGTGCTGTCCGCCTTCGCCGCGCAGGCCGCCGGCGTCCTGGACCGGCAGCGGCTGGAGGACGAGGCCGCCAGGGCCCACAAACTCGCCGAGGGCAACCGCATCCGCACCGCGCTGCTCGCCGCCGTCTCCCACGACCTGCGCACCCCCCTCGCCGCCATCAAGGCGGCCGTCAGCTCCCTGCGCTCCGACGACGTCGCCTGGTCCGAGGAGGACGAGGCCGAGCTGCTGGAGGCCATCGAGGAGGGCGCGGACCGGCTCGACAACCTGGTCGGCAACCTCCTCGACATGTCGCGCCTGCAGACCGGCACCGTCACCCCGCTGATCCGCGAGGTGGACCTCGACGAGGTCGTCCCCAAGGCCCTGCGCGGCGTCCCGGACGGCAGCGTCGCCCTGGACGTCCCGGAGACCCTCCCGATGGTCTCCGTCGACCCCGGGCTCCTGGAGCGCAGCGTCGCCAACATCGTCGAGAACGCCGTCAAGTACAGCCCGCCCGGCACCCAGGTGCTGGTCGCCGCGAGCGCGCTGGGCGCCCATGTCGACCTGCGCGTCGTCGACCGCGGCCCCGGTGTCCCCGACGCCGCCAAGGAACGGATCTTCGAGCCGTTCCAGCGGTACGGCGACGCCCCCCGCGGCAACGGGGTGGGCCTCGGCCTCGCGGTGGCCCGCGGCTTCGCCGACGCCATGGGCGCCACCCTGCAGCCCGAGGACACCCCGGGAGGCGGTCTGACGATGGTGCTCACCCTCCCGGCCGCGCCCGGCAGCGCTCCCGCCGCCCCGGACCTCCCGGCCGAGGCGACGACCTGACCGTGCCCGCACCGCACCCCCCGCTCCACCCCCCTCACCGTGAAGGAAAGGCAGGCTCCATGAACCGGGTGCTCGTGGTCGACGACGAGCCGCAGATCGTGCGCGCTCTCGTGATCAACCTGCGGGCCCGCAAGTACGAGGTCGACGCCGCCCACGACGGCGCGACCGCGCTGCAGCTCGCCGCCGCCCGTCACCCCGACGTCATCGTGCTCGACCTGGGCCTGCCCGACATGGACGGCGTCGAGGTGATCCGCGGGCTGCGCGGCTGGACCCGGGTGCCGATCATCGTGCTCTCCGCCCGCCAGGCCTCCGACGAGAAGGTCGAGGCCCTCGACGCGGGCGCCGACGACTACGTCACCAAGCCCTTCGGCATGGACGAGCTGCTGGCCCGGCTGCGCGCCGCCGTCCGCCGCGCCACGCCCGGCGGCCCCGAGGACGGCGCGGCGACGGTGGAGACCGAGTCCTTCACCGTCGACCTCGCCGCCAAGAAGGTCAACCGCGACGGCGCCGACGTCCGGCTCACCCCCACCGAGTGGCACCTGCTGGAGGTCCTGGTCCGCAACACCGGCCGCCTGGTCAGCCAGAAGCAGCTGCTCCAGGAGGTCTGGGGCCCGTCCTACGGCACCGAGAGCAACTACCTGCGGGTCTACATGGCCCAGTTGCGGCGCAAGCTCGAGGCCGACCCCGCGCACCCGCGGCACTTCATCACCGAGCCGGGTATGGGGTACCGCTTCGAGAAGTGATCGGTGATCCGTTCACCCGGGCCCGGTACCCTTCCAGGTATGAGTGGTACCACCCGTTCGGACCGGCCGGCCGGCCGCTTCCGCAGGATGCTCGACCGACTGTCCAGTTCCCAGGAGGAGCTGCACTCCGACGAGCTGCGGCAGGACACCGCGGACGTCGGGTGCACCCGGATCTGCGACTGCTCCGACCGCGACATAGTGACCGTCACCGGTACACTACGCGCTGTCACCCTGCGGCCGCGGGCCGGAGTGCCCGCCCTGGAGGCCGAGTTGTTCGACGGTTCCGCACCGCTGGACGTGGTGTGGCTCGGCCGGCGCAGCATCGTCGGCATCGAGCCGGGCCGCAGGATCATCGCGTCGGGGCGGATCTCCATGAACCGCGGCCGTCCGGTGCTGTTCAATCCCAAGTACGAGTTGCGTCCGGTCGGACAGGAGTAGCCGGTGGCGTCGATCGACAAGCGGACCGGGGCACAGCCCACGACCGGAGCCGGACAAGGGCCGGAGCACGACGCGGCCGCCTCCAAGGCGGCCGCCGACCACGCGCTCCTGGAGGCCTTCGGCGGCGTCTGGGGCATGATCGACACGACGGTGCCCGGCCTCGTCTTCGTCCTGATCTACACGATCAACCGGGACATCCACACCTCGGCGATCGCCGCACTCGGCCTCTCCCTGGTGCTGGCGCTGGCCCGCCTGGTGCGCCGGCAGACCCTCAAGCACGCCTTCAGCGGCGTCTTCGGCGTCGCCTTCGGCGCGGTGTTCGCGATGATGTCCGGCGACGCGAAGAACTTCTACCTGCCGGGCATGCTCTACACCCTCGGGCTCGCGGTCGCCTACGTGGTCTCCGCCCTGGCGAAGTACCCGCTGATCGGACTGCTGCTGGGCCCGATCCTCAAGGAGAACCTGTCCTGGCGGACCCGGAACCCGGGCCGGCTCGTCGCGTACACCAAGGCCACCTGGGCCTGGGGCATCATCCTGCTCGTCAAGTCGGCGATCCTCTTCCCGCTGTACTTCTGGGGGAACGCCACCCAGCTCGGCTGGGTCAAGGTCGCCCTCGGCATCCCGCCGTTCCTGCTCTGCGTCTACCTGACCTGGATCTTCCTGGCGAAGGCGCCGCCGCCGATCGACGTGATCGCGGAGATGGAGGAGGCCGAGCGGGCCGAGAAGGCCGAGCACGCCGCCAAGGAGGCCGCCGGCAACTGACGCCGGCGCCCGGCGCCGGCGGCGAAGGCACGAGGGGCGGCCGGAACCCACGGGTTCCGGCCGCCCCTCGTCGTACGTCCCGCTACGCCCCGGCCTCGCCGCTGCGCACCGAGAGCAGGTCCTCCAACTGCTCCTCGCGGTGCGGGGCCGCGACGAACAGCAGCTCGTCGCCCGCCTCCAGCGCGTCGTCCTTGGACGGGGTGAGCACACGGTGGCCACGGATGATCGTGACCAGCGAGGTGTCCTCCGGCCAGGAGACCTCCCCGACCCGGGTGCCCACCAGCGCGGCCTCCTCGGGGAGGGTCAGCTCGACCAGGTTGGCGTCGCCCTGGCTGAAGCGCATCAGCCGGACGAGGTCGCCGACGCTCACCGCCTCCTCCACCAGGGCCGACATCAGACGCGGGGTGGAGACGGCCACGTCCACGCCCCAGGCCTCGTTGAACAGCCACTCGTTCTTGGGGTTGTTCACCCGGGCGACGACGCGCGGGACGCCGTACTCCGTCTTGGCCAGCAGCGACACGACCAGGTTGACCTTGTCGTCGCCGGTCGCCGCGATCACCACGTTGCAGCGCTGCAGCGCCGCCTCGTCCAGCGAGGTGATCTCGCAGGCGTCGGCCAGCAGCCACTCCGCCTGGGGGACCCGCTCCACCGAGATGGAGGTCGGGTTCTTGTCGATCAGCAGGACCTCGTGGCCGTTCTCCAGCAGCTCGCCCGCGATCGAGCGGCCGACCGCCCCGGCCCCGGCAATGGCGACCCTCACAGCGCTACCTCGTTCTTCCCCGGGGCTGCCGCCCGGGAGGGGCCCCCATCTCCGCCCGCGCGGCGAAGTCGCGCGTCGTCCGTCGTGTGCGGCCCGTCGGCCGTGCGTGCGCCGCTCACCGGTGGGCCTCCTCGGGCCCCTTGGCGAACGCGGCCTCGACCTGCTCGACCTCGCCCGTGCGCATCATCACGTGCACCAGGTCGCCTTCCTGCAGGACGGTCTCCGAGGTGGGGAGCATCGCCTCGCCCAGCCGGGTGAGGAACGCCACGCGCACGCCGGTCTCCTCCTGGAGCCTGCTGATCTTGTGCCCCACCCACGCGGTGTCCGTGTGCACCTCGGCGAGCTGCACACCGCCGCTCGGGTCGCGCCACAGCGGCTCCGCGCCGGACGGCAGCAGACGGCGCAGCATCTGGTCGGCCGTCCACCGGACGGTGGCGACGGTGGGGATGCCCAGACGCTGGTAGACCTCGGCACGCCGGGGGTCGTAGATGCGGGCGGCGACGTTCTCGATCCCGAACATCTCCCGGGCCACCCGGGCCGCGATGATGTTGGAATTGTCACCACTGCTGACGGCCGCGAACGCGCCCGCCTCCTCGATGCCGGCCTCGCGCAGCGTGTCCTGGTCGAACCCGACCCCGGTCACGCGGCGTCCGCTGAACCCGGAGCCCAGGCGCCGGAACGCCGTCGGGTCCTGGTCGATCACGGCCACTGTATGACCTTGCTGCTCAAGGGAGTGCGCGAGAGTGGAACCCACTCGCCCACACCCCATAATCACGACGTGCACGACCGTCCTTCCGGCTGCCAACAATTCCGGGCCGATCCCTCTCAGGGTCTCAGACCGCGCCCAAAGCTACACACGCACGTAACCCCTCGATAGGTGGGCGGGGGATCGGAAATCTTGACGATCCTCTAACATCGCGGGGTGTCCAAACTGACCGACCTTCCGAAACGGATCCTGATCGGGCGGGCGCTCCGCAGCGACAGGCTCGGAGAGACGCTCCTCCCCAAGAGGCTGGCGCTCCCCGTCTTCGCCTCCGACCCGCTGTCCTCCGTGGCGTACGCGCCCGGAGAGGTGCTCCTGGTCCTGTCGATCGCGGGAGTGTCGGCCTACCACTTCAGCCCCTGGATCGCGGTCGCGGTCGTCGTGCTGATGTTCACCGTCGTCGCCTCGTACCGGCAGAACGTGCACGCCTACCCCTCCGGCGGCGGCGACTACGAGGTCGCGACGACCAACCTCGGGCCGCGCGCCGGGCTCACCGTCGCCAGCGCCCTGCTGGTCGACTACGTCCTCACCGTGGCCGTGTCGGTCGCCTCCGGCGTGGAGAACCTGGGCTCGGCCGTGCCGTTCTTCGTCGAGCACAAGGTGCTGGGCGCCATCGGCATGATCGTCCTGCTGATGCTGATGAACCTGCGCGGCGTGCGCGAGTCGGGCACGATCTTCGCCATCCCCACCTACGCCTTCGTCTTCGGCGTCTTCTGCATGCTGGTCTGGGGCATCATCCGGATCGCGCTGGGCGACGAGATGCACGCGCCGACCGCCGGGTACACCATCAAGGCCGAGCACACCGGACTGGCGAGCTTCGCGCTCGTCTTCCTCCTCCTGCGGGCCTTCTCCTCCGGCTGCGCCGCGCTCACCGGAGTCGAGGCGATCAGCAACGGCGTGCCCGCCTTCCGCAAGCCGAAGTCGAAGAACGCCGCGACGACCCTCGCGTTGATGGGCGTCCTCGCCGTCACCATGTTCTGCGGCATCATCGCGCTCGCCCTCAACACCAACGTGCGCATGGCCGAGAACCCGGCCGCCGACCTGCTGGTGAACGGAAAGCCGGTGGGCCCCGGCTACACCCAGGACCCGGTGATCGCGCAGGTCGCCTCCGCGGTCTTCGGCGACGGGTCGATCCCCTTCATCTTCCTCGCCGGCGCCACCGCGCTCGTCCTGTTCCTCGCGGCCAACACCGCGTACAACGGCTTCCCCGTGCTCGGCTCGATCCTCGCCCAGGACCGCTACCTGCCGCGCCAGCTGCACACCCGCGGCGACCGGCTCGCCTTCAGCAACGGCATCGTGCTGCTCGCCGCCTTCGCCTGCGTGCTGGTCTACATCTACGGCGCCGACTCGACCCGGCTGATCCAGCTCTACATCGTCGGCGTCTTCGTCTCCTTCACGCTCAGCCAGATCGGCATGGTCCGGCACTGGAACCGGCACCTGGCCACCGAGACCGACCCGGCCGTGCGCCGCCACATGGTCCGCTCCCGCGCCATCAACACCTTCGGCGCCTTCTTCACCGGGCTCGTCCTCGTCGTCGTGCTGCTGACCAAGTTCACGCACGGCGCCTGGGTCGCGGTCCTCGGCATGGTCCTCTTCTACGGCATGATGACGGCCATCCGCCGCCACTACGACCGGGTCTCCAGCGAGCTCGCGGCCGCCGAGGAGCGCAGCGAGGAGGAGGTCAAGCCCTCCCGCGTGCACTCCATCGTCCTGGTCTCCAAGGTGCACAAGCCCACGCTGCGGGCCCTGTCGTACGCCAGGCTCTTCCGGTCGGACACGCTGGAGGCGCTCAGCATCAACGTGGACCCGGCCGACACCAAGGCCCTGCAGGCCGAGTGGCACCGGCGCGGCATCGACGTACCGCTGAAGGTGCTGGACTCCCCGTACCGCGAGATCACCCGGCCGATCATCGACTACGTCAAGGGCCTGCGCCGCAGCAGCCCGCGCGACGTCGTCTCGATCTTCATCCCGGAGTACGTGGTCGGTCACTGGTACGAGCACCTGCTGCACAACCAGAGCGCACTGCGGCTCAAGGGCCGGCTGCTGTTCACCCCCGGCGTGATGGTCACCTCCGTGCCCTGGCAGCTGGAGTCCTCCGAGCGCGCCAAGCAGCGGGCCCGCAAGGGCGCCGAGTGGAACGCGCCGGGCTCCGTGCGGCGCGGCGAGGTGGGCCCGGCCAAGCGGCCCCGGGAGGCCGGCAGCCGGCGGTGAACCGGGGGCGGCGGCGGGCCGTAGACTGGTCAGCTGCTCGTTCTTCGCCGTCCCTTCGCCGTCCCCGTGCCCCCTCGTGATCCAGGAGCCCTCCCCGCCATGCAGCACCGTACGAAGGCCCCTGAGGCCGACGCCCTTGTCGGCGAGCGCTACGAGGTCGAGGTCGGCCCGGTCGCGCACGGCGGCCACTGCATCGCGCGGGCGGTCCTGCCGGGCCACGACCGCCCGCAGGTGATCTTCGTCCGGCACGCGCTGCCCGGTGAGAAGGTCGTCGCCGAGATCACCGAGGGCGGCCCGGACTCGCGCTTCCTGCGCGCCGACGCAGTGGAGGTCCTCGAGGCCTCCCCGGACCGCGTCGAGGCGCCCTGCCCGTTCTCCGGCCCCGGCAAGTGCGGCGGCTGCGACTGGCAGCACGCCTCCCCAGGTGCGCAGCGTCGGCTCAAGGTGCAGGTGATCACCGAGCAGTTGCAGCGGCTCGCCCACCTCACCCCCGAGGAGGCCGGCTGGGACGGCACCGTCGAGCCCGCCCCCGGCGACAAGGTCGCCAAGGGCGAGGTCCCGGCCTGGCGCACCCGCGTCCAGTACGCCGTCGACGCCGAGGGCCACGCGGGACTGCGCCGCCACCGCTCGCACGAGGTGGAGCGCGTGGACCGCTGCCTGATCGCCGCCCCCGGCGTCTCCGAGCTGGGTGTCGAGTCCCGCGACTGGTCCGGCATCGCCACGGTCGAGGCCATCGCCGCCACCGGCTCCTCCGACCGCCAGGTGATCCTCACCCCCCGTCCCGGTGCCCGGCTGCCCATCGTCGAGCTGGACCGCCCGGTCTCCGTGCTGCGCGTCGACGAGCAGGGCGGCGTCCACCGGGTGCACGGCCGCGGATTCGTGCGCGAGCGTGCGATCGACCGCACCTGGCGGGTCGGCTCCGGCGGCTTCTGGCAGGTCCACCCCATGGCCGCCGGACTCCTGGTCGAGGCCGTGATGCAGGGCCTCATGCCGCGCAAGGGCGAGACCGCGCTGGACCTCTACTGCGGCGTGGGCCTGTTCGCGGGCGCGCTGGCCGAGCGGGTCGGCGAGACCGGCGCCGTCCTCGGCATCGAGTCCGGCAAGCGCGCCGTGGAGGACGCCCGGCACAACCTCGGCGACTTCGACCGCGTCCGCATCGAGCAGGGCAAGGTCGAGTCCGTGCTGCCCCGCACCGGGATCACCGAGGCGGACCTCGTCGTCCTGGACCCGCCCCGCACCGGCGCCGGACGCGCCACCGTGGAGCATGTCGCCTCCCTCGGCCCCCGCCGCATCGCCTACGTCGCCTGCGACCCCGCCGCCCTCGCCCGCGACCTCGACTACTTCGCCACGGCCGGGTACGTGCCGCGGCGGATGCGCGCGTTCGACCTCTTCCCGATGACGCACCACGTGGAGTGCGTGGCGATCCTGGAGCCGGCGAAGCAGGGCGACTGACCCGCGCCCGCCGGGGGACCGACCGGCGCGGACGCCAGGGCTGCCCTAGAGGTACGCCGTGATCACCGTCACCGAGACGAGCGCACCGGCGGCGTCGCGGCCGAGCCACACCGGCCACGTCCCGTCGCCGCCCGTGCAGAACGCCACCAGGTCGCTTCCGGTCGTCTCGTCGACGGCACGCAGGTGGCCCTCGTCGATGGACTCGCAGGAGACGTCGTCCTGCTCCTCGTAGTGGCGACGGACCTTCCCGGACAGCGTCTCCCAGGCGCCGGCGTCCGCGAAGCCGCCGGTCGCCGTGTCGGTGCCGAAGCCGTATGCGTGGCCGTCGAGGAGCAGCCGGGGGTCCTCGCCCTCGCCCAGCGCCAACTCCCAGCTGACGGCGGGCTCCTCGCGTATGACGAGGCGCACGGCGGGCTCCTCGGTGACCGGGAACCGTTCCCCGCCGTACTCGCCCTCGCCGACGACCACGGCGGTCTCCAGCGCGTACGCACCGGGGGGTATGCGCTCGACGAGTTCCCTGGGCTCCCTCGCGAGCGGATCGCAGACGGCCAGGCGCCCGGTCGGGACCCGCAGCATGGCGATGTGCCGCGGTTCGGCCGTCACCATCTCCTCCCAGGGCTCCACGGGGAAGGGAGTGCCGGGCCGGAACAGGTCGTCGAACGGCACGTCCCTGCGCAGGGGCTTCGGAGGGCGCCACAACGACGCGGGCTCTTCGTCGCCGGCGCCGCCGGCCGCGGCGTCGGCTGTGGCGTCCCCCGGTCCGGGCTCCTCCGGCGGCCGGGGCGTACCGGAGGCCCGAACGCCGAACCCGGCCCGGTCGAACCACCGTTGCTCCTCCGGCACATCGGCCGAGGTGTGGGACGAACCGCCGTTTCGGCCGCGTTCCTCCACCACCTGCCTGCCGCTGCGACCGGGGACGAGCTCCAGCGTGAGCCGCCATGCGTCGGGCGCCAGATCCGGCTGCTCCGGTGCGGCGTACCGCCGCTCCACGTACCGCCGCAGGAACAGCCGGTCGTCCTCCAGCAGCCGGAGGTCGACCTCGTGGGTGCGCCGGCCCGAATCGTCGTGGACCCACTGCCCGACGAAGAGGTCACGCCACGCGACGAGGTGCACCTCCGCGGGGACCGCGCGCCCCGGGACCCGGTGCAGCACCACGTACGGGTCACCGGCGGCGTCCCGTTCCTCCGCCTCCGCCCGCGTCAGCGGTCGGAAGGCCCGGCGGGCGTCGGTGTCCCAGCCCTCGGCGTAGGAAACCGTCACCAAGTCCTCGTCCACGGCCCGCCCCTTCCGACCGGTCCCCGTCACCCGCGGGCGAACCGCACAGGTGTCGATCACATTTCGGACAGCGTAATCCCCGCCTGTGACAACGGCCTTGCCGCGTACGTCGTGGGCACCGCCGGCGCGGTACGATCGCGCATGGCGTGATGGAAGTCAGCGCCTGTGCAGCACCGTGCGGATCGGGTCCGCGTGCCCCCGCCGGTCCGGCCGCGCGTGCGAGCACTGCCCCGCCGGGTGCGCCCGCTCTCGGGACCTCCAGAGTGCGTCCTTCCGACAGTGCGTCACCGGCCGGCGTCGACCCGCACTGCCCGCACGAGCCCCGCCGGTCCGTCGTTGACCGGTGCGCAGGCTTCTCTCCTGGAGACGACGTGAAGATCCTTCCCGAGATTTCCCGCACCCTCAGCGAGTACCTCCTCATCCCCGGCCTGACCACGGAAGACTGCACGCCGGACACGGTGGATCTCGGGGCGCCGCTGGTGCGTCACCGGGTCGGTGAGGAGCCGCGGATCAAGGTCGCCACCCCCATGGTGAGCGCCATCATGCAGGCGGTGTCGTCCCCGGGGCTGGCGGTGGCGCTCGCACAGGTCGGCGGGTTGTCGTTCATCCACCAGAACCAGCAGATCGAGGACCAGGCCGCGGACGTGCTGGCGGTGAAGCGCCACAAGGCCGGCTTCCGGACCGGCGACGTCACCGTCGCGCCGAACACGCCGCTCGGGGAGGTCGCCCGGCTGCTCGCCGACACGGAGCAGGGCGTCGCCGTGGTGACGGAGGACGGGGAGGCGGACGGCGGGTTCCTTGGCATCATCAGCCTCGACGACTTCCACCTGGAGCGGCACGGGGCCGACGAGCCCGCCGCCCACCGGATGCGTGGCCGGGACGTACTGGTCACCGCGCCGGCCTCGGTCTCGCTCTCCGAGGCGAACGAGCTGATCTGGCAGCACCACTTGGACGTCCTGCCGGTGGTCGAGGGCGACCGGCTCGTCTCCCTGGTCCTCAAGCGGGACTACCAGGCCCACAAGACGTACCACCGCGCGAGCGTGGACGGCGAGAAGCGCCTGCGGGTGGGCGCCGGCATCAACTCCCGTGACTTCAAGGACCGCATCCCCGCCCTGGTGGAGGCCGGTGCGGACGTGCTGTGCCTGGACTCCTCCGACGGCTACTCCGTCTACCAGGCGAGGACCCTCGAATTCGCCCGGGAGACGTACGGAGGGGACGTCTTCGTCGGCGCGGGCAACGTCGTCGACGGCCGTGCCTTCCGCTACCTCGCCGACGCGGGCGCGGCGTTCGTGAAGGTCGGGATCGGCGGCGGGGCCATCTGCACCACCCGGGAGCAGAAGGGGATCGGCCGCGGGCAGGCCTCCGCACTGCTGGACGTGGTCCAGGAGCGCGACGCCTACGCCGCGGAGACCGGCGTGCACGTCCCGCTGTGCTGCGACGGGGGCCTGCTCAACGACTCGCACATGGCGATGGCGCTGGCGATGGGGGCGGACTTCATCATGCTCGGCCGCTACTTCGCCCGGCTCGACGAGAGCCCGTCGCGGAAGCTGCAGATCGGCGGCCAGTGGTACAAGGAGTACTGGGGTGAGGGCTCGCGGCGGGCGCAGAACGCGGCCCGCTACGGGCAGCGCGGGCAGATGGCCTTCGAGGAGGGCGTCGACGGCTACGTGCCCTACGCCGGCAGCCTGTACGACAACGTGGAGCGGACCCGGGCCAAGATCACGTCGACGATGATCAGTTGCGGGTCGGTCAACCTCCGTGACTTCCACCGCGACGCGGTGCTCGTCCCGGTGTCCGCGGAGTCCTTCAAGCAGACCGGGGCCGAGGTGCAGTTGCGCCGGCCCACCGTCGCCTCGGGAGAGTGATGCGGCGGGGCCGGGCGGGGTTCCGGTGCCGTCCGGCACCCCGCCCGGCCTCCGAAGAGGGGGGCGGGCGAGGGCTGGCCTGAAGCTCTGAACGGTGCTTCACTTGTTGGCATGGCCTACCGGAAGACGCCCGCGGTGCAGGACCGCCTGGCCGCCGCCAGGGAGCACCTGGTGGCGCGGGCCACGGCCGTCGTCGCCGAGGTGGGCTGGGCGAACGCGTCCGTCACGGCGGTGGCGGCCGCGGCCGGCATGTCGGTGGGCACCGTGTACCAGCACTTCCCCTCCAAGGGCGCGCTCGCGGTCGAGGTGTTCCGCCGGGCCTCGGGCCGTGAGGTCGAGGTGCTCGGGGAGGTGCTGCGCGACGGCGGCGGCGACCCGGTGCGGCGGCTGACCCTGGGCGTCACCGTCTTCGCCCGTCGTGCGATGGAGAACCGGGGGCTGGCCCACGCCCTGCTCGCGGCCCCCGCGGAACCCGCGGTCGGCGCGGAGCGGCTGGACTTCCGGCGCCGCTACCGTGCCGTGTTCGCCGAGGTGGTCCGCGAGGGGATCGCCGCCGGTCTGCTGCCCGACCAGGACCCCGAGGTCACCGCGGCCGCGCTGACCGGGGCCATCGGCGAGGTCCTGGTGGACCCGCTGTCCGTCCCCGCCGACGCCGTCGCCGCCGACCACCTCGTCACCGAGCTGGTGGCGGTGTCCCTGCGCTGCGCGGGCGCCGCGCCCGCCGTCCGCATCCCCACGACCACGAAGGGCCCGACGCCATGACCGCGATCGCAGATGCCGCGCCCCGCAGCGACCCCGCCGGTCGCACGCACGAGGTGACCAACCAGGCCCCGCCGCTGGTCGGCCACGACGTCGCCGACGACGTCGTGCTGCTGGAGGGCCTGCGCCGCGAGGGCGCCGGATGGTACGCAGACGACCTGCACCGTCTGGGCCGGCTGGCCGGTTCCGAGCAGGTGCAGCGCTGGGCGGAGGAGGCCAACCGCTACGAGCCGGTGCTGCGCACCCACGACCGGTACGGCAACCGCGTCGACGAGGTGGACTTCCACCCCTCCTACCACGCGCTCATGGAGGTCGCGCTCGCCGAGGGCCTCGCCGGGGCGCCCTGGGCCGACGAGCGGCCCGGCGCGCACGTGGCCCGCGCGGCGGGCTTCATGGTGTGGAGCACCGCGGAGGCCGGCCACGGCTGCCCGGTGTCCATGACCTACGCCGTCGTCCCGGCGCTGCGCGCCGCACCCGACCTGGCGGCGGTGTACGAGCCGCTGCTCACCAGCCGCGTCTACGACCCGGGACTGCGCGCGCCCGCCGGCAAGCGCGGGCTGCTCGCCGGCATGGGGATGACCGAGAAGCAGGGCGGCACCGATGTGCGGGCCAACACCACCACCGCCACCGAGCGGCCGGACGGCACCTGGCGGCTGCGCGGGCACAAGTGGTTCACCAGCGCGCCCATGAACGACCTGTTCCTCGTGCTGGCCCAGGCCCCCGCGGGGCTGTCCTGCTTCCTGGTGCCCCGGGTCCTGCCGGACGGCAGCCGCAACACCTTCCGGATCCAGCGGCTGAAGGACAAGCTCGGCAACCGCAGCAACGCCAGCAGCGAGCCGGAGTTCGACGACACCGTGGCCTGGCTGGTCGGTGCCGAGGGCCAGGGGGTGCGGACCATCATCGAGATGGTCACCATGACCCGGCTGGACTGCATCCTCGGCTCCGCCTCCGGCACCCGTGCCGCACTCGCCCAGGCGGCCCACCACGTCCGGCACCGCTCGGTGTCCGGGGCGCGGCTGATCGACCAGCCCTTGATGCGCAACGTCATCGCCGACCTCGCCCTGGAGTCCGAGGCCGCCACCACCCTCGCGCTGCGCGTCGCCGGAGCCGTCGACCGGGCCCGGGGCGGGGACGAACGGGAGCGGGCGTTCCTGCGCCTGGCCACCGCCGTCGGCAAGTACTGGGTGTGCAAGCGGCAGCCCGCCGCCGTCGCGGAGGCCCTGGAGTGCCTGGGCGGCAACGGCTACGACGAGGCGTCCGGCATGCCCCGGCTCTACCGCGAGGCTCCCCTGAACGGCATCTGGGAGGGCTCCGGCAACGTCAACGCCCTGGACGTGCTGCGCGCCCTCGCCCGTGAGCCGGAATCGCTGGAGGCCTTCCAAACCGAGGTGGAAGCCGCCGCGGGCGGCGACGCCCGTCTGGACGACGCCTGGCGCCGGGTACGCGGCGAGCTGGTGCTCACCGAGGACGCCCCGCTGCGCGCCCGCCGCCTGGTCGAGCGCCTGGCGCTGGTCCTGCAGGGCTCGCTGCTCGTCCGCCACGCGCCGCCCGCCGTCGCGGACGCCTTCTGCGCCTCCCGCCTGGCCGGCGACCGGGGCCTGGCCTTCGGCACCCTTCCCGCGGGGACCGACCTGGCCGCGGTCATCGAACGCGTGCCCGGCGCGGCGGGCTGAAACGGGCCGGGCGTCCGCGGCCGCACCGGGCGGCCGCGGAGCCGTGCGGGTCAGGCCGTGCCGCTGAAGCTCTCGGCCTCGATCACGAACAGCACACGCACCTGGTCACGGCCGCCGTACCAGGGGTAGGGCGCGCCGGTGTACTTGTGCGCGAGCTTCTCGATGTGGTCCTCCGCGCCCTCCGTGATCACCTCGCGCACCCTCCCGCGGACCTGGAAGTAGCGGGAGGGGTCCTCCGGATCGGAGACGGCGACGGCCACCCGCGGGTCCCGCGCGATGTTCCGCGTCTTCACGTGGCCGCGCACGCTGTTGACGAGCACGTGCTCGCCGTCGGTGTCGACCCACGTCTGGGTCAGCTGCGGCGAGCCGTCCGGCATGGTGGTCGCCAGGAAGCACAGGCTCGGGCGGTGCAGGAGGTCGAGCAGGTCGGCGGGCAGTTTCATGATCGTCCCTCGGTCGGCTGGGCGCAGCCTACGCCCCCCGCCGACGGCCCGGCGACCGGTGTCCGGCGCGAGAAAACGCCGCCCCGGGGTCACGATGGGTGCGAAGGGCGCTACGCGCCGCAACCCCTCACACAGCGGACGGGCAATGGACTCCATGCGCGTGGCCCAGGTCTCCGAACCGGGCGGAGAATTCGAGATCGTCGAGCGCGAGCTGCCGGAGCCCGCGCCCGGCCACGTCCGCATCGCGGTGGAGGCCTCGGGCGTCTGCCACAGCGACGCCGGCTTCGTGCACAACGCCTTCCCCCACGTCACCTTCCCCCTGGTGGTGGGCCACGAGGTCGCCGGACGCATCGACGCCCTCGGCGAGGGCGTGCGGCACTGGACGGTGGGCGACCGCGTTGCGGTCGGCTGGTTCGGCGGTCACTGCGGGCACTGCCGGCCCTGCCGCGAGGGCGACTTCGTCGACTGCCGGAACCTCCAGGTGCCCGGCTGGGCGTACGAGGGCGGCTACGCCACCCACATGGTCGCCCCCGTCAACGCGCTGGCCCACGTCCCCGACGCGCTGACCGCGGTCGACGCCGCTCCGCTCGGCTGCGCGGGCGTCACCACGTACAACGCCCTCAGGAAGAGCTCCGCCCGGCCCGGTGACCTCGTCGCGGTGATCGGCATCGGCGGTCTCGGGCACCTGGCGGTGCAGTACGCGGCCAAGTCCGGCTACGAGACGGTCGCCGTCGCGCGCGGCGAGGACAAGCGGGAGCTGGCACGGCAACTCGGCGCCCACCACTACGTCGACAGCTCGGCGAGCGACATCGTCAAGGAGTTGCAGGCACTCGGCGGGGCCAAGGTCGTGCTCGCCACCGCCTCCAATTCGCAGGCCATGGCGGCGGGCGTCGAGGGGCTCCAGACCCGGGGCGAACTGATCGTGGTCGGCATCGCCCCCGACCCCATGCCGATCACGCCGGCGCAGCTGATCCTGACCTCCCGCACCGTCGTCGGCCACCCCTCGGGGACCTCGCGCGACGTCGAGCACACCATGGACTTCAGCGCGCTCGCCGGGATCCGCCCGATGACCGAGACGGTGCCGCTGGAGGAGGTCAACGAGGCCTTCGCCCGCATGATGTCCGGCGCCGCGCGCTTCCGCATGGTGCTCGTCCCCTGAGCCGTGCAGGCGCCGCCGGCCGGGGTGATCCGGTTGCCCCCGGCCGTCGTCTGCCCGCCCTGACCGGCGGCGAGGGTGCCGCCCGGGTACCGGCGCGGCTGAGCGGTCCGGGGCACCACGCGCGGCCTCCGCGTTGTGGTGCCCCGGGCCATGTCGCGGGCGTCGCGGCGCTCCTACCGTCCGGCGCATGACCTCACTCAGAGCCGCACTCCAACGGGGCCGCCCGCGTGCCGCCCTGCTCGCCGTCCTCGTGGCGCTCCTCGCCGCGCTCGTCCCCGTCCGACCCGCCCACGCCGCCGGGACGATCGAGGAGGTGACCGGCTTCGGCGGCAACCCGGGCGCGCTGCGGATGTACCGCTACGTCCCCGCCGGGCTGCCGCAGGGCAGGCCCGTCGTCGTCGCCCTCCACGGCTGCACCCAGAACGCCCAGGGATACGGCGCCCAGAGCGGCTGGACCGCGCTGGCGGACCGCTGGGGCTTCTCCGTGGTGCTGCCCGGGCAGACCGCGGCCAACAACCTCAGCCAGTGCTTCAACTGGTTCCAGACCGGCGACATCGCGCGCGGCCAGGGCGAGGCCGCCTCCATCCGGCAGATGACCGCCCGCCAGGTCGCCGACACCGGCGCCGATCCGTCGCGCGTGTACGTCACCGGGCTTTCCGCGGGCGGCGCCATGACCGCGGTGATGATGGCGGCCTACCCCGACGTCTACGCCGCGGGCGGCGTGGTCGCCGGCCTGCCGTACGGCTGCGCGCAGGCGGCGGGCTCGCCGTACGTGTGCATGTACGTCGGCGCGACCCAGACGCCCGGGCAGTGGGGCGACCGGGTCGCCGCCGCGTTCCCCGGGTACACGGGCCCGTGGCCGCGGCTGACCGTCTTCCAGGGCACCGCCGACTACACGGTCAAGCCCGTCAACATGGACGACCTCGTACGGCAGTGGACGGACGTGCACGGCACCGACCAGACCGCCGACGCCTCCGACACCGTCGCGGGCTTCCCGCACCGGACGTACAGGGACGCCTCCGGCGCCGCGGTCGTCGAGACGTACAGCATCACGGGCATGGGCCACGGGCAGCCCGTCGACCCGGGCAGCGGGGCGGCCCAGTGCGGCACGGCCGCCGCCTACATGCTGGACGTCAACCTGTGCGCGGCGTACCGGCTCGGGACGGGCTGGGGCCTGGGCTGAGTCCTGCGCGGCGGCGGCCGGTACCCGGGCGGCGCCGGGCAACGGTGGTGACGGGGCGCACGCCGGCCCCGCCCCGTCACTCCGCGGCGATCGCCGCCAGGCGGGTCACGGTGTTCCAGTTGCGGGCGGTGGCCGTCAGCCCCAGGTGCTTCTCCCACAGCGCGTGGGAGAGCCGGGTCTTCTGCACCCCGCCGGGGCAGTGCACGTAGATCTCGCGCTCGCCCGGGCGGAACTCGTCGGGCGCGAAGCCGGCCGGGTCCAGGCCGGCGATCCGGTCGCGCTCGACCGGCCCCGACAGGAAGGTGACCAGGAAGCGCGCGGGGTCGACGCCCGTCATGTCGAAGGGGTTGCGCTCGACGACCCCCGCGAGTGCGGCCGCCTCACGGACGAGGCACGGCACCTTCCGCCCGTCGAACGCGGCGGCGATCCCCGCCTCCAGCGCCTCCGCGAGCTTCCCGGGGTCGTCCTGCTCGTGTTCGAACAGGGCGTTGCCGCTGCGCAGATGGGTGCGCACGGACGTGCCGCCGATCTCCTCCAGCAGCCGGCGCAGGTCCTGCATCGGGAGCATGGTCGTCGGCCCGACGTTGATCCCGCGCAGGAGCGCCACGTATCCGGTCACCCCGCCACATTAACCGTCGCCTCGCCGGGCTTACCCACTTTCGGAGGACCGCCGGCCCGGCGGAACGGTTCGGCACCGGGCGCCGCCGCTACGTTCGCGTCCATGAGCACGAAGCGTGACCGGCCGGTCGTCACCGAACTGCGGCTCTCCGCCTTCAAGTCGCACCGCGGCGCGAGCTTCCCGCTCGGGCCGCTCACCCTGCTGGCGGGGGCGAGCGGCACCGGCAAGTCCAGTGTCCTGGAGGGGCTGGGGCTGCTCGGCCGGCTGGCCGCCGGCGAGGAACTGTCCATGGCGTTCGAGGGCGTACGCGGGGGAGTGGCGGCCTGCGTGCCCCACGCGGCCAAGCCCGACGCGGAGGGCCGCCGAGGCTTCCGCATCGGCTGCACGGTCGACGGCGCGGTCGGCCCCGTCGTACTCGACGTGGCCGTGCAGACCGAACCGGAACTGCGCATCGTCGGCGAGCGGTTGACCGGCGGCGGGGAGACCCTGCTCGCCACCGCGCTGCGCGACCCGGGACGGCGTACGGTCCAGGCGGCCTGGCACACGGCCGGGCTCGTCCCCGTGACCCGGGCCCCGCTGCCCGACGACCGGCTGGCCACCTCCCTGCTGCCGCTGCGCGTGGCGGGCACCACGGAAGGGCAGCGGCTGGTCCTCGCCGCCGCCGAGCAGGTGGTGCTCGCACTGCGCGGGGTGTTCCCCGTCGACCCCCGGCCGCACACGATGCGTGAGCCGGCGCGTGTGGCGGACGGCCTGCTGCGCGGCGGCTGCGACAACCTCTCGGCGGTGCTGCGGCGCACCCAGGGCGAGTGCCGTACGCGGCACGCGGCGCTGGTCGGTGCGCTGCGGGCGGTGTGCAGCCCGCCCGTCGAGGGCCTGACGGTGATCCCCGCCGGAGAGCCGGGGACGGGGGCCTACGCGGAGTCCGTGGTGGCGGCCGTCGACCGGGGGCCGCTGGGGCTGGTGCCGGTGGACCGGCTCGGCGACGGGGAGTTGCGCTTCCTCGCGCTTGCGCTGGTGCTGCTGACCGGTCCCGGGGTGCTGGAGGTGGACACCAGTGGAGAGGTGCCGGACGCCGTGCAGGTCCTCACCGTGCTCGCGGACGGCCTCGACACCGGCCTGGACCGGGCGCAGTCGCGGCAGTTGCTGGAGCTGGCCGCGCTGGTCGCCGAACGCGGCCACATCAGGCTGCTCGGCACGGTGCACGATTCCGCCGTCGCCGACGGCGCGGAGGGGCTGACCCTGCTGCGCCTGGGGAGCGCCGCGGCCGACCGGGACCGGGTGCCGGCGCAGGGCACCGGCCCGGAGGCGCCGGCCCCCGGGGCCCCGCCGGCCGGGCAGGCCCCGCCGCAGCACGCGGCGGCGATGGGGTAGACCTGCGGGTGTGACCGAGGATCTGCACGCGCTGCAGCGCAGGCTGGCCGCCTTCGCGGCCGCACGCCGCTGGGAGCCGTACCACACGCCCAAGAACCTGGCCGTGGCCCTGAGCGTCGAGGCGTCCGAGCTGCTGGAGATCTTCCAGTGGCTCACGCCCGAACAGGCGGCCGGGGTCATGGAGGACCCCGACAGCGCGCACCGGGTGCGGGACGAGGTGGCGGACGTGCTCGCCTACCTGCTGCAGTTCTGCGAAGTGCTCGGTGTGGACGTGCTCGAGGCCCTGTCCGCGAAGATCGACCGCAACGAGCTGCGCTTCCCGCTGCCGGGCGCCGGGGACTGACCCACCGCACGCCGGCGGGCCGGGGGACGCCGCGCAGGCCTCCGCACCCGGTTCACACGGACGGGTGAGCGCGTTGTCCACAGGCGGGAACCGGCCACTTCCCCATCGCATCACGATCGGTCACTCTGAGTGAGGAACGATCGACGGGGCGAAGACGGGGCGGAGGTGCGTCGTGATGGACGCGGTACGGCTGATCCGGGCCACGCGGGAGGCGCTGAGGGGCGGCGGGACCGAACGTGAGCTGATGGCGGAGGCCTGGCAGGTGCAGGCGCTGACGGAGGCCATCGGGAGCCATCTCGCGCTCCACGGGGCGCCCGAGCTGCGCACACCCGGCTTCTCCGTCTGCGAGGCGGGCGGCAGGGCGTGCGGCGCCACGGGACCTCCGGGGGTGCCGTCCGGGCCGCTGCGCGCGTCCCTGCTCACCGGAGTGCGCGAACCGGCCGGGACCTTGCGTGAGCTGCGCGAACTGCTGTCGGAGCTGGGTATGGCCCTGGTCTCGGTGGCCTGCACCGCCGAGAGCGAGACGGAGTACTGGCAGTGCATCGAGGCGGTCGACGCCGCCGACGAGTCCAAGGACCGGGTGGGTGTGCTCCTGCGCGCGGTCGAGGCACGGCTGCGGGAGGGCGCATGAGCACCAAGTCGACGCAACGGAAGCGGAGTTGGCGGATTGCCGCCGCCCCGGGTCCGCGAGGGGGCCACACAGGGCGGCTTGCCGGTCGATCCGGAGCCGGGAGGTGCAGGATGGACTCATGGATCTTCGAATCTTCACCGAGCCCCAGCAGGGGGCCTCGTACGACACTCTGCTCTCCGTCGCCAAGGCGACCGAGGAGCTCGGGTTCGACGCCTTCTTCCGCTCCGACCACTACCTCAAGATGGGCGACGTCGACGGTGTGCCGGGGCCGACCGACGCGTGGATCACCCTGGCCGGCCTCGCCCGCGAGACCAAGCGGATCCGGCTCGGCACCCTGATGACGGCGGCCACCTTCCGGCTGCCCGGTGTGCTCGCCATCCAGGTCGCGCAGGTGGACCAGATGTCGGGCGGCCGCGTCGAGCTGGGCCTGGGCGCCGGGTGGTACGCGGAGGAGCACGCCGCCTACGGCATCCCCTTCCCGAAGGAGAAGTTCGCCAGGTTCGAGGAGCAGCTCGCCATCGTCACCGGGCTGTGGGGCACCCCGGTGGGGGAGACCTTCGACTTCAAGGGCACGCACTACACGGTCGAGAACTCCCCGGCCCTGCCCAAGCCCGCCCAGGCGAAGGTCCCCGTCCTCATCGGCGGCAGCGGCGCCAGGCGTACCCCGCGGCTCGCCGCCCGCTACGCGGACGAGTTCAACCTGCCGTTCGGCTCGCTGGAGGACACCGCCACGCAGTTCGCCCGCGTCCGGGAGGCCGCCGAGGAGCACGGCCGGGGCAAGGACGAGATCGTCTACTCCAACGCCCTCGTCGCGTGCGTCGGCAAGGACGACGCCGAGGTCGCCCGCAGGGCCGCGGCCATCGGCCGTGAGGTCGACGAGCTCAAGGCCAACGGCCTCGCGGGTTCCCCCGCCGAGGTCGTCGACAAGATCGGCCGCTACGGCGAGCTCGGCGCCACCCGTTTCTACCTGCAGATCCTGGACCTGAGCGACCTCGGGCACCTGGAACTGATCGCCTCCCAGGTCCAGTCGCAGCTCGGCTGAGCCCGGCACACCACACGAGGAGCACCCGCGATGCCCGCACCCGCCCGGCCCCTGGCACAGGCCCTCGCCGAGGGCACCGTCGTCCTCGACGGCGGGCTGTCCAACCAGCTCGCCGACCAGGGCTGCGACCTGGGCGACGCACTCTGGTCCGCACGGCTGCTCGCCGACGCGCCGGAGCAGATCGAGGCGGCCCACACCGCCTACCTGCGCGCGGGCGCGCGGGTGCTCATCACCGCCAGCTACCAGGCCACCTACGAGGGCTTCGCCGCGCGCGGCATCGGACGGGAGGAGGCGACCGCCCTGCTGCGGCGCAGCGTCGCCCTCGCCCGTTCCGCCGCCCACGACCGCGACGACGTGTGGGTGGCGGCCTCCGTCGGACCGTACGGCGCGATGCTCGCGGACGGCAGCGAGTACCGGGGCCGCTACGGGCTGGGCGTCGCGGAACTGGAGCGCTTCCACCGGCCCAGGATCGAGACGCTGGCCGGGGCCGGCCCGGACGTCCTCGCGCTGGAGACCGTGCCGGACACGGACGAGGCGGAGGCGATGCTGAGGATCGTCGAGGGCCTCGGGGTGCCGGTCTGGCTGAGCTACACCGTCGCGGACGGGGGGACCCGGGCCGGGCAGCCGCTGGAGGAGGCCTTCCGGATCGCGGCGGACTCGGAGGCGGTGATCGCCGTCGGCGTGAACTGCTGCGACCCGGCGGACGCCGCCCGCGCCGTGGAGACGGCGGCGGCGACCGTGGACCTGCCCGTGGTCGTCTACCCCAACAGCGGTGAGGCCTGGGACGAACGGGCCCGCGCCTGGCGCGGCGGTCCGGCCTTCGACCCTGCCCCGGCCTCCGCGTGGCAACGGGCCGGTGCCCGGCTCATCGGGGGATGCTGCCGGGTCGGTCCCGCGCAGATATCCGCCCTCGCCCGCTCGCTCGCCGTGGGGCCGGGGAAATCCGCTGTTCGGGGCGGTGGCGGTCAGGCGATACTCAGGCGGTGTTCCTGACGATAACGACCACCGGCAGTGGCGGCGTGCCCGCCACGGACCTCGGCTTCCTGCTGCACAAGCATCCGGACAAGGCCCAGGTCTTCTCGACCTCCTACGGCGACGCCCACGTCTTCTACCCCCTGGCGTCCGAGCAACGGTGCACCGCAGCGCTGCTGCTGGAGGTGGATCCGGTGGCGCTGGTCCGGCGCGGCAAGGGCAAGGGCCGGGGCGGAGCCCCCGACTCGGCACTCGGCCAGTACGTCAACGACCGGCCGTACGCCGCCTCCTCGCTGCTGGCGGTCGCCCTCCGCACGGTGTTCGCCAGCGCCCTGAGGGGCGTGTGCGACGCGCGTCCCGAGCGTGCGGCGCAGCCCCTGCCGCTGCGGATCGAGATCCCTGCCGTGCCCGCGCGCGGTGGCGCCGCGCTCGTCCACCGGCTCTTCGAGCCGCTGGGCTGGACGGTCGAGGCCGAACCGGTCGCGCTGGACGAGCAGTTCCCCGCCTGGGGCGACTCGCGCTACGTGCGGCTGGCCCTCGAGGGCGAGCTGCGGCTGTCCGCGGCCCTGCGGCACCTGTACGTGCTGCTCCCGGTCCTGGACGACGCCAAGCACTACTGGGTCTCGCCCGACGAGGTCGACAAGCTGCTGCGCATGGGCGACGGATGGCTCGCCGGCCACCCGGAGCAGCGGCTGATCACCAGCCGTTACCTGGCCCGCCGCTGGTCGCTGACCCGGCAGGCCATGGAGCGGCTGGAGCTGGCCCGGCTCGCCGAGGCCGACGACAGCGAGGCCGAGGAACTGGACAACGCCGTCGACGAGGAGGTGGACACCGAGGAGAAGCCGCTGCCGCTGGCGGTGCAGCGCCGCGAGGCGATCCTGGCGGAGCTGCGCGGCGCCGGCGCCAACCGGGTCCTCGACCTCGGCTGCGGACAGGGCCAGCTGGTCGGCGCCCTGCTCAAGGACGTCCGCTTCACCGAGGTCCTCGGCGTCGACGTGTCGTCCCGGGCCCTGGGCGAGGCGGCGCGGCGGCTGCGGCTGGACCGCATGGGCGAGCGGCAGTCCTCCCGCGTCCGGCTGGTGCAGGGCTCCCTGACGTACACCGACGCCCGGCTCAAGGGCTGGGACGCCGCGGTGCTCAGCGAGGTCGTCGAGCACCTCGACCTGCCCCGGCTGCCCGCCCTGGAGTACGCCGTCTTCGGCTCGGCACGCCCCGCGACGGTGGTCGTGACCACGCCGAACGTCGAGTACAACGTGCGCTGGGAGACGCTGCCCGCCGGGCACGTGCGGCACGCGGACCACCGCTTCGAGTGGACCCGCGAGGAGTTCCGCTCGTGGGCCGGGCAGGTCGCCGGACGGCACGGCTACGACGTCCGCTTCGTCCCCGTCGGCCCCGACGACCCCGAGGTCGGCCCACCCACCCAGATGGCCGTCTTCACCCTGATCGCCACGGCCATGACATCCACCACGATCACCACGACCACCACGTCCACCACGACCACCACCACGACCGCGAAGGAGGTCACGTCCGCATGACCGGCAAGCGCACCCTCCCGGTGACCGACCTGTCCCTCGTCGTCCTGGTCGGCACCACCGGCTCCGGCAAGTCGACGTTCGCCCGGCGCCACTTCAAGCCCACCGAGGTGATCTCCTCGGACTTCTGCCGCGGCCTCGTCAGCGACGACGAGAACGACCAGGCCGCCACCGGCGACGCCTTCGACGTGCTGCACTACATCGCGGGCAAGCGGCTCGCCGCCGGCCGGCTCACCGTCGTCGACGCCACCAGCGTGCAGCAGGAGAGCCGCCGCCAGTTGCTGCGGCTCGCCCGCGAGCACGACGTGCTGCCCATCGCGATCGTCCTCGACGTCCCCGAGCAGGTCTGCATCGAGCGGAACGCCTCCCGTCCCGACCGGGCGCACCTGCCCCGGCACGTCGTGCAGCGCCAGCAGCGCGAGCTGCGCCGCTCGCTGCGGCAGCTGGAGCGCGAGGGCTTCCGCAAGGTGCACATCCTGCGCGGCGCCGAGGAGGTCGACGCGGCCGAGGTCGTGCTGGAACGCCGCTACAACGACAAGCGCGAGCTCACCGGCCCGTTCGACATCATCGGCGACATCCACGGCTGCAGCTCCGAGCTGGAGACCCTGCTCGGCAAGCTGGGCTACGTCGACGGCGCACACCCCGAGGGCCGCACCGCCGTCTTCGTCGGCGACCTCGTCGACCGCGGCCCCGACAGCCCCGGCGTGCTGCGCCGCGTCATGGCCATGGTCGCCTCCGGCGACGCCCTGTGCGTGCCCGGCAACCACGAGAACAAGCTGGGCCGCTGGCTCAGGGGCAAGCAGGTCCAGCACACCCACGGCCTCGCCGAGACCATCGAGCAGCTGGAGCAGGAGGACGAGAAGGACCCAGCCTTCCGCGAGCAGGTGCGCGAGTTCATCGGCGGACTCGTCAGCCACTACGTGCTCGACGGCGGCAAGCTGGTCGTCTGCCACGCCGGCCTGCCCGAGAAGTACCACGGCCGCACCTCCGGCCGGGTCCGCTCGCACGCCCTGTACGGCGACACCACCGGCGAGACCGACGAGTTCGGCCTGCCCGTGCGCTACCCGTGGGCCGAGGACTACCGCGGCCGCGCCGCCGTCGTCTACGGCCACACGCCGGTGCCGAGCACCTCGTGGATCAACAACACGATCTGCCTGGACACCGGCGCCGTCTTCGGCGGCCGGCTGACGGCACTGCGCTGGCCCGAGCGCGAGATCGTCGACGTACCCGCCGAGCGGGTCTGGTACGAGCCGGCCAAGCCGCTGGCGAGCGAGGCCCCCGGCGGCCACGACGGGCGGCCGCTCGACCTCGCCGACGTCAGCGGCCGCCGTGTCGTGGAGACCGTGCACCACGGCCGGGTCGCCGTCCGCGAGGAGAACGCGGCCGCCGCGCTGGAGGTGATGAGCCGCTTCGCGGTCGACCCGAGGCTGCTGATGTACCTGCCGCCGACGATGTCGCCGTGCGCGACCTCGCAGCTGGAGGGCTACCTGGAGCACCCGCACGAGGCGTTCGCCGCCTACCGGGCGGACGGCGTCGGCCAGGTGCTCTGCGAGGAGAAGCACATGGGCTCCCGGGCCGTGGCGCTGGTGTGCCGCGACGCGGAGGCCGCCGGCGAGCGCTTCGGGGTGACCGGCGGCGTGACGGGCGCCCTGCACACCCGCACGGGCCGTCCGTTCTTCGACGACCCGGCCGTCACCGAGCAGGTCCTGGAGCGGCTGCGGGCCTCCGTCACCGCCGCCGGGCTGTGGGACGAGCTCGGCACGGACTGGCTGCTGCTCGACGCCGAGCTGATGCCCTGGTCGCTGAAGGCCTCCGGCCTGCTGCGCAAGCAGTACGCCGCGGTGGGCGCCGCCTCCGGCGCGGTCTTCCCCGGCGCGCTCGCCGCCCTGGAGTCCGCCGTCGCGCGGGGCACCGACGTGGCGGCCCTGCTGGAACGGCAGCGTGGGCGGTCCGCGGACGCGGCCGCCTTCACCGAGGCCTACCGGCGCTACTGCTGGACGACGGAGGGCCTGGACGGGGTCCGTCTGGCGCCCTTCCAGATCCTGGCCGCCCAGGGCCGCAGTCTCGCCGCGCTCCCGCACGACGAGCAGCTGGCGCTGATCGACCGCCTGGTGGCGAACGACCCGACGGGGCTGCTCCAGGAGACCCGCAGGCTGGTGGTCGACACCGGCGACGAGGAGTCGGTGGCGGCCGGCACGCGGTGGTGGCTGGAGATGACGGAGGCCGGCGGCGAGGGCATGGTCGTCAAGCCGCTCGGGGCGCTGGTGCGCACCGAGGACGGCAACCGGCTGGTCCAGCCCGGCGTGAAGTGCCGGGGCCGGGAGTACCTGCGGATCATCTACGGTCCCGAGTACACCCGGCCGGACCAGCTGGTCAGGCTCCGTTCCCGGGCCCTGGGCCACAAGCGCTCCCTCGCGCTGCGCGAGTACGCGCTGGGCCTGGAGGCGCTGGACCGGCTCGCCGGCGGCGAGCCCCTGTGGCGCGTCCACGAGGCGGTCTTCGCCGTCCTGGCCCTGGAGTCCGAGCCGGTGGACCCCCGCCTGTGACGGACGAGGGGCGGGCACCCGCGTGCCCGCCCCTCCCTGGCGGTAAACCCCTGCCAAGTGGGAATGTCTAGCTCCATGGCATTCCATGTGGACTCCGAGGCCGGGCGGCTGCACCGCGTCATCCTCCACCGCCCCGACCTGGAGCTGAAAAGGCTCACGCCGTCGAACAAGGACGCCCTGCTCTTCGACGACGTCCTGTGGGTGCGCCGGGCGCGCGCCGAGCACGACGGCTTCGCCGACGTGCTGCGCGACCGGGGCGTGGCCGTGCACCTCTTCGGTGACCTGCTGCGGGAGACGCTGGACCTGCCCGAGGCGCGGCGCATGGTGCTGGACCGGGTGTTCGACGAGAAGGAGTACGGCCCGGTGGTCACCGACCACCTGCGTGCCGCCTTCGACGAGCTGTCCGCGGCCGAGCTGACCGAGGCGCTGGTGGGCGGCATGACCAAGCGGGAGTTCCTGGGCCGGTTCGCCGAGCCCACCTCGGTCCGCTTCCACGTGATGGACCTGGACGACTTCCTGGTCGACCCGCTGCCCAACCACATCTTCACCCGGGACACCTCGGCCTGGGTCTACGACGGGGTCAGCATCAACGCGATGCGCTGGCCGGCCCGCTGGCACGAGACGATCCACTACGAGGCGATCTACCGCCACCACCCGCTCTTCGCGGGCGGCTCCTTCCACGTGTGGTCCGAGGGGCAGGCGGCCTACCCGTCCACCATCGAGGGCGGCGACGTCCTGGTGATCGGCAACGGCGCCGTCCTCATCGGCATGAGCGAGCGCACCACCCCGCAGGCCGTGGAGATGCTGGCCCAGCGGCTGTTCAACGCGGGCTCGGCGACCACGATCGTGGCCCTGGACATGCCCAAGCGCCGTGCCTTCATGCACCTGGACACCGTGATGACCATGGTCGACGGCGACACCTTCACCAAGTACGCGGGCCTGGGGATGCTGCGCTCGTACACCATCGAGCCCGGCGCGGGGGAGCGTGACCTCAAGGTCACCGACCACCCGCCGGAGCACATGCACCGGGCGATCGCCGCGGCCCTCGGCCTGGACGACATCCGCGTGCTCACCGCGACGCAGGACGTCCACTCCGCCGAGCGCGAGCAGTGGGACGACGGGTGCAACGTCCTCGCCCTGGAGCCGGGCGTCGTGCTGGCCTACGAGCGCAACGTCACCACCAACACCTTCCTGCGCAAGCGCGGCATCGAGGTCATAGAGATCCCCGGGAGCGAGCTGGGGCGGGGCCGCGGCGGCCCGCGCTGCATGAGCTGCCCCATCGAGCGGGACCCGGTCTGACGGACGGACGGGGGGCCGGCGGACGGAGGGGGGCCGGGACGGGGACGGACAGCCGGGGCCGGGGGTCGCTGGGGCTGTATAAGGATGCGGTAATTCGTATAGACTTCCACGGTCCCGGCGCACTCATGTTCGGCACCCGGCCGACCCCGACCTAGGAGCCCCCATGGCCATCGACCTCACGGGCCGCCACTTCCTCAAGGAGCTGGACTTCGCCCCCGAGGAGTTCCGCGGGCTGGTGGAGCTGGCCGCCGAACTGAAGGCGGCCAAGAAGGCGGGCGCCGAGGTCCGGCGGCTCACGGGCCGGAACATCGCCCTGATCTTCGCCAAGACCTCCACCCGCACCCGGTGCGCCTTCGAGGTCGCGGCGGCCGACCAGGGCGCCTCCACCACCTACCTGGACCCGGCCGGCTCCCAGCTCGGCCACAAGGAGTCGGTGAAGGACACCGCCCGGGTGCTCGGCCGGATGTTCGACGGCATCGAGTACCGCGGAACGGGCCAGGAGGTCGTCGAGGAACTGGCCGCCCACGCCGGGGTGCCGGTGTGGAACGGCCTCACCGACCAGTGGCACCCGACCCAGATGCTCGCCGACGTGCTCACCATGGCCGAGCACTCCCCTGCCCCGCTGGAGGAGACCGCCTACGCCTACCTCGGCGACGCCCGCTCCAACATGGGCAACTCGCTGCTGGTCACCGGCGCCCTCCTCGGCATGGACGTACGCATCGTCGCCCCCGAGCGGCTGTGGCCGGACGACTCCGTCGTCGCCGAGGCCCGGCGCCTGGCCGAGGCGAGCGGCGCCCGCGTCACCCTCACCGAGGACGTCACCGAGGGCGTCGCCGGCGCCCGGTTCGTCCACACCGACGTCTGGGTGTCGATGGGCGAGCCCGCCGAGGTCTGGGACGAGCGCATCGCGCTGCTGAAGCCGTACGCCGTGACCGCGGACGTGCTGCGGGCCACCGGCCGCGCCGACGCGAAGTTCATGCACTGCCTGCCCGCCTTCCACGACCTCGGCACGACCCTGGCCCGGGAGATCCACGAACGGCACGGGCTGACCTCGCTGGAGGTCACCGACGAGGTCTTCGAATCGGCGCGGTCCATCGTCTTCGACCAGGCCGAGAACCGGATGCACACCATCAAGGCCGTGCTCGTCGCCACGCTGGGAGGTGCGTGAGGCGCCGCGCGTATCGCGTACTCGTGACGGCGGTCACGAAGGAGTGATAACTTCGCGGTGTTGGCAAGCCTGCCTCCCCCGTGAAGGAGGACGTGCCCCATGAGCCCCTACCGAGGCTCCGCAGGCCGTACCGAGGAATGGCGGCACCTGCGGGTCGAGCGCGCGGACGGCGTCGTCACCGTCACCCTCGACCGCCCCGACAAGCTCAACGCGCTCACCTTCGGCGCCTACGCCGACCTGCGCGACCTGCTCACCGAACTGCCGCACCACGGCGACACCCGCGTGCTGGTGCTCGCCGGTGCGGGCCGCGGCTTCTGCTCCGGCGGGGACGTCGACGAGATCATCGGCGCCACCCTCGCCATGGGCGCCGGTCAGCTCCTGGACTTCACGCGCATGACCGGACAGGTCGTCCGTGCCATCCGCGAGGCCCCCTTCCCCGTCGTCGCCGCCGTCCACGGCGTCGCGGCGGGCGCCGGCTCCGTCATCGCCCTCGCCTCCGACTTCCGGATCGTCGAGCGCTCGGCCCGCTTCGCCTTCCTCTTCACCAAGGTCGGCCTCGCCGGCGCCGACATGGGCGCCGCCTACCTGCTGCCGCGCATCGTCGGGCTCGGCCACGCCACCCGGCTGCTGATGCTCGGCGACATCCTGGGCGCCGAGGAGGCCGACCGCATCGGCCTCGTCAGCGAACTCGTCGACGACGGCACGGCGGACGCGAGCGCCGCCGCCCTCGCCAAACGCCTGGCCACCGGCCCCGCGCTGGCGTACGCGCAGACCAAGGCGCTGCTCACCGCGGAGCTCGACATGCCGCTCGCCGCCGCCGTGGAGATGGACGCCGCGACCCAGGCGCTCCTGATGACCAGCGAGGACTACGCCGAGTTCCACGCGGCGTTCACCGGGAAGCGCAGTCCCAACTGGAAGGGCCGGTAGCCGTGCGGGTGGCCATCATCGGCGGCGGCCCCGGCGGGCTCTACGCGGCGGCGCTGCTCAAGCGACTCGGCCCGGAGCGCGAGGTCACCGTCTGGGAGCGCGGCGCGCCCGAGGACACCTTCGGCTTCGGCGTCGTGCTCTCCGACGAGACGCTCGGCGGCATCGAGCACGCCGACCCGGTCGTCTTCCGCGCCCTGCAACGGGAGTTCACCCGCTGGGACGACATCGACGTGCACCACCGCGGGCGCGCCGTCACCTCCGGCGGCCACGGCTTCGCGGCGGTGGACCGGCGTACGCTCCTGGCGATCCTCCACGACCGCTGCCGCGACCTCGGCGTGCGCGTCCGCACCCGCGAACTCGCCCCGGCCGCAGAACGGCTGGCCCGCGACCACGACCTCGTCGTCGCCGCCGACGGCGCGGGCAGCGCCACCCGCGGCGCCCACGCCGCCGTCTTCCGGCCCACCCTCACCGGGCACCGCTGCCGCTACATCTGGCTCGCCACCGACCTCGCCCTGGACGCCTTCCGCTTCGAGATCGCCGAGACCGAACACGGCGTGATGCAGGCCCACGGCTACCCGTTCCGGCCGGACGGGAGCACCTTCATCGTCGAGATGCACGAGGACGTCTGGCGGCGGGCCGGCCTGGACCGGCTGGACGAGGCCGAGTCGATCGCCCGCTGCGAGAAGATCTTCGCCGACGCCCTGCACGGCCACGATCTGCGCGGCAACCGCTCCCGGTGGATCGCCTTCACCACCGTCGTCAACGAGCGCTGGCGGCACGGGAACATCGTGCTGCTCGGCGACGCCGCGCACACCGCGCACTTCTCCATCGGCTCCGGCACCAAGCTCGCCATGGAGGACGCCCTCGCCCTCGCCGCCTGCCTGCACGAACAGCCCGGCGTGCCCGAGGCGCTCGCCGCCTACGAGGCCGAGCGCAAGCCCGTGGTCGCCAGCACGCAGCGTGCCGCGCGGGCCAGCCTGGAGTGGTTCGAGCACCTGGAGCAGTACGCCGCCCAGCCGCCCCGGCAGTTCGCCTTCAACCTGCTCACCCGCAGCCGCCGGGTCACCCACGACAACCTGCGGCTGCGCGACGCGGACTTCACCGCCTCGGTGGAGCGGGAGTTCGGCACCGGTCCCGGCACCCCGCCCATGTTCACCCCCTTCACCCTGCGCGGCCTGACGCTGCGCAACCGGGTCGTCGTCTCGCCGATGGACATGTACTCCGCCACCGACGGCACCCCCGGCGACTTCCACCTCGTCCACCTCGGCGCCCGCGCCCTCGGCGGCGCGGGCCTGGTCATGACCGAGATGGTCTGCGTCAGCCCGGAGGGCCGGATCACCCCCGGCTGCGCGGGACTGTGGAACGACGGGCACGAGGCCGCCTGGCGCCGCGTCACCGACTTCGTGCACGCCCGGCCCGGCTCCGCGATCGGCCTCCAGCTCGGCCACAGCGGCCGCAAGGGCTCCACCCGGCTGATCTGGGAGGGCATCGACCAGCCGCTCCCCGAGGGCAACTGGCCGCTCGCCGCCCCCTCCCCGCTGCCGTACCACCCCCACGTCAGCCAGGTCCCGCACACCCTGGACACCGCCGGGCTCGCCGCGATCCGCGAGCAGTTCGCCGCCTCCGCCGCGCGCGGTGCCCGCGCCGGGTTCGACCTGCTGGAACTGCACTGCGCCCACGGCTACCTGCTGTCGTCCTTCCTCTCGCCGCTCACCAACCGGCGCACCGACGCCTACGGCCGCGACCTGGCCGGACGGCTCCGCTTCCCGCTGGAGGTCTTCGACGCCGTCCGCGAGGTCTGGCCCGACGACCGCCCGATGACCGTCCGCATCTCCGCCACCGACTGGGCCGAGGGCGGCACGACCGCCGACGACGCGGTGGAGATCGCCAGGGCCTTCGCCGCCCACGGCGCCGACGCCATCGACGTCTCCACCGGCCAGGTGGTCCCCGACGAGGCCCCCGACTTCGGCCGCTCCTACCAGACCCCCTACGCCGACCGGATCCGCAACGAACTCGGCGTGCCCGTCATCGCGGTCGGGGCCATCTCCTCCTGGGACGACGTCAACTCCCTGATCCTCGCCGGCCGCGCCGACCTGTGCGCGCTGGCCCGGCCCCACCTCTACGACCCCAACTGGACGCTCCACGCCGCGGCGGAACAGGGCTACTCCGGCCCCGGCGCCCCCTGGCCCCTCCCGTACCGGGCCGGCAGCCGCCGCCCGCCCACGGGCCGCACCGACGCACCCCGGCCCCGGCTCACGCTGGACGTGTGAGGGGCGGCCGGCCGCGGGTCAGGCGAAGAGGGAGGTGTCGAGGGCGAACGCGAACGGCTCGGGGAGGTCGAGTTCCTTGCCGAACAGCACCCGCACGTCCTGCCGGTAGTCCTCGGCGTCCGGCTCGCTGTACAGAGTGACGGTGCCCTCGGTGCGGTCCACCAGCAGGTAGAAGGGGATGCCGGCAGCCGCGTAGCCGCGCCGTTTCGGGCCGCGGTCCTTGTCCGGGCGGGAGGACGTCACCTCGACGGTCATGACGACGCCATCCGCGTCTGCCCACGAGTCGAGACCACGGAAGAAACCCCGGGGAGCCACCGAGGCGTCGGGGACGAATCGG
Source organism: Streptomyces sp. NPDC005722 (assembly GCF_040630935.1). Classification (NCBI taxonomy): domain Bacteria; kingdom Bacillati; phylum Actinomycetota; class Actinomycetes; order Kitasatosporales; family Streptomycetaceae; genus Streptomyces; species Streptomyces sp. NPDC005722. The sequence goes on from NZ_JBEXYN010000004.1 coordinate 37,288, forward strand.
CCGAGCGGGGTGATGAGCCCCTTGGTGCCCACGCCGTACAGCTCTGCGGCGGACTTCCTGGCGATCTGCCAGAGCAGTTCGCCGACGGCGTCCTCGTGGTCTCCGTCGGGCGGCGGGGTCACGACGATCTCCCCCTCGATCAGCTCGGCGCGGTACCCCTCGGGCACCGGGAGGTCGAGGAAGGCGGCGAGCACGGCGTCGCCGCCGGAGCCCGAGCGTTCGGTCGCGGGCAGTGCCATCTCGCGTACCTCCTCGATCGTCATGGTTCCGCTCCGACGTGGTCAGGTTATGCCCCGCCGGGTGGCATGGGCGTACATCCTTCCAACGATCATCCGAGGAGGCCGGTCACGCCGTGGGGTCGGTGGACCGCGCGAACTCCGCGCCCGAGGCGCGCAGCCGGGCGTGCAGGCCCTCGAAGACCGCCGCCGCGCGACCCCCGGGCCAGCCGGAGGGGAGGAGGGCGGGCGGCAGGCCCGGGTCGGCGTAGGGGAGCCGGCGCCAGGAGTCGAGGGCGCGCAGGTAGTCCGCGAAGGCCTCCTGCGGCGGGGTCGTACGGCGGGCCGCCCAGGCGCGCAGCACGGGCTCGTGGACGTCGAGGAAGGCGAGGTGGCGCTTGGCGACGGCGTCCAGGTCCCACCAGCGGCGCACGGCCGCGGCGGTCGGCTCGAAGCCGTCGTGGGTGCCGGTGAAGAGGTCGACGTAGCCCTCCAGGCCGAGCCGGCGCAGGGTGTGCCCGGCCTCCGCGTGGAGGCGGGCGGGCGCGATCCACACGCCCGGCGCGGCCGTTCCGAAGCCCAGGCGGGCCAGGCGGGAGCGGAGCAGGTGCCGCTTGTTGCGCTCGCTCTCCGGTACGGAGAAGACGGCGAGCACCCACTGCCGGTCCTCCGTTGCGCCGGCCGGGTGACCGTAGATGCGCCGGTCGCCGTCGGCGAGCAGTTGCCGGGCGTCCTCGGACAGCGCGTAGCCGGCGGCGCCGCCGACCCGGTCGGGCTCCAGCAGGCCGCGGCGCTTGAGCCGGGAGACCGCCGAGCGCACCGACTGCGGGTCCACGTCGACGGCGCCCATCAGCCGGATCAGCCCGGCGACGGGTATCCGCCCGTCCCAGCCGTCGGCCCGGCCGTAGGCGCCGAAGAAGGTCAGGATCAGTGAACTGGGGGTGTGCTCGGTCACGCGATCACTGTAGGTCGCGCAGCCGGAAGCGCTGCAGCTTCCCCGTGGGCGTGCGGGGCAGGGCGTCGAGGAAGACGACCTCGCGCGGGCACTTGTAGCTCGCGATCTCCTCCCGGGTGAAGGAACGCAGCGCCTCGACCGTGTGCTCGTCGCGCGGCGGCCCGTCCCGCAGCACGACGAAGGCCCGCACGATCTGGCCGCGCTGCTCGTCCGGCACGCCGATGACCGCCGCCTCCCGCACGTCGGGGTGGCGCAGCAGCGCCTCCTCGACCTCGGGGCCCGCGATGTTGTACCCCGACGAGATGATCATGTCGTCGGCGCGGGCCACGTAGCGGAAGTAGCCGTCGGCCTCGCGCACATAGGTGTCGCCGGTGATGTTCCAGCCGTCCCGCACGTACTCCCGCTGCCGCTCGTCGGCCAGGTAGCGGCAGCCCGTGGGGCCGCGCACCGCCAGCAGCCCCGGTTCGCCGTCCGGTACGGGGGAGAGCGTCAGGGGGTCGACGACCCGGGCCTGGTAGCCCGGCACCGGCAGGCCCGTGGTGCCCGGGCGGATCACGTCGTCGGCGGCGGAGATGAAGATGTGCAGCAGCTCCGTCGCCCCTATGCCGTTGATGATCCGCAGCCCCGTCGACTCGTACCAGGCGTGCCAGGTCGACTCGGGCAGGTTCTCGCCCGCCGACACGCAGCGGCGCAGCGAGGACAGGTCCCTGGAGCCGTGCGAGGCGAGTATGGCCCGGTACGCGGTGGGCGCGGTGAACAGCACCGTCACCCCGTGCTCCGCGACGGCCCGGGCGAGCTGCTCGGGCCCGGCCTGCTCCAGGAGCAGTGCCGACGCCCCCACGCGCAGCGGGAAGACGACCAGGCCGCCCAGCCCGAAGGTGAAGCCCAGCGGCGGGCTGCCGGCGAACACGTCCGCCGGGGTGGGGCGCAGTATGTGCGCCGAGAAGGTGTCGGCGATCGCCAGCACGTCCCGGTGGAAGTGCATGCAGCCCTTGGGCCGTCCGGTCGTGCCGGAGGTGAAGGCGATCAGCGCGACGTCGTCCGACGAGGTCTCCACCGCGGCGAAGGAGTCCGGCCGGCCGGCCGCGAGCCGCAGCAGGTCGTCCGGCGCCTCGCCGCCGTAGGTGGCGACGCGCAGCCCGGGCGCCTCGCACTTGGCGAGGTCGTCGAGCGCGCGGATGTCGCACAGCGCGTGCCGCACGGAGGCGATCTCGCAGATCGTCGCGAGTTCGTGCGGGCGGTGCGCCGCGAGCACCGTCACCGCGACCGCGCCCGCCTTCATGACGGCGAACCAGCAGGCCACCAGCCACGGTGTGGTGGGCCCGCGCAGCAGCACGCGGTTGCCGGGCACCACCCCGAGGTCGTCGGTCAGCACGTGCGCGATGCGGTCGGAGGCGGCGCGCAGGTCGGCGTACGACCAGACCTCACCGTCCGGCGTCCGCAGGCAGGGCGCCTCGGGCCGTCCGGCGGCGAGGAGTTCGGTACCGCAGTTGAGCCGGCCCGGATAGGCCAGCTCGGGGAGGTCTTGGGTCAGGACGGGCCACTGGTCACGCGGCGGGAGGTGATCCCGCGGGAAAGTGTCCACGTGTGCTGACGGCAGCAGGTCCATGGCGGGTTCGCCCCTCGTTGGGCCCTGGTTGCGGACGGATTCAGCGTAACGTGTTTGTGACGGCAGTCAACGGTACGCGATACGGGAGGTGCCGCGTGGCATCGTTCGCGCTCGACCCGGAACAACTCAAGTGGTGTGCGCAGGTGCGCGATTGGGCCGCCGAACGGCTCCGGCCGCTGGCGGCGGCCGGTGAACCCGGGCGGGTCAACCGCCCGCTGCTCGCCGCCCTCGGCGAACTCGGCCTGCTGGCCCGCCTCTTCCCCGGCACCGCCCTCGAGCTGTGCCTGCTGAGGGAGTCCCTGGCCCGCGAGTGCACCGAGGCCGAGACCGCGCTCGCCCTGCAGGGGCTGGGCGCCCACCCCCTGCTGGCGTCCCCGGAACTGGCCGCCCGCTGGATCCCGCGGGTCGTCTCCGGAGAGGCCGTCGCGGCCTTCGCGCTCACCGAACCGGGCGCCGGCTCCGACGCCGCCGCCCTCGAACTGGCGGCGGAGCCCGCGCCCGGTGGCGGCTGGCGGCTCACCGGCGAGAAGTGCTGGATCTCCAACGCCCCCGAGGCCGACCTCTACACGGTCTTCGCCCGGACCACCCCCGGCGCCGGTGCCCGCGGCGTCACCGCCTTCGCGGTCCCCGCCGACCGCCCGGGCCTGGCCGGCGAACCCCTCGACATGCTTTCCCCGCACCCCATCGGGCGGCTGCGCCTCGACGCCGTACCGGTCGGCGAGCAGGACGTGATCGGCGAGGTCGACCGGGGCTTCCGGGTCGCCATGACCACCCTCAACCGCTTCCGGCCGAGCGTCGGCGCCTTCGCGGTCGGCATGGCGCAGGCCGCCCTCGACGCGGCCACCGCCCACGCCGCCTCCCGTACCGCCTTCGGCGCGCCCCTGAAGGAGCTCCAGGCCGTCTCGCACACCCTCGCCGAGATGGCCACCCGCACCGAGGCCGCCCGTCTGCTGGTCTACGCCGCCGCCGAGGCCTACGACTCCGGCGCCGCGGGGACCGCCCGCAGCTCCGCCATGGCCAAGCTCTTCGCCACCGAGACCGCCCAGTACGCGGTCGACGCCGCGGTCCAGATCCACGGGGCCCGCGCCCTGGAGCGCGGCCACCTCCTCGAGCACCTCTACCGCGAGGTCCGCGCACCGCGTATCTACGAAGGCGCCACCGAAGTCCAGCGGTCGATCATCGCCAAGGAGCTCTTCGCATGACCCTCAACCGGATCAACCCGCCCGAACTCTCCCCGCCCACCGGTTTCAGCCACGCCGTCACCGCCACCGGCCGCACCCTCGTCCTCCTCGCGGGCCAGACCGCGCTGGACTCCGAGGGCAAGGTCGTCGGGGACACGCTCCCCGCCCAGTTCGAGCACGCGTTGATCAACCTGCTGACCGCCCTCCAGGCCGCCGGCGGCACCCCCGCCGACCTCGCCCGGCTCACCGTCCACACCACGGACGTCGCCGCCTACCGCGACCACGCCCCCGAACTCGGCCGCATCTGGCGCGCCCTGGCCGGCCGTGAATACCCGGCGATGGCGGTCATCGGCATCACCCGCCTGTGGGACGAGGAGGCCATGGTCGAACTCGACGGGCTCGCCATGCTGACCTGATGCGCAGTCAGGAAGGATCCGGACTGCGGGGACCCGGACCCTGAGCGCGGCCGTGTGTGGCGGCGCCAGCCGGGCCTTGTGCCGGGCTCGCGCCCTAGCGGACGAGGCGGACGTCCGCTCGGCCCCCGATGGCCCCCGCGGGGCCGTCACTTCGGGGTGCCGAGCGCCGCACGTCTGCGCCGCAGGAAGTCGCGTTCGGCCTGGTTCTCGGTGCGGGCGGCCGCGGCGTCGTAGGCCTGCGCGGCCTCGGCCGTGCGCCCCAGGCGGCGCAGCAGGTCGGCGCGGACGGCGTGGAACGCGGGGTAGCCCGCCAGGGGGAGGCCGTCGACGGAGGCGAGCGCGGTGGCGGGGCCCTCGACCTCGGCGAGGGCGACGGCGCGGTTGAGGGTGACCACGGGGCCCGGTGCCAGGGCCGTCAACCGGTCGTAGAGGGCGAGGACCTGCCGCCAGTCCGTCGCGGCGGCGGACGGGGCGTCGCTGTGCACGGCGCTGATCGCCGCCTGGACCTGGTACGGCCCGGGCCGGCCCCGGCGCAGGCAGCGGCGGACCAGCGCCTGCCCCTCCGCGACCAGGTCCCGGTCCCACAGGGCGCGGTCCTGCTCGGCCAGCGGCACCGCGGCGCCGTCCGGGCCGGTACGGGCCGGGCGGCGCGACTGGGCCAGCAGCATCAGGGCGAGCAGACCCAGCGCCTCGGGCTCGTCGGGCATGAGCCCGGCCAGCAGCCGGCCCAGGCGGATCGCCTCGGCGCACAGCTCCTCGCGGACCAGCCGGTCCCCGGAACCGGGCAGGTAGCCCTCGTTGAAGACCAGGTACACCACCGCCAGCACCGCGCCGAGCCGATCCGGCAGGTCGGCCTCGTCCGGGACGCGGTAGGGGATCCGGGCGTCGCGGATCTTGCCCTTCGCCCTGACCAGCCGCTGCGCCATGGTGCTTTCCGGGACGAGGAAGGCCCGGGCGATCTCGGCGGTGGTCAGGCCGCCCAGCAGCCGGAGCGTCAGCGCCACGCGCGCGGCCGGGGCGAGCGCGGGATGGCAGCAGGTGAAGAGCAGACGGAGCCGTTCGTCCCGCACGGGGCCCTCCTCGCCGCTTCCGTGGACGTCGTGGACGTCGCCGGCGTCCTGCGGCAGGGCCGCCCGGGCCTGCCGGTCCGCGCGGGACGCCTCGCGGCGCAGCCGGTCGATCGCGCGGTTGCGGGCGGTGGTGACGATCCAGCCGGCCGGGCTCGGCGGCGGGCCCGTCCGCGGCCACCGCTCCACGGCCGTGGTGAAGGCCTCCTGGACCGCCTCCTCCGCGAGGTCGATGTCGCCGAAGCGGCGGACCAGGACGGCGACCGCGCGCCCGTACTCCTCGCGGAAGATCCGCTCGACCTCGGGCGCGCCCGGCTCCGGCACGCCGGCCGTCAGTCCTCGACCTCGTGCGCGAAGGGCCGGACCTCGATGGGCAGCGTGGTCACCCGGGCCAGCCTGCGGCCCCACTCCAGCGCGGCGTCGAGATCGGCCGCCTTCACGATCGTGAAGCCGCCGAGGTACTCCTTGCTCTCCAGGAACGGCCCGTCGGTGACGAGCACCTCCCCGTCCCGCGGCCGCAGCACCGTGGCGGTGTCGGGGGAGTTCAGCCCCGCCCCGAAGACCCAGGCCCCGGCCTCCTTCATCTCCCGGTTGAGGACGTCGAGTTCGGCCATGATCCGGGCCAGGGCCTCGGGCGGCGGCGGGGTCCCCTCGGGCTGGTACACGCTGAGCAGGTAGTGCTTCATGTCGGCCGTCCTCGCTCTCCGGGCCGGCCCTGCGCCGGCGTTCCACCCTCTACACGAACGGCGACCGCCCGGATCGACACCGCGCGCGCCCCGGTTCCGGGGGAGGGGGCGCCGAGGGCGGTCGCCACGTTCGTACCACGGGTGTCAGCCCTGGCGGTGTGAGGACACCTCCTCGCCGACCCGGGAGAGGACCGCGGCCGCCTGGTCCAGGCCCGCCTCGCGGCAGCGGGCGATCGCGGCGCGCAGCCGCGCGAGGGCCGCGTCCGGCCGCTGCAGTCCGTTCGCCTCGACCAGGGCGGCGACCCGGACGGCCTCGGCGCGCGGCGCCTCGCCCCGCGGCCCGCCCTCGTCGTGGGCGGCGATCGCCCGCTCCAGTTCGGCGAGCGCCTCGGCGAAGCGCCCGGCGCCGGCGTAGGCCCGGCCGCGCTGGTGGTGCGTGGCGCCGGTCTCGTACCAGAGGGCGATGTCCTCGTCCTCGCCGGGCACGGCCGCCAGCAGTTCGTCGGCCTCGCGCAGGTGGCCCAGTGCCTCCTCCAGGCCCTCGGCGCCCTCGGCCGACACCGCGTGCGCCGCGAAGTCCCGCATCATCTCCGCCACGGCGTGCGGGTTCGGGCCCTTCCCGTGCGAGGCGACCGCGCGGTCGTAGGCGGAGCGCGCCGCGTCGTCACGGCCGGCCGCCAGCAGGGCGGTGGCGGCCTCGGCGGCGGCGAGCGTGTGCGTGACCTGCTCCTCCCACGGCTCGACGGCGTCGGCCAGCAGCAGGAACTGCTCGGCGCTCGCGCGGTGCTCCGCCAGCTCCCGCAGGCCCCGCGCCAGCAGCAACCGGGCCTGCGCCAGGGCGCGTTCGTCCATGCCGGCCGCGGCCTCGTCCGTGACCAGCGACTCCAGCACGGCGACGGCGTCCGCCGGGCGGTCGGCGCGCACGAGGACGTCCGCCAGCTCCACCCGCATCTCGGCGGCGCCGGCGGCCTCGCCCTCGCGGTCCAGCCGCGCCGCGCCGTCGGACAGGTGACGTACGGCGGCGCCCAGGTTGCCCGCGTGGTCGGCGGCGTGGCCGAGCAGCGCGTAGGTGCGCGCCACCGGGAACGCGGTGTCGCCGTGGGCGCGGGCCGAGGCCAGCGCGCCGTGGAACTGCTCCATCGCGTCCTCGGGGCGGTGCTGCTGCAGCAGCACCTGGCCGAGCAGCCCCCGCGGACGCGTCGCACGCCAGGGGGTCCCGGCCGCCTCCACGACCCGCAGCACGCTCCGCAGCTCCTGCTCGGCACGGTCCAGGTCACCGGTGCGGGCCGCGAGGTCGGCCGCGTACACGCGGGTGTTGACCGTGCGCTCCGGCGCGCCGAGCCGCTCCGACTCGGCCACGGCCTCGGCGACGGCGGTCTCGAAGCGCTCGCGCAGCTCCGCCGGGACGTCCGGCAGCGCGGCCATCGCCTCGGTGTGCGCGAGGTAGGCACGGCACTGCAGCACGACGAACCAGGCGCGCAGGATCCCGGGGGTGGCGGGGCTCGCGTCCACCAGCGCACGGGCCTCGGCGAGCACCATGTCCAGCTCCGCCCGGCCCTCGTCGGCCTCCGGGCCGGGCTCCACGCCGACCGATGCCAGCCGTGCCCGGGCGGTCAGCACGCGCTCGGGCATGCCGGCCACGGCGAACAGTTCCCGTGCCTCGGTGAGCGCGGCCCTGACCGCCGCCTTGTCCTCGTCCTCCATGGCCGCGAAGGCGCGGTGCTCGGCCAGTTCGCCCCGCAGCCGCTCCTCCGGGCCCAGCCGCGGGTCGTGGACGTGGTCCCCGGCCCCGGCGCGCTCGGCGACCAGGTGCCACAGCTCCTCGTCACCGGGACGGCCCGCGTCGGCCAGCTCGCGTGCCCTCTCCACCAGTTCGACGAAGTCCTCGGGCACCTCCCGGGCGGGCACGGCCTGGGCAGGTGCCGTCACCGCGGGCGTGCCCTCCGGGGACGGCACGGTCGCGGTACGCAGACCGAGCGGCAGCGGCTCGGCGAGCGGCGGGCGCCGGTCCAGCCGGGCCCGGCGTCGCTCGCCCACGGTGCCGGTGCCGTTGCGCCGGTCGAAGGCCGCGGCCAGGGCGTCGCCCTGCTCGTGGACGTGGTCCAGCAGTTCCCGCGCCGTCCAGGTGCGCCCCAGCGGTCCGGCGACGGGGGTCGTGCCGTACCCCTGGTCGACCAGGCGCCGGGCGAGGACCTCGACGCCGGTCAGGAAACCGAGCAGGGACAGCGGGGCCCCGGCGGTGTCGAAGAGGGCGCGGTTCTCGGCGAGGATCTCCAGCGCCCGGCCCTCGTTGCCGGACAGCGCGCAGAACTCGACGTGCAGGCCTGCCTCCTCGGCCATCCCGACGCGGCCCCGGACGTGCCGGTAGCCGGTCAGGTGGTGGGAACGGGCCTCGTCGGTGCGGCCCAGGCGCAGCAGCGGCAGCAGGGCGTGGGCCTGGGTGACCCAGGGCTCCTCCTCGCAGCTCTGGACGCCGCCGAGGACCGGTTCCCAGGCGCGCAGCGCCCCTTCCTCGTCGCCCGCGACCAGGTGGTGCAGGCCCTGGTGCCTCGTCTCGCAGGCCAGGCAGTCGCTGAGCGGCTCCCGCCGTCTGGTCACCCACAGGTCCCAGGCCGTCTCGACGTCCGCGCCGGTGTGCGCGGCGATGCGGTGCCGCATCGCCGCCACCGGCTGCCGGCCCTCACCGGCGGCGCGGTAGCGCTCGCCCATCTGGGAGACCCACCCGTCGACCGCCGCCAGCGGGACGTCCGGCACCTGGAGCAGCGAGGTCGTCACCCACTTGTGGCGCCACAGCACCTGGCGGGCCTCCCACTCGCTGAAGGAGCCGGGCACCTCCTCCCACAGCTTCAGGATCCGGGCGAAGACCACCGGGGACTTGCGGTGCTCGGCGGCGTACTCGTACGCCGACATGAGTTCGAGCAGCGCCGTGACGAGGACGTCCTTCTCCTCGAACTGCTCGGCCGCCTCGACCAGTTCCTCGGCGGTCACGGTGCGGGGCGTTCCGTAGGGGCGCTCGTTGTTCTCGCGGAGCGCCTCGAACACGGCCTCGGGGGTGTCCAGCATCAGTGCTCCTTGGCGTCCGGCCCGGACGCGGGGGTGTCCTGGTCGTGCATGGCGTGGGTGAGCAGGCCGATGAAGGCCCGGTTGAGCAGCGCGCTCTCCGAGGACTTCAGCGGCCTCCGGGTGAGCAGCAGCGCCTGCCCGTACAGGGCCTCGGCCGTGGTGAGCGCGAGCCCCCGCTCGGTGATGCCGGCGGCCCGGCGCACCAGCGGGTTGAGGTGGTTGAGGACGAGCTGGGCCCGCGGGGCCTCCGTGCGCAGCGAGCCCAGGATGTCCGCCCACAGCCCGTCGCTGCCCTCCGCCAGGCCGGCCCGGGTGCGCTCGTGGCGTGCCTCGCGGCTGTCCAGGAGCAGCGCGGGCGCCGTCACCGGCTGGAAGGCCCGCAGCACGACGTCGCAGTCGTACTGGCCGACGACCTCACGGGCGACCGCGAGGAACGCGGCGCCGGCGAGTTCGGCGGCCGAGTCGACGGGGTCGAGGTGGGCCGTCACGGTGGCCGGGTCCAGGTCGGTGACCGTGGTCCCGGGACGGATCTCCGGCAGCCGGTGCACCAGGTCCCGGTCGTAGGTGTAGCCGCCGTTGACGATGCCGAGACCCGCCGCCGCGGCGATCGGGGCGACCTGCCGGAACTCGTCGACGTTGCGGGTCACCAGCACCGTGGGGTGGGCGCGGGCGAACTCCTCCAGCGTGACGTTGCCGTCGGTGGTCTCGAAGGGCAGCCACGGCAGCAGCATCCGCAGCAGCGCGTCGTCGTAGCGGGCCAGCGCCTTGACGGCCAGGTGGTGGCTGTCGATGAAGCGCTGCAGCAGCACCGGGTCGCTGGCGGCGAGCCCGGTCAGCCAGTCGCGGATGCGGGCGCCGAGGGCGTCGCGGACGGCGGCCAGCGTCTCGTCCTCGTACAGCGCCTCGCGTGAGGCCGTCGGGCGCAGGCTGGTGACGTCCACGACGCAGCGGACGAAGAAGGCCCACTCCGGGAGGAGTTCGGCGGCCCGGTCCGAGAGCAGCATGCCCTTGAGGTGCACCCGGTGCCCGGCGCGCTCCGACGGGTTGACGGCGGTCGGCAGCACGTAGGCCACACCGCGCAGCCCGGCGACGGGCAGGTCGAGGTCGATGGTGTCGAGCGGGGTGAAGCCGAACGTCGCGCGGCAGTGCTCGGCGAGCGCCTCGGCGCGGGCCAGCGGGGAACCGTGGCGGCGCTCCCACGGCGGGGTCTCGTTGACGGCGGTGCTCTCACCGCGCGGATCGACGACGGTGACCTCGTGCCGCAGCAGGCTGCCGTAGTGCCGGGCCAGCTGGGTCACCCGCTCGGGCTCCGTCCACTCGCGGGCGTCCGCCCGCGGGGTCAGCGTCACCCGGGTGCCCGGCTCGGGCAGCGCGTCGGCGGGGAGGGCGCGGATGGTGTAGCTGCCGTCCGAGCGGCCGCGCCACTCGACGGCCGGGGCGCCGGCCACGACCGCCGGGCGGCTGACGACCGTGATCTCGTCGGCCACCACGAAGCAGGCCAGCAGCCCGATGCCGAACTGGCCGATGAAGTCGCCGCGGGCGGCCTCGATCTCGCCGTCGGCGGCGCGCTTGGAGCTGCGCCCGATGGTGGCGAGGAAGGTGTGCACGTCGGCCTCGCTCAAGCCGACACCGGTGTCGGTGATGCTGAGCGTGTCACCGGTGCGCACGGTGATCCGGGCCGGTGCGCCCGGCTGGACCGCCTGCCGGGCGGTGATCGCGTCGACGGCGTTCTGCAGCAGCTCGCGCAGGTAGACGCGGGGGCTGGAGTAGAGGTGGTGGGAGAGCAGGTCGACCAGGCCGCGCAGGTCGACCTGGAACGTGTGCGCTGACGGGGACTGGGACACCGAAGGGGCCTTCCGGGCGGTGCGCGGACGGGGAACGGGGCACGGGACGGCTTGGGTCCGGCCTGGGACGGTCAGGGACGCCCCGAGCGGGACCGCAGCGTGCGGTAGGCCGCGACGGGGTCGCCGCCGTTGAGGTACTGCCACGGGAACTCGGTGACGAGCCCGCCGGTGGCGGCGAAGGCCTCGGCGGCCGCCTTCTTCTCGCCGGCCAGTGCGAAGGCCATGGCGAACACGTTGAGCGTCGCGACCGGGTCGAGGGCGCCCTGGTAGGCCGCGTTGCGGTAGGAGCGGTCCGCGGCCTCGTACAGCTCCTTCTCGACCTGGAGGCGGAGCATGTACGCGGTGTCGGCGCCGTGGTCCAGGTCGCCCCAGTGCTCCAGGTGCGCGATCGCGACCAGCACCCCCAGCTCGCTGCCCTCGGGGGCGGCGAGCATGGACTCCCGCGCGAAGGCGTGCATCTCCTCGTGCGAACCGCCCCACTTGCGGCACACCTGCTGCAGCCGCTGCTGGTGCGCCCCCAGGTGCAGCGGGGAGCGGCGTACGGTGGCCTCGAAACGCAGCCGCGCGAGGTCCGGGCCGACCTGCAGCCCCCGTCCGCTCATCTGCAGGAAGTACCAGGGGGACGCCCACCCGGGTTCGAGCTCCGCGGCCCGGTACAGCAGGTCCTCGGCCACCGCGAGGCGTTCGTGGAACACCTGGAACTGCTCGCGCGAGACGTGCTGGGCGCGCAGCCCGGTCCGGGCCTCCCAGGCCCAGGTCACCTGGCGGGCGCCCGCCACCAACTGCGCGAGCCCGGAGTCCGGCTCGGCCTCGACGACGGCGGGCATCCAGCCCTCCCAGCCGTCGACGTCCACCGTGTTCGCCACGAGCCAGCTGCGCTCGCGGTCGTCGTCCACCGCCGAGAGCCGCTCGCGGATCGCGGGCCAGTCCGCGGCGGCGGCGGCCGCGCGCAGGGCCGCTAGCCCCGGGTTCCCCCGTGCCGGGTCGAGCTTGGGCGACGGGCGTGGCGCCCACCGCCTCAGTGAGAACGCGGAACTGCTCCGCGCCCTTGCGTCCACCGTCCCGTCTGCGGGACCACGTCGGACCGCCACCATGAAGACCCCCTCCTGGCCTGGCCGTTCCTCCCCCGAGGGCCATGATCCGCGGCCCGGAGCATGACTATCACGGCCACCTTGCGGGGGAGTAGCCGGTTTCCCTGCCAGGAGGGGCGGGAGGGGTCAGATGTCGCGGAACGTCTCGATCTGCGCCCCGATGGAGTTGAGCCGCTCGGCCAGCTCCTCGTAACCGCGGTTGATCACGTACACGTTCCGCAGCACCGAGGTGCCCTCGGCGGCGAGCATCGCCAGCAGCGTCACCACGGCGGGCCGCAGCGCCGGCGGGCACATCATCTCGGCGGTGCGCCAGCGGGTCGGGCCCTCGACCAGCACCCGGTGCGGGTCCAGCAGCTTGACGTTGGCGCCGAGCCGGGTCAGTTCGGTGAGGTAGATGGCGCGGTTGTCGTAGACCCAGTCGTGGATCAGCGTGGAGCCCTGGGCCGTGGCGGCGATGGCCGCGAAGAAGGGCACGTTGTCGATGTTGAGGCCCGGGAAGGGCATCGGGTGGATCTTGTCGATGGGGGAGCGCAGCTTGGAGGGGCGCACGGTGAGGTCGATCAGCCGGGTGCGGCCGTTGTCGGCGGGGTACTCGGCCGTGCGCTCGTGGTCCAGTCCCATCTCCTCCAGGACCGCGAGCTCGATCTCCAGGAACTCCACCGGCACCCGGCGGATGGTCAGCTCGGACTCGGTGACCACGGCCGCGGCCAGCAGGCTCATGGCCTCCACCGGGTCCTCGGAGGGCGCGTAGTCCACGTCCCGGTCGATCTCCTTGACGCCGTGCACGGTCAGCGTGGTGGTGCCGATGCCGTCCACCCGTACCCCCAGCTCCTCCAGGAAGAAGCACAGGTCCTGGACCATGTAGTTCGAGCTGGCGTTGCGGATGACGGTCACGCCTTCGTGCCGGGCGGCCGCCAGGAGCGCGTTCTCGGTCACGGTGTCGCCGCGCTCGGTCAGCACGATCGGCCGCCGCGGGGCCACCGAGGGGGCGACCCGGGCGTGGTACATCCCGCTGGTCGCGGTCACGTCCAGCCCGAAGTGCCGCAGGGCGGTCATGTGCGGCTGGACGGTACGGGTGCCGAGGTCGCAGCCGCCCGCGTACGGGATGCGGAAGCGGTCGGTGCGGTGCATCAGCGGGCCGAGGAACATGATCACGCTGCGGGTGCGGCGGGCGGCGTCGGTGTCCATGGAGTCCAGCTCCAGGCGCGCGGGCGGGACGACCTCCAGGTCGTTGCCGTCGTTGATCCAGCGGGTGCGCACGCCGATGCTGTTCAGCACCTCCAGGATGCGGTAGACCTCCTCGATCCGCGCGACGCGGCGCAGGGTGGTCCGCCCGGAGTTCAGCAGCGTGGCGCACAGCAGCGCCACGCACGCGTTCTTGCTGGTCTTGACGTCGATGGAGCCGGAGAGCCGGCGGCCGCCGACCACCCGCAGGTGCATGGGGCCCGCGTAGCCGAGGGAGACGATCTCGCTGTCGAGCGCTTCACCGATTCGGGCGATCATCTCAAGGCTGATGTTCTGGTTCCCGCGTTCAATACGGTTCACCGCGCTCTGACTGGTCCCCAGTGCCTCCGCCAGTTGCGCCTGGGTCCAGCCCCGGTGCTGGCGGGCGTCACGGATGAGCTTGCCGATGCGTGCGAGGTAGTCGTCTCCCATGGGGAGAGACTATCTCACATATGAGATGTCAACCCGAGCTCCAGGTCCAGGAGGTACCGCTTGCGCTCCAGCCCGCCCCCGTACCCGGTGAGGCTGCCGGACGCCCCGACCACCCGGTGGCAGGGCACGATGATGCCGACCGGGTTCCTCCCGTTGGCGAGCCCGACGGCGCGCGAGGCGCCGGGGCTGCCGAGCTCCTCCGCCAGCTGACCGTACGTCACGACCGTGCCGAACGGGATGGCCCGCAGGCCCGCCCAGACGCGCCGCTGGAAGGGGGTGCCGTGCAGGTCCAGCGGGAGGTCGAAGGCGGTCAACCCGCCCGTGAAGTAGGCGTGCAGCTGTTCGGCGGCACGCGCGAACGGGGACCCGGCCCGGTCGCGGCGCTCGCCGAAGGACTCCTCGGCCGGCCGGTGCCGCTGCGCGGTCATGTAGAGACCCGACAGGACGCCGTCCGTCGCGACCAGGGTGAGCGGCCCGACCGGGCTGTCGATCACAGCATGTGTGCGAAGGGACATGAGTGCTCCTCAGGCCGGGTCGGCGGGCAGGACGTTCACGGGGTGGTCGCCGGTGGCCCACAGGTGCTGGACGGCGTACGCGCGCCACGGCCGCCAGGCGGCCGCGCGCCGCACGAGGGCCGCGGGGGTGGCCGGGAGGCCCAGTTTTCCCGCGGCCAGCCGTACACCCAAATCGGTGGCGGGGAAGGCGTCCGGGTCGCCGAGCGCCCTCATCGCGAGCACCTCGACCGACCACGGCCCGAGGCCCGGGAGCGCCGCGAGCTGCCGCCGCGCCTTCTCCCAGTCGCTGCCGACGTCCAGGTCGAGGCCGCCTTCGGTGAGCGCGGCGACCAGGGCGGTCAGCGTGGCCCGACGGGTGCGCGGCATCGCCAGGGACTCCGGGTCCAGGCCGGTGAGCGACCACGGGGAGGGGAAGAGGTGGGTCAGCCCGCCCGCGGGGTCGGCGACGGGCTCACCGTGCGCCGCCACCAGCCGGCCCGCCAGCGTACGGGCCGCGGCGGTCGACACCTGCTGCCCGAGCACCACCCGCACCGCGAACTCGGGGCCGTCCACCGTGCGCGGCACCCGGCGCCCGGGGGCCTTGTCCACGTACGGGGCGAGCAGCGGGTCCTCCCGGAGCAGCGCGTCGACGGCGACCGGGTCGGCGTCCAGGTCGAGCAGCCACCGGCAGCGGCTGATCGCGTGCGACAGGTCCCGCCAGTCGGTGAGGGAGAGCCGGCAGGCGACGTGGTCGGGCTCCGGCCGCAGGGCCACGACGCCGTGGCCGTGCGGGAGCCGCAGCGTGCGCCGGTAGGCGCCCTGCCGCCACTCCTCCACACCCGGTACGGCGGTCGCGGCCAGGTGCCCGAAGAGGTTGCCGGGGCACAGCGGCGCCCGGAAGGGCAGCCGCAGCGTCAGCGAGCCCGAGACGCCGTCGGCGGGGACGGGGTGCCGTCCCCGTGCCGCCCGGGTCCGCAGCTCGCTCGGGGTGAGGGCGAAGACCTCGCGCACGGTCTCGTTGAAGGCGCGGATGCTGCTGAACCCGGCGGCGAAGGCGACGTCGCCCATGGGCAGCGCCGAGGTCTCGATCAGCAGCCGGGCCGTCTGCGCCCGCTGCGCCCGGGCGAGGGCGAGCGGTCCCGCCCCGAGCTCGGCCCGCAGCTGGCGCTCGACCTGCCGGGTGCTGTAGCCGAGGCGCGCCGCCAGACCCGGCACGCCGTCCCGGTCGACGACCCCGTCGGCGATCAGGCGCATGGCGCGTGCCACCAGGTCCGCCCGCTCGTTCCAGCGCGGGGAACCGGGGGTGGCGTCGGGCCGGCAGCGCTTGCAGGCGCGGAAGCCGGCCTGCTGGGCGGCGGCCGCACTCGGGTAGAAGCTCATGTTCTGCGGCTTGGGCGGCACCGCGGGGCAGCCGGGCCGGCAGTAGATGCGCGTGGTCAGCACCGCGGTGAAGAACCACCCGTCGAAACGGGAGTCCTTCGACTGCACGGCGCGCACACAGCGCTCGAAGTCCTCATGCACATCCCCCAGCATCCGCGGCCCGCGCGGGCCGCGGCTAGCGAGAATCCGACATGGACGTACGGGGCGGCGGCCCGGGGACGTACGTGTCGGAAATCCGCCGGACCCCGCACCCCGGTGGTGCTGGACTTCTCTGCGTGACCAGCGAACACAAGGCCAAGGCCGAACTCCTCCACTCCCTCCACGTCCCCGGGCGCCCGCTGCTGCTGGCCAACGCCTGGGACGCCGCGAGCGCCCGCGTCGCCGAGCGCGCCGGGGCAGCCGCCGTCGCCACCACCAGTTCCGGCGTCTCCTGGACCCTGGGCACCGCGGACGGCGACCACGTCGACCCCCGCCTCGCGCTGGAGCTGACCGCGCGGGTCGCGGCGGCCGTCTCCGTCCCGGTCAGCGCCGACGTCGAGGGCGGCTACGCGGCCGACCCCGAGGGCGTCGCGGAGACGGTGCGGGCGGTTCTGGCGGCGGGCGCGGTCGGCATCAACATCGAGGACTCCCACGACGGCGGCCCGGCCCCGCTGCGCGCCGTGGACGAGCAGGCCGCCCGCATCGCCGCCGCCCGCCGCGCGGCCGACGAGGCGGGGGTTCCGCTGTTCGTCCACGCCCGCACCGACACCTTCCTGCGGGGCGCCGGCGACCTGGGGGAGACCCTGGAGCGCGCCGCCGGCTACGTCGCGGCGGGCGCGGACGGAGTCTTCGTGCCCGGCGTCACCGACCCGGCCGTCGTCGCCGCCCTGGCCGAGGGCATCGACGCCCCCCTCGGCATCCTCGCCGGCCCCGGAGCGCCGCCGGTGTCCGTACTGGCCGCGGCCGGCGCCGCGCGCGTCAGCCTCGGCAGCGCCGTCGCCGAGGCCGCCTACGCCCTCGTCGACCGCGCGGCCCGCGAGCTGCTCGCCACCGGCACGTACGCCGCCGTCGCGGGCGGCATCCCCTGGGGCGAGCTCAACGCCCTGATGCTCGCGGAGGGCTGACGGCGGGGCCCGCCACGGAACGGCTCCGCCCGGCCGTCCGGCCGCCGGCCCGTGCTCTCCACCACCCCCGGCGGAATGCCCGGGGGCGAAGAGCACGGGCCTCGCGCGTTCCTCATGGGGTGGACACCGCTCCGCCCCCGGCCCGTCCTCGCCCCGGTGCGGGCTTCAGCCGCGCTCACGGCCCGGCGCCGGCCCAGGGCCCTGCGGCCGGCGGCGTGGCACGCCCGTCCCGGCGGGGAGCGCGTGATGCCGCACACAGGCGGCCCAGCGCATGACCCGGCAGCGGTGATGTATTAGAGTTATCTCGACATCGAGATATCTGCCAAGGCGCACCGCTGCCGCCAGTGGTAAGGCTCGCCTTACTTAGCCTTACCTTAGCGGATCGGCCAGGGGTCGAAGCGGCAGCATTGCGGTGGTACGCGCAAAGTTACGAAGGAGACTGTCGTGTCGGCGAACAGCTTCGACGCCCGCAGCACCCTGCAGGTGGGCGACGAGTCGTACGAGATCTTCCGGCTGGACAAGGTCGAAGGCGCCGCGCGCCTCCCTTACAGCCTGAAGGTGCTGCTGGAGAACCTGCTCCGCACCGAGGACGGCGCGAACATCACCGCCGACCACATCCGCGCGCTCGGCGGCTGGGACTCCCAGGCGCAGCCGAGCCAGGAGATCCAGTTCACGCCGGCCCGTGTGATCATGCAGGACTTCACCGGTGTGCCGTGCGTGGTCGACCTCGCCACCATGCGCGAGGCCGTCAAGGAACTGGGCGGCGACCCGTCCCGCATCAACCCGCTGGCCCCGGCCGAGCTGGTCATCGACCACTCCGTGATCGCCGACAAGTTCGGCACCCCGGACTCCTTCGCGCAGAACGTGGAGCTGGAGTACGGCCGCAACAAGGAGCGCTACCAGTTCCTGCGCTGGGGCCAGACCGCGTTCGACGAGTTCAAGGTCGTCCCGCCGGGCACCGGCATCGTCCACCAGGTCAACATCGAGCACCTGGCCCGCACGGTGATGGTCCGGAACGGCCAGGCGTACCCCGACACCCTCGTCGGCACCGACTCGCACACCACCATGGTCAACGGCCTCGGCGTCCTGGGCTGGGGCGTCGGCGGCATCGAGGCCGAGGCCGCCATGCTCGGCCAGCCGGTCTCCATGCTGATCCCGCGTGTCGTGGGCTTCAAGCTGACCGGCGAGCTCCCCGCCGGCACCACCGCGACCGACCTCGTGCTGACCATCACCGAGATGCTGCGCAAGCACGGTGTCGTCGGCAAGTTCGTCGAGTTCTACGGCGAGGGCGTCGCGGCCACCTCGCTCGCCAACCGCGCCACCATCGGCAACATGTCGCCGGAGTTCGGTTCCACCGCGGCGATCTTCCCGATCGATGCGGAGACCATTAACTACCTGAAGCTGACCGGCCGTTCGGAGCAGCAGCTCGCGCTCGTCGAGGCGTACGCCAAGGAGCAGGGCCTGTGGCTGGACCCGGCCGCCGAGCCGGACTTCTCCGAGAAGCTGGAGCTCGACCTCTCCACGGTCGTCCCGTCCATCGCCGGCCCGAAGCGCCCGCAGGACCGCATCGTCCTCGCCAACGCCGCCGAGCAGTTCAAGAGCGACGTGCGCAACTACGTGGACGACGCCGACGAGGCGGGCAAGGAGTCCTTCCCGGCCTCCGACGCCCCGGCCGCCACCAACGGCGTCCCGACCCGCCCGACCGTGGTCACCGCCCCCGACGGCTCGACCTACGAGATCGACCACGGCGCCGTCACCGTCGCCGCGATCACCTCCTGCACCAACACCTCGAACCCGTACGTGATGGTCGCCGCCGCGCTGGTGGCCAAGAAGGCGGTCGAGAAGGGCCTGAGCCGCAAGCCGTGGGTGAAGACCACCCTCGCCCCGGGCTCCAAGGTCGTCATGGACTACTACGACCGCGCGGGCCTCACCCCGTACCTCGACAAGATGGGCTTCAACCTCGTCGGGTACGGCTGCACCACCTGCATCGGCAACTCCGGCCCGCTGCCGGACGAGGTCTCCAAGGCCGTCAACGACCACGACCTGGCGGTCACTTCGGTCCTGTCGGGCAACCGCAACTTCGAGGGCCGGATCAACCCGGACGTCAAGATGAACTACCTGGCGTCCCCGCCGCTGGTCGTCGCGTACGCCATCGCCGGCTCGATGAAGGTGGACATCACCCGGGACGCCATCGGCACCGACACCGAGGGCAAGCCGGTCTACCTCCAGGACATCTGGCCCTCCGAGCAGGAGGTCAACGAGGTCGTCGCCTCCGCGATCGGCCAGGACATGTTCAACACCTCCTACCAGGACGTCTTCGCCGGCGACGCCCAGTGGCAGTCGCTGCCGATCCCGACCGGCAACACCTTCGAGTGGGACCCGCAGTCCACCTACGTCCGCAAGCCCCCGTACTTCGAGGGCATGGCCATGGAGCCGGCCCCGGTCACCGACATCGCCGGTGCCCGCGTGCTGGCCAAGCTGGGCGACTCGGTCACCACCGACCACATCTCCCCGGCGGGCGCGATCAAGGCCGACACCCCGGCCGGCACGTACCTCACCGAGCACGGTGTGGAGCGCCGCGACTTCAACTCCTACGGCTCCCGCCGCGGCAACCACGAGGTCATGATCCGCGGTACGTTCGCCAACATCCGCCTGCGCAACCAGATCGCGCCGGGCACCGAGGGCGGCTTCACCCGCGACTTCACGCAGGAGGGCGGCCCGGTCTCCTTCATCTACGACGCGTCGCAGAACTACCAGGCCGCCGGCACCCCGCTGGTCGTCCTGGCGGGCAAGGAGTACGGCTCCGGCTCGTCCCGCGACTGGGCCGCGAAGGGCACCGCGCTGCTGGGCGTCAAGGCGGTCATCGCCGAGTCGTACGAGCGCATCCACCGCTCCAACCTGATCGGCATGGGCGTGCTGCCGCTGCAGTACCCCGAGGGCGCCTCGGCGGACTCCCTGGGCCTGACGGGTGAGGAGACCTTCTCGTTCTCCGGCGTCACCGAGCTCAACGACGGCACCACCCCGCGCACCGTCAAGGTGACGACCGACACCGGCGTCGAGTTCGACGCCGTGGTCCGCATCGACACCCCCGGTGAGGCGGACTACTACCGCAACGGCGGCATCATGCAGTACGTCCTGCGCTCCCTGATCCGCAAGTAAGGATCACGGCCGCCGGGCACGACGAACGGGCCCGCACCCCTGCCGGGGGTGCGGGCCCGTTCGCGTTACCGGCAGGTCTCAACTAGGGAAAGCTGTCCGTCAAAAGCGCGCATGACCTTGCCCACCTCGCGGGAAGTGGACTATACCTGTCGGCGTCCAGGAGGCCCGCTGAACGCGGGCTTGCGCGGGGGGAACGACGGGTGCGTGGCCCGTGCACAGATTCAACTCCGCACCGCATGGGTCCTGGAGAAGGTGAGGACTTGAGCATGAGATCCGACGTCAACCGGCGCGATCTGATCAAGCGGGCTGCAGCTGTGGGCCTGTTGGCCGCTCCCGCCGCGGGTCTGCTGAGTGCCTGTGCGTCCAGCGGCAGCGGCAACGACAAGGGCACGGCGAAGGGCGAGAAGTCCAAGGACAACCCGTTCGGTGTGGCCAACGACGCCCCTCTGGACGTCGTGATCTTCAAGGGCGGCTACGGCGACGCGTACGCCATCGAGTTCGAGAAGATCTACAAGAAGAGGTTCTCCGGGTCGAAGGTCAGCCACCTCGGCACCCAGGAGATCACCGGCAAGCTCCAGCCCCGCTTCAACGCCGGCAACCCGCCGGACGTCGTCGACGACTCCGGTGCCCAGCAGATCAAGCTGGACGTGCTCTACAAGAGCGGCCAGCTCACCGACCTCACCCCGCTGCTCGACGCGCCCTACATCGACGACCCGAGCAAGAAGATCAGGGACGTCCTGCAGCCCGGCACCGTCGAGATCGGCAGCTTCGACGACGGCAAGATGTACCAGCTCTCCTACATCTACACCGTGTGGGGCCTGTGGTACTCCGGCAAGCTCTTCAAGGAGAAGGGCTGGACCGCGCCGAAGACCTGGGCCGACTTCATGTCCCTCTCCGAGGAGATCAAGAAGTCGGGCATGGCCCCCTTCTGCCACCAGGGCAAGTACCCGTACTACATCAACATCGTGGTCATGGACCTGATCGCCAAGCACGGCGGTGCCGAGCTGGTGAAGCGGATCGACAGCCTCGACCCGACCGTGTGGGACGAGGACGCCGCCAAGGTGGCCGTCGAGTCGGTCTACCAGATCGCCGACAAGGGCTACCTGCTCCCCGGCACCAACGGCATGACCCACATCGAGTCCCAGACCGCCTGGAACGAGGGCAAGGCCGCCTTCATCCCCTGCGGTTCGTGGCTGGAGAACGAGCAGCTGAAGGCCACCCCCTCGGACTTCGAGATGACCTTCCTGCCGATCCCCTCGCTGGACGGCGACAAGCTGCCCTTCGAGTCGATCCGGGCCGGCGCCGGTGAGCCCTTCATCGTCCCGAAGAAGGCCAAGAACCAGGCCGGCGGCCTGGAGTTCCTGCGGATCATGCTCACCAAGGAGGCGTCGAGCAAGTTCGCCCAGACGGCCAACTCGCTGACCGTGCTCAAGGACGGCGTCGGCTCCGACGTCCAGCTGCGCCCGGGCACCAAGTCCACCGTCACGGCGCTCACGGCGGCCGGCAGCAACGTCTTCAACTACAACTACATCAACACGCAGAGCGCCTTCGACACGGACGTGCAGAACGCCAGCGCCGAGTTGATGGCCAAGCGCATCAAGCCCGCCGACTGGCTCAAGCGGGTCAAGGCGGCGGCCGAGAAGGCCAAGAAGGGCTCTTAGTTCAGACCGGCCCTTGCGCACCGGGGCCCCGGTGCCCCCTGATGGTCCGGGGGGCGTTCGGGGCCCCGGTGCGACGGTCTACCCGATGGCAGGAGCAGCGCCATGCGTTACCGCAAGTACCCGTTCATCGCGGGATTCCTCTTCCTTCCGGTCGTGCTCTACGTCGTCTTCGTGATCTGGCCGTACCTCCAGACGTTCGGGTATTCCCTGACGGACTGGTCCGGGCAGTCCCAGGAGATGAACTTCGTCGGCCTGGAGAACTACACGAAGCTCTTCGGGGACCACGTATTCCTGCAGGCGCTCCAGCACAACGTGCTGCTGCTGGTGTTCCTGCCGGTGATCACGATCCTGCTGGCGCTCTTCTTCGCCTTCATGCTCAACGTGGGCGGCCGCGGCGGCACCACGGGCGTCCGCGGAGTACGCGGATCGGCCTTGTACAAGGTCGTCTTCTTCTTCCCCCAGGTGCTTTCCGTCGCCATTCTCGTGGTGCTCTTCCAGGCGGTGTACCGCAGTGACGGAAGCGGCCTCCTGAACGGCGTCCTGATCAAACTGCACCTCCAGGACCCGAACGCCCCGGTCGAATGGCTGAACAGCCCCAACCTGGTGATGTGGTGCCTGCTCGGCGTGCAGATCTGGGCCGGTGTCGGTTTCTACCTGGTGCTCTTCTCGGCGGCCATGCAGTCCGTTCCGAAGGACATCTACGAGGCCGCGCTGCTGGACGGCGCGGGCCGCCTGCAGACCTTCTTCAAGGTGACGCTCCCGCTGCTGTGGGACAGCGTCCAGACGGCGTGGGTGTACCTCGCGATCGCCGCGATGGACTTCTTCGTACTGGCCTCGGTCCTCACCCCGGGATCGAATTTCGGCGGCGGTCCCGACTACCACGGTGAGGTCATGGCGACCTACCTGATGCGCAACTTCCTCACCTTCGGGAAGAGCGGCTACGCCTGTGCCATGGGCGTCGTCATCCTCTTCCTCACCCTGATCCTTTCCGCCATCGCGCTGCGGGTCTCCCGCCGCGACCGCATCGAGTACTGAGCGGGGAGCGCATCCCATGGCCACTCCCATCAAGCAGCCCACCCCGGTCCCGGTCTTCAAGGGCCGGCCCACCGTCATCGGCAGCAAGAAGACGGACCGGGAACGTTCCGCCGACGGCGGCGCGACCCTCAACGTGTTCTCCCACGGATTCCTGGTCCTGTGGGGCGTGATGATCGTCCTGCCGCTGGCGTGGATCGTCCTCGGCTCCTTCAAGAACAACACGGAGATCGGCGCGAGCGCCTGGTCCTGGCCCTCGCAGTGGTCGTTCGACGCGTTCTCCCGGGCCTGGGAGAAGGGCATCGGCGACTTCTTCGTGAACACCGTGATCGTGCTGGTGTTCTCGGTGCCGCTGACCATGCTGCTGGGCTCGATGACGGCGTACGTGCTGGCGCGCTACGAGTTCCCCGGCAACCGGATCATCTTCTACCTGTTCGTCGGCGGGGCGATGTTCCCGGTGTACCTCGCCCTGGTGCCGCTGTTCTTCATGGTCAGCAACCTGGGCATGCTCAACACCTACCAGGGCCTGATCCTGGTCTACGTCGCCTATTCGCTGCCCTTCACCGTCTTCTTCATGCATTCCTTCTTCAGGACCCTGCCCACGGCGGTGCACGAGGCGGCCATGATCGACGGCTGCTCCCATTCCCGGGCCTTCTTCCAGGTCATGCTCCCGATGGCGAAGCCGGGCCTGATCAGCGTGGGCATATTCAACGTGCTGGGGCAGTGGAACCAGTACATCCTGCCGATGACCCTCATGCAGCAGCAGTCCAGCAGCGACCCGGACCGCTCGATGCTGGCCCAGGGCCTGGTCAACCTGGCGCAGCAGCAGGGGTACTCCGGTGACTACCCGGCGCTCTTCGCGGGCATGACCATCGCGATGCTGCCGGTGCTCGTGGTCTACCTCTCCTTCCAGCGGCAGGTGCAGGCGGGTCTGACGGCCGGCACCCTGAAGTAACGGGAAGGTCACTCCACGTGGCCGCCGTCCGGTCGTCCGGACGGCGGAGCGGAAGCGGTCCCGCCGTATGCGGGGCCGCTTCTGGATTTTTCGGGCATACCGCCAGCGGTCTGGTTCTGCCCCTTGACGGGAAGCGAGCCTAAAGGCTTGCTTAGAGTTCACATGTTGTAGACGACGGGGTCTCATCGGCGTGGCTCCCGTCCGGTTCGGCAGGAGTGGAATGGTCGTGGAGACTCCGGGATCCCAGTCGTCGCTGCACCGGGCCAACCTCGAGCGGGTGGTCCGGGCCGTACGCCTCGCGGGTTCGCTGACGCAGGCGGAGATCGCCCGTACGACGGGGCTGTCCGCCGCGACGGTCTCCAACATCGTCCGCGAGTTGCGCGACAACGGGACCGTACAGGTCACCCCCACCTCCTCGGGAGGGCGCAGGGCCCGCGCGGTGGCGCTGTCGGGCGACGCGGGCGTCGTCGTCGGCGTCGACTTCGGGCACTCCCACCTGCGGGTCGCGGTCGGCAACCTGGCCCACCAGGTGCTCGCCGAGCAGTCCGAGCCGATCGACGTGGACGCCTCGGCCTCCGAGGGCTTCGACCGGGCCGAGCAGCTGGTCGCGCGGCTGATCGCGTCCAGCGGCATCGACGCCGACAAGGTGATCGGCGTCGGCCTCGGCGTCCCGGGCCCGATCGACGTGGAGACCGGCGCGCTGGGGTCCACCGCCATCCTCCCGGGGTGGGGCGGCATCAACCCCCGCCAGGAACTCGCCGAGCGGCTGCGCATGCCGGTCCAGGTGGACAACGACGCCAACCTCGGCGCCCTCGGCGAGCTGGTCTGGGGCGGCGGCCGCGGCGTGAAGGACCTGGCGTACATCAAGGTGGCCAGCGGCGTGGGCGCCGGGCTGGTGATCGACGGCCGCATCTACCGCGGCCCCGGCGGCACCGCCGGCGAGATCGGCCACATCACGCTGGACGAGTCCGGTCCGGTCTGCCGCTGCGGCAACCGCGGTTGCCTGGAGACCTTCACCGCCGCCCGGTACGTGCTGGACCTGCTGCGTGGCAGCCACGGCCCCGACCTCACCCTGGCGCGCATGGTGCAGCTGGGCCGCGAGGGCGACCCGGGCTGCCGCCGGGTCATCGCGGACGTCGGCCGGCACATCGGCATGGGCGTCGCCAGCCTCGCCAACCTCTTGAACCCGAGCCGGGTGGTGCTCGGCGGTGACCTCGCGGAGGCGGGGGAGCTGGTCCTGGCGCCGATAAGGGAGTCCGTGGCGCGGTACGCGATCCCCAGCGCCGCCCGCCGCCTCTCGGTCGTCGCAGGGGGCCTGGGGGCCCGCGCGGAGGTGCTGGGCGCGCTGGCGCTGGCCCTCAGCGAGGTAGGGGATTCGTCCCTTTTGGATGCTAATGTTCCGGCAGCGGTTGCTGTGCTGTAGAGATCACTCTGCGTTCATCTAGATAACGAAACGCACCGTTGCCATCTCGTTAAGTATTTACTTCTTGACGTCAAGGCTGTAGCCGAGTTGACTCACGCTCACCTCGGCCGCAGTCTCTTGCGGCCCTGTCAGGGAGGCAACCCCACATGAACGCAATGATGCGTCGCGTCGTGATCGGCACCGCGGCCGTCTCCATGGCCCTTTCCGTTGCTGCGTGCGGCAAGGCCGGCGACGACAAGGCGGACGGCGGCAGCAGCAGCACCGGCAGCAAGAGCAAGACCATCGGTCTGCTGCTTCCCGACAGCGTCACCGCGCGTTACGACAAGTTCGACAAGCCGCTGTTCGAGGCGAAGGTCAAGGAGCTGTGCGCCGACTGCGACGTACAGTACGCGAACGCCGCGGGTGACTCCGGCAAGCAGGCCCAGCAGGTCTCCACCATGATCACCAAGGGTGTCAAGGTGATCGTGATCAGCGCGCAGGACGCCGCTGCCATCAAGACCTCGGTCCAGTCCGCCGTCGACAAGGGCATCAAGGTCATCGCGTACGACCGCCTCGCCCAGGGTCCGGTCTCCGCGTACGTCTCCTTCGACAACGAGAAGGTCGGCGAGCTGCAGGGCCAGGCGCTCCTCGACTCGCTCGGCGCCAAGGCCAAGCCGTCGGCGAACGTCGTCATGATCAACGGTGACGACGCCGACCCGAACGCCGCGATGTTCAAGGCCGGCGCCCACAAGGTGCTCGACGGCAAGGTCAAGATCGCCTACGAGCAGAGCGGTCTGTGGAAGGACACCGTCGCCAACCAGAAGATGACGGCGGCCATCACGCAGCTCAAGGCCAAGAACATCGCGGGCGTCTACGCCGCCAACGACGGCATGGCCGGCGGCATCGCCACCGCCCTCAAGGGCGCCGGCATCAGCGGCATCCCGCTGACCGGTCAGGACGCCGAACTCGCGGGCATCCAGCGGATCATCGCGGGCACGCAGTCCAGCACGGTCTACAAGGCGTTCAAGCCCGAGGCCGACGCCGCCGCCCAGCTCGCGGTCAACCTGATCGAGGGCAAGGACATCGCGTCCCTGGCCACGACCTCGCTGACCAGCGGCTCCGGTGACAAGGTCCCGTCGCAGCTGCTGACCCCGGTCTCCGTGACCAAGGCCAACGTCAAGGACACGGTCATCGCGGACAAGCTGTACTCCGTCGCCGAGATCTGCACGGCCGAGTTCGCCGACGCCTGCAAGGCCGCCGGCATCCAGTAACACGGCAGGTCCTCCCTCCGGAGGCCGCCACGCGAACCTGTCCGGTGCCCGCCCCGTCCAACAGACCCCGCTGACGGGGCGGGCGCCGGACAGACAGTTCGTTTCCGTTCATGTAAAGCTGTGCAGTTTGCACAAAACTCCGCGCCCCTCCAAGCGCGGCATCCCCGCCGGTCAGGCGGCGAAGGAGATGGTTCACGTGTCCGCTACGCCCGTGCTGGCGTTGCGCGGAGTCTCCAAGCGATTCGGTGCAGTCCAGGCACTCACCGATGTCGACCTGGAGGTCCACGCCGGTGAGGTCGTCGCGCTCGTCGGCGACAACGGCGCAGGTAAGTCGACCCTGGTCAAGACGATCGCGGGTGTCCACCCCATCGATGAAGGCGTCATCGAGTGGGAGGGCAAGCCGGTCAGCATCAACAAGCCGCACGACGCCCAGGGCTTCGGAATCGCGACGGTCTACCAGGACCTCGCGCTCTGCGACAACCTCGACGTCGTCGCCAACCTCTACCTCGGCCGCGAGATCAAGCGCGCCAGCGTGATCGACGAGGTCACCATGGAGGCGCGGTCCAGGGAGCTGCTGAGCACCCTGTCGATCCGTATCCCCAGCGTGCGCATCCCGATCGCCAGCCTGTCGGGTGGTCAGCGACAGGTCGTGGCCATTGCGCGCGCCCTGATCGGCGACCCCAAGCTGGTCATCCTCGACGAGCCGACCGCCGCCCTCGGTGTGGAGCAGACGGCCCAGGTGCTCGACCTGGTGGAGCGGCTGCGTCAGCGCGGCCTCGCCGTCATCCTCATCAGCCACAACATGGTGGACGTCAAGGCCGTCGCCGACAAGGTGGCGGTACTGCGGCTCGGTCGGAACAACGGCGTGTTCGACGTCAAGAGCACGTCCCAGGAAGAAATCATCTCCGCGATCACGGGCGCCACGGACAACGCCGTGACCCGCCGTCAGGCGCGGCGCACGGAGGATGCAAAGTGAGCGACACGTCGAAGACCGTAAAGCAGGACGCGGCGGCAGCGGTCGAGGACGCGTCCTCGGCCGCGGTGCCCGTGGTCGACCCGCGTCTGCTCGTCCGTGAAGAGGGCTTCAAGGGCTACATCACGGAGTTCAAGCGCAAGGTGCGCGGCGGTGAGCTCGGCTCGCTGCCGGTCATCATCGGCCTGATCATCATCTGGACCGTCTTCCAGACCCAGTCCAGCAACTTCCTGACCGCCGGCAACCTGGCCAACATCGGCTTCTTCCTGGCGGCCACCGGCATGCTCGCCGTCGGCCTGGTCTTCGTGCTGCTGCTCGGCGAGATCGACCTGTCGGTGGGCTCGGTCAGCGGTCTGGCGTCCTCGCTCTTCGCGATCCTGGCGACCACCCACGGGATGAACCCGTGGCTCGCCCTGATCCTGACGATCCTGACCGGCATCCTCATCGGTGCCCTGCACGGCTGGTTCTTCGCGAAGATCGGCGTCCCCGCGTTCGTCGTCACCCTCGCCGGCTTCCTCGGCTGGAACGGCCTGATGCTGCAGCTGCTCGGCGACAGCGGAAGCCTCTCCATCCAGGACACGGGCCCGCTGCACATCCTGGGCCAGCAGTCCTTCTTCCTCGACCAGGACATCGCGGGCGCCTACCTGCTGGCGGGCCTCGGCACGGTGGCCATGCTCGCCGGATCGCTCATCGAGCAGCGCCGCCGTCGCGCCGCCGGCGTCCCGTTCCGGCCCACCAGCGAGATCGCGCTCCGTGTCGGCGCCCTCGCGGTGGTCTCGTTCGTCGTCGCCTACGTGCTGAACCAGGCGAGCGGTGTCCCCAACGCGCTGGTCATCTTCCTGGCGGCCCTGGTCATCACCGACTTCGTGCTCCGCCGCACCTCCTACGGCCGCAAGATCTTCGCGGTCGGCGGTGGCATCGAGGCGGCCCGCCGGGCCGGCATCAACGTCGCCATGATCCGCATCTCCGTGTTCGCCATCTCCGGTGCGTTCGCGGCGATCGGCGGTCTGTTCTTCGCCTCCCAGACCTACACCGCCTCGCTCGGCGCGGGTGGCGGCAACTACCTGATGCTGGCCATCGCGGCCGCGGTCATCGGCGGCACCAGCCTCTTCGGCGGCCGCGGCACCGTCTGGTCCGCCCTGCTCGGCATGCTGGTCATCCAGTCCATCCAGACCGGCCTGGACCTGCTCAACATGAACACCGCACTGCAGTACATGATCACCGCCGCGGTGCTCCTCGCCGCCGTGGTCATCGACTCGGTGTCCCGCAAGAGCCAGAAGGCCGCCGGCCGCGGCTGACGGTTCTCATCGCACCAGTGGCGTGACGTGCCCGGCGCAGGGAAGATCATCCCAGCGCCGGGCACAGGTGTGTGCGGAGCTGGAAACGCGAACACATACACTCGGGTAACCGGCAAGCGACAACAAGGAGGCACGGGTGGCGCTGCTGACCCGTATCAAGGGACCGCGCGACCTCGACCGGCTCAGCCCGGAGCAGCTGGTCGAGCTGGCAGGCGAGATCCGTACCTTCCTGGTCGACGAGGTCTCCAAGACGGGCGGGCACCTGGGGCCGAACCTCGGTGTCGTCGAACTCACCGTCGCCCTCCACCGCGTCTTCGACTCGCCGAAGGACAAGGTGCTGTGGGACACCGGGCACCAGTCCTACGTCCACAAGCTGCTCACCGGCCGTCAGGACTTCTCCAAGCTCAAGGGCAAGGGCGGCCTGTCCGGCTACCCCTCGCGCGCCGAGTCCGAGCACGACGTCATCGAGAACAGCCATGCCTCCACGGTGCTGGGCTGGGCCGACGGCCTGGCCAAGGCCAACGAGCAGCTCGGCAAGCGCGACCACACCGTCGCCGTCATCGGTGACGGCGCCCTGACGGGCGGCATGGCCTGGGAGGCGCTGAACAACATCGCCGCCGCCAAGGACCGCCCGCTGGTCATCGTCGTCAACGACAACGAGCGCTCCTACGCGCCCACCATCGGCGGCCTCGCCAACCACCTCGCCACGCTGCGCACCACCGACGGCTACGAGCGCTTCCTCACCCGCACCAAGGAGCTGCTGGAGCGCACCCCCGTCATCGGCCAGCCGCTGTACGAGACCCTGCACGGCGCCAAGAAGGGCTTCAAGGACTTCATCGCCCCGCAGGGCATGTTCGAGGACCTGGGCCTCAAGTACGTCGGCCCGATCGACGGCCACGACCTCGCCGCCCTGGAGTCCGCGCTGCAGCGCGCCAAGCGCTTCGGCGGCCCGGTCATCGTCCACTGCCTGACGGAGAAGGGCCGCGGCTACACCCCCGCCCTGGAGGACGAGGCCGACCGCTTCCACGCCGTCGGCAAGATCCACCCCGACACCGGCCTGCCCATCGCCGCCTCGGGCGCGGACTGGACCTCGGTCTTCGCCGAGGAGATGGTCAAGCTCGGCAAGGAGCGCAAGGACATCGTCGCCATCACGGCCGCGATGCTCCAGCCCGTCGGTCTCGACAAGTTCGCCAAGGCCTTCCCGGACCGCGTCTACGACGTCGGCATCGCCGAGCAGCACGCCGCCGTGTCGGCGGCGGGCCTGGCCACCGGCGGCCTGCACCCGGTGGTCGCCGTCTACGCGACCTTCCTCAACCGCGCCTTCGACCAGGTGCTGATGGACGTCGCGCTCCACAAGTGCGGCGTCACGTTCGTCCTGGACCGCGCCGGCATCACCGGCACCGACGGCGCCTCGCACAACGGCATGTGGGACCTGTCGATCCTGCAGGTCGTGCCCGGCCTGCGGATCGCCGCCCCCCGCGACGCCGACCAGGTGCGCGCCCAGCTGCGGGAGGCCGTGGCCGTCGAGGACGCCCCGACCGTGGTCCGCTACTCCAAGGGCGCGGTCGGCCCGGCGGTCAAGGCCGTCGGCAAGGTCGGCGGGATGGACGTGCTGCGCGCGGCCAAGACCCAGGGCGAGGACCGGCCGGACGTCCTGCTGGTCTCCGTCGGCGCGCTCGCCCCGATGTGCCTGGAGATCGCCGACCTGCTCGACGCCCAGGGCATCACCACCACCGTCGTCGACCCCCGCTGGGTCAAGCCCGTCGACGAGGCCCTGCCCGGCCTCGCGGCCGGCCACCGGGTCGTCGTCACGGTCGAGGACAACGGACGGGTGGGCGGTGTCGGCTCCGCCGTCGCCCAGGCCCTGCGCGACGCGAACGTGGACGTGCCGCTGCGCGACTTCGGCATCCCGCAGGAGTTCCTCGACCACGCCGGCCGCAAGGAGGTCATGGCCGAGATCGGCCTGACCGCCCCGGACATCGCGCGTCAGGTGACGGGCCTCGTCAGCCGGCTCGAGGGCCGCTACGCGGACGAGCCGGCGCCGCAGGTCGCGAGCGACTGACGCCCGCCTCCCCGCCTCGGCACCACCGGGCCGGGCGACACCCTTACGGGTGATCGCCCGGCCCTTCTGTTGATGTGTAGGCGCGCCAGATCCGGTCACAAGCATCAGCGGATGTTGTGATGCAGGGACAACTGTGGAGGTGCGCCGGTGGACGTGGGCGGTAACGCTACGAAGGGACGGAGCGGCTTCTTCCGTACCAAATCGGTCGAGGATTCCCTGAGGGACACGCAGGAGCCGGAGCACGCGCTCAAGAAGTCGCTGTCCGCCCTCGACCTCACGGTCTTCGGCGTCGGCGTCATCATCGGCACCGGCATCTTCGTCCTCACGGGCAAGGTGGCGAAGGAGAACGCGGGCCCGGCGGTCGCCCTGTCCTTCGTCGCCGCCGGCGTCGTCTGCGCGCTCGCCGCCCTGTGCTACGCCGAGTTCGCCTCCACCGTGCCGGTGGCCGGGTCCGCGTACACCTTCTCCTTCGCGACGCTCGGCGAACTGCCCGCCTGGATCATCGGCTGGGACCTGGTGCTGGAACTGGCGCTGGGCTCCGCCGTGGTCGCGGTCGGATGGTCGGGGTACCTGCGCTCGATCATGGACAACTGGGGCTGGCACCTGCCGTCGGTGCTGTCCGGCGGCCAGCAGGACGGCTTCCACTTCGACCTGCTGGCCTTCCTGCTGGTGGCCGCGCTGACCGCCATCCTGGTCGCCGGGATGAAGCTCTCGGCCCGGGTGACCTCCGTGGTGGTCGCCATCAAGCTGACCGTGGTGCTCATCGTGATCGTCGTGGGCGCGTTCTTCATCAAGGGCCACAACTACACGCCGTTCGTCCCGCCCGCCGTGCGGTCCGAGGGCGCCGAGGCCGGCATCAAGGCCCCGCTCATCCAGCTGATCTCGGGCTTCACTCCGTCCCAGTTCGGCGTCATGGGCATCTTCACCGCCGCGGCCGTGGTCTTCTTCGCCTACATCGGCTTCGACATCGTCGCCACCGCCGCGGAGGAGACCAAGAACCCGCAGCGGGACGTGCCGCGCGGCATCCTCGGCTCGCTGCTGATCTGCACCGTGCTGTACGTCGCCGTCTCCATCGTCGTCACCGGCATGCAGCACTACTCCCAACTCACCGTGGACGCGCCGCTGGCCGACGCGTTCAAAGCCGTGGGCCACCCCTTCTGGGCCGGGCTGATCGCCTTCGGCGCCGTGGTGGGCCTGACGACGGTCTGCATGATCCTGCTGCTGGGGCAGAGCCGGGTGTTCTTCGCGATGAGCCGCGACGGACTGCTGCCGCGCTTCTTCTCCCAGGTACACCCCACGCGGGGCACGCCGTACCGCTCGACGATCCTGCTCGGCGGCATCGTCGCGATCGTCGCGGGCTTCACCACCATCGAGGAACTGGCCGAGCTGGTGAACATCGGCACCCTGTTCGCCTTCGTCGTCGTCGCCATCGGCGTCGTGGTGCTCCGCCGTACCCGCCCCGACCTGCCGCGCTCCTTCCGCACCCCGTTCGTGCCGTGGCTGCCCGCGGTGTCGGTGCTTGCCACGCTGTGGCTGATGCTCAACCTGCCGGCCGAGACCTGGCTGCGGTTCGCCGTCTGGATGGCCATCGGCTTCCTCGTCTACTTCCTGTACGGCTACCGGCACAGCCGGGTGCGCGGGCCGGCCCGGCAGGGCTGAGCTGACGCGGCCGGAGGGCGCCCGGTACGTTGGGCGCGTGCCGACCCGCCCCGAGACCGCCCGCGCCGACGCGCCCGCGCTCCCGGAAGGGCGGTCGGGCGCGTCGGCGAACCGGGCGCCCTCGGCGTTCCCCCGCTTCTCCTGGCCCGTGCTGCTCCCGCTGCTGACGCTTCTCGCGGCCCTGGTCCACCTGCCCTCCTTCGTGCGCCCGGTCTGGAACCCCGACGAGGGGTTCCTGGCGACCCAGGCGCGGGTGCTCGCCTCCGGCGGTGTGCTCTACGACACCGTCGTGGACCGCAAGCCCCCCTTCCTGCCCTGGCTGTACCAGGGCGCGTTCGCGCTCTTCGGCGACGGCTCGCTGTGGCCCCTGCGGGTGGCCGCGGTCGCCGCGCACGTCGTGACCGCGGCGCTGCTCGTCTCCCTCGCCCGGCGCCGCTGGGGCGACCGGTGGGGCGCGGCCGCCGGGTTCTGCTACCTGCTGCTGTCCGTCGGGCTGGCGCCCGAGGACACCCAGGCGGCCACCTTCGAGGTCTTCACCCTGCCGTGGACGGCCGCCGCCGTGCTGTGCGCCGACCGCGGCCGCTGGGGTGCGGCGGGGGTGGCGGTGGCCGGGGCGGCGCTGACCAAGCAGACCGGCGCTGTGGTGCTCCTCCCGGTGGTCTGGATGCTGTGGCGGGCCCACCGGGGGAGTCCGGCCGCGCCCGCGGGTGCGTGGGGCCGGCTGGCGGCGGGGTGCGCGCTTCCCGTGGCGGCCGTGGCCGTGGCGACCGGCGTGGGGCGCTTCGTCTTCTGGACGGTCACCGGGTCCGGCGCCTACATCTCGCCCGAGGGCGCCTGGCTGCTCGCGGCGGGGCGCGGGCTCGGCAACGCCGCGATCCTCACGGCGGCCGGGGCGGGGCTCGTCCTGCCGGCCCTCTGGATCGCCGCGCGGCGGCGGGCCGGCGCCGGGGCCGAGCTGTGGGTCTGGCTCGGAGCGTCGGCCGTCGCCGTCGTGGCGGGCTTCCAGTTCTACGGCCACTACTACCTCCAACTGCTGCCCCCGCTCACGCTCGTCGGGATCGCCGCGCTGCGCCGGCTGCCGGCGCGCGGGCCCGCCAGGAAGGCCGCCGCCGTGTGGACGGTGCTGGCGGCGGCCGCCTTCACCGGCTGGGGCTTCACGGCCCCGCGCGCCGAACTCGACCACGCCCGGGCCGTCGCCGCCGCGATCCGCGCCCACACCGACGCGGACGGGACCGTCCTGGTCTGGGGCATGCACCCGGAGCACTACTGGCTCTCCGGACGCGCACCGGCCGGCCGCTTCCTCACCGCGGGATTCCTCACCAACTTCAGCGGCGGCCGCGGCGGGGCCCGGGTCGGCGAGGAGTACGCCGTGCCGGGCGCCTGGGCGGACTTCCGCAGGGAGTTCGCCGCCGCGCCCCCGGACGTCGTCGTCGACGACTCCCGGGGCGCGCCCTACGGCGCGGCGCACGTCCCCGGCCTGCGCGCTCTCCTCGACGGCGGCGGCTACGAGCGCGTCGCCACCGCGGACGGCGCGGTGCTCTACGCCCGGCCCGGGCGCGGCTAAGGGCTGTCCGATGAGTCGTGTGGGCTGATCAGGGCCGTGGCGTAACCGGAGCTCGTCACCAATCCGCCAACCGCCCCTTGCGTCAGCCGGTTGAGGAAACTGGTTGCGGTGGATCAGGCGGATGCGGTGATACTCCGGCATGAGTAGAGATGCCGAGGTCATCGTGCTCGCCCGTTGGTCGGGCGAGGTCATGGAACCGCTGACCCGGGACGATCCAGAACGCACGTGGCATGGCCGCTTCGTCCCGATAGCGGGGCAGTGGGGCTACGAGTTCGGATGGGCCCTGGAGTTCGAGAAGATGCGTGCCCGCAAGGGCCTGCTCGAGCACCTGGAGTCGCTGCCGTGGCCGCATCCGCATACGGTGCAAGTTCTGCTCCGCGACCAGGACGACGACTGCTTCGGACTCTGGATGTTCCGTGAGGACCGACTGGTGGAGGTCACCATTGCGCGCACCGAGCGTTTCCACCGGCCGGCACCGCCCAATGAGGACTTCGAACCCGACCCGGGCCTGCTGCTGCGCACAGACCAGGACACGGCCCTGCCCGAGCAGACCCCGGAAGCACGCCGCGACACCCGCCCACCCTGGTAGAAGTGTTCACCGGGTCCGAGGGGGTGGAACACGGTGTTCGTCGAGATCGTCCTTGCGGGGCTGCCCATCGACCGGGACGAGGTCGAGGAGGCGTTGGAGGCAGCGTTCGGCTCGGACGGGGAGATCACGGGTGCGGGCAGCGGGGAGGGGCGTTGCCATCTCGACCTCGAGATCGAGGGGCACCTCGATCGCGGTGCGGCACTGGAACGGGTTCGTTCCGTGCTGGTCGGGCTCGACGTGCTGCAGTACGCGACGTTGAACGTCGGCGACTGATCACGCGGCGAGCGTTCGTCCCCAACGGGGCGGGCCGGACCACGGCGGCCCTGTGCGGTCGGAGCACCGCTCAGGGGCGTACCGACCGGGGCCCGGCGACAGCCGCGCCGTGGGCGGTCACCCTGCGGCGCAGTTCGCGGTCGGCCGTCACGACCAGGCACGGCCGTTCCGGGGCCCGGGCGGCGACGAGTCCGGCGACGAGGTCGTCACCGCTGCCGCGGGCCGCCTCGACCCGTACCCCCGGCACGGGGGCCACGTCCCGGGCCGCGCCCTCGACGACGAGCACGATGTCGAGCGGCGCCCGCCGGGCCCACTCCGGTACGTCCGCGCGTTCGGGCAGCCCGGTCCGGGCCAGGGCGGCCAGGGCGTCCCGTACGCGTTCCGTCGCCCCGTGCCGGTCCCGCCACCACCCGTCGGGCACAGACCCCACGGTGTTGGCGGCGTCGACCACGACCAGGGGCGCTGTCCCACCGTTCACCGGCCCACCCTCCCACAACGGGCCCGGGGCGGGTCGGGCGCCGTCGCGAGGACACCGCCCCGGCGGTACCCGCCGCCCGAGGCCGTACCCCCCACGGGGCGCGGTCGTACGCGGTGGTAGAAAGTCCCGGTGAAGCAGACGAAGTCCAAGCGCTGGCGGTCCTACATCGGGACGGTGATCGTCCTGGGTGTGGTGTTCGGGGGCTCCGCCGTCCTCGGGGCGCATGTGCGCAGTGAGAAGCAGCACGAGGTCAAGGCGCCGACCGGCGCCGCCGGCGACGAGCGGCTGGCGGTGCCGGTGCGGCCGTCCGAGCTGCCGGTGACGCTGACCGTGTACGAGGACCTGCGCAGCCCGGAGTCGAAGGCCTTCGCCTCCGAGTACGCGGACACCCTGGCCAAGCTGGTGGCCACCGGCCAGGTCGGCATCGACTACCGTCTGGTGACGCCGACCGACGTCGCGGACGGCGGCACCGGCTCCCTGGCCGCGGCGAACGCGGCCGCGTGCGCGCAGGACGTGGGCCGGTTCCAGGAGTTCGTGGCGCAGGTGTGGGACGCGCAGCCCGTCGACGCCCAGGACGACCCGTTCACGAGCGACACGTTCCTGAAGGGCCTGGCGAAGAAGGCCGGCGGCGTCGACGAGACGCACTTCGTCCCGTGCGTGCAGGGCGGGGACCACGACGGGTGGGTGCGACGCTCGCAGGAGGAGTTCGCCGCGGCCGGGTTCACCTCGACGCCCGTCGTGCAGGTGAACGGCGAGACCGTCACCGACGCCGCGGGCGGCGCGTCCGGGCTCACCCCCGAGCGGCTGACGCAGCTGGTCGACAAGGCCGTCGCCGAGGTCGTGGACAGCACCACCGCGAACGGCTGACCACACCGCGAGCTGTCATTCCATCAGATTTACATGGAAATCGGGTAATAAGGGCATGTGGCACTCGATCGCGAGGAGTGGTGGTGCACATGTCCACACCGGTGTTCGACGAGGTCGGGCCGCAGCCGGGCTGCGTCTGTGAGGACTGCGCCCGGCGGCGGCTGATCCGGTCGGCGATCCGCGGCACGCCCCCGTGCGTGCCACCGGTCGCTGCCCCCGCCGCGCTGGTCGTGCTGGCCACCGCCGGCGCGGCCGTGATGGCGCCCGCCGCCGTGGCCGCCCCCGCGGAGGACGCGGGCCAGGCCGCTTCCGCCGGGCGGACCGAGCAGGCGCAGCCCGACCTGGCCGGCGCCGCGGTACCGCTCCGGCTGACCCGCGATCAGATCCTGGAGCGGGCCCGGGACTGGATCGACGCCGGCGTCCCCTACGACATGCGCCGCCGCTGGCGGGACGGCTACCGGCAGGACTGCTCCGGCTTCGTCTCCATGGCCTGGGGCCTGGGCACCAGCCAGTGGACCGGTACGCTGCCCCGCTACGCCGAACGGATCGGCCGCGACGAGCTCGAACCCGGCGACATCCTGCTCTTCCACAACCCCCGCGACCCCGTCGACGGCTCCCACGTCACGATCTTCGGGGGCTGGGCGAACGCCGCGCACAGCCGCTACGTCGCCTACGAGGAGACCCGGCCGCGCGCCCGGGTGCGCACGACGCCGTACGCCTACTGGGACCACTCCAAGCGCTACGTCCCCTACCGTTACAAGTACCTGCGCGGCGAGGGCCTCGACGACTTGTACGACGACCTCTACGAGGACCTGGACGGCGACCTCGACCTCGGCGACCTGGCCGCCATGGCCTACCCGGGGAGCCGGACCTTCGGGCCCGGCGCCACCAACGGCTACGTCACCCGGCTCGGCAGGATGCTGCGGCAGCGCGGGGCCGGCGGGTACTACCACGACGGGCCGGGTCCCCACTGGAGCGACTCCGACCGCCTCGCCACCCGCGCCTTCCAGCGCGCCCAGGGCTGGAAGGGCGACCAGGCCGACGGCTTCCCGGGCCCCCTGACGTGGCGTTACCTCACCCAGGGCGCGGGATCCGACATCGACGGCGGCCGCCCCGAGGCACCCCCGGCCTACCCCGGGCTCGGCGGCTTCCGGCCCGGCCAGTCGGGGCCGCACGTGCTCGCGCTGGGACGCCGCCTGGTCGCCAAGGGGTTCGGCCGGTTCTACGCCAAGGGGCCCGGCCCCCGTTGGGGCGAGGCCGACCGGCGCGCGGTGGAGGCCTTCCAGCGCTCGCAGGGCTGGTCGGGCAGCCGGGCGGACGGCTACCCGGGACCCGAGACCTGGAGGCGGCTCTTCTCATGACGATCACAGCGCAAGGCGGCCCGGCCGAACTCCCCGTCCCCGCCCGGCCCCCCATCGCCCCCGCCGCCGCTCGCGGTCCGGCCGCCGCGGCACCACTGCCCGAGATCGCCGAGCGTCCGGGGCGCTGCCTGCCCGGCGGCGTCGCCGTGTGCACGGCCCTGGCGGCGGCCGGCGGCACGGCCGCGCTCCTGCTGGGCCCCGCCGGGTCCTCGCCCGCCGTCCGCGGCAGCGCCGTGGCCGTCCTCGCGGCGATCGTGGCGCTGGCCGCGTTCGGCCTGGCGCGGGGCCGCCCCGGCTCGGTCTGGATGCTGTCCCGGCACGGCGCCTACCGCGGCACCGTCCGCCGTACCGGGCTGCTGTGGTTCAGCCCGCTGCTCGTCCGGCGCCGCGTCGACACCAGCCTGCGCCACTGGCGCAGCAGCCCCATCGAGGTCACCGACGCCAACGGCACCCCGCTGCTCGCCACGGTCCTGGTGGTGTGGCGGGTGCGGGACACCGCGCGGGCCGCCTTCACCGTGCACGACCACGTCCGCTACCTGCGCGAGCAGGTCGAGGCCGCGGTCGCGCGCTGTGCGTCCCGGCTGCCCGCCGACGACTTCCGCGGCCCCGGTCCCACGCTGCGCGACACCGACCGCCTCGCGGACGACCTCACCAGGATCCTCGTCGAGGACCTGCGGCCGGTGGGCGTCGAGGTGTTCTCCGCCCAGCCCGTCCACGTCGGCTACGCCCCCTCCGTGGCCGCCGCCATGCGCCGCGCGCACGTCGCGGCACTCGACGCCCGCCACCGCCGGGCCGCCCTGGACGACGCCCTCAACGCCGTGGGCGAGACCGTGCGCGGTCTCCTCGACCGCGGCCTGGTCGACCTCGACGACTACGAACGCAAGGCGCTGGTAAGGGACCTGACGGTCGCCTACTGCGCCGCCCGGCCCCAGGAGGGCCCGACGCCCGGCGGGTGAGCCTCAGTTGGTGGTCGTGGACTCCAGCACTGACCGCGGGACCGGGGTGTCCTCCCGGATCGCCTTCCACAGGAGGGACGCCTGCGGTTCGGCGGCCACCACGCGGTTGGGGTCGACCTTGTCGTAGGCCACCGGCAGCATGATCGTGCGCAGGTTGCCGGGGTCGAGTCCCTTCAGGCTGCGGCCGAAGTCGGCCAGCTTCACCAGGGAGCCGAGCCCGGAGTCGGTCGTCAGGGACCGGGTGGCCGAGTCCGCGATCCGGTAGGCCTTGGCGGGGCTCCCGAGGAGGTCCTGCTGCTTGATCTCGTCGAGGGTCGCCAGCAGGAACTGCTGCTGCAGCCCGATGCGGCCGAGGTCGCTGCCGTCGCCGATGCCGTGCCGGGTGCGGACGAAGGCGAGGGACTCGGTGCCGTC
Source organism: Streptomyces sp. NPDC005722 (assembly GCF_040630935.1). Taxonomy (NCBI): domain Bacteria; kingdom Bacillati; phylum Actinomycetota; class Actinomycetes; order Kitasatosporales; family Streptomycetaceae; genus Streptomyces; species Streptomyces sp. NPDC005722. The sequence goes on from NZ_JBEXYN010000004.1 coordinate 76,022, forward strand.
GAGGCGGTGCGAGCCGGCCGCGAGGTCCAGGCCGCTGGAGGTGTCGTGGATGGTCTTGTCGACGGTGACCGTGACCCCGCCGAGCGAGTCCACCAGGTCCTTGAAACCGGCGAAGTCGACCTCGACGTAGTGGTCGATCCGCACGTCCGAGATCCGCTCGACGGTCTTCACCACGCAGGCCGGACCCGCCGTGGTGTAGACGGAGTTGAACATCACGCGCTTCGCGGACGGCAGCGTGCTCCCGTCGCGGGCGGTGCACTCGGGGCGGGTGACGAGGGTGTCCCGCGGGATGCTGACCGCGACCGCGCTCCTGCGGCCCTCGGGGATGTGGATGACCATGGCGGTGTCCGAGCGCGCGGTGCCCCCGGTGTTGCCGCCCGCCAGGCCCTTGTTGGCGCCGGAGCGGGAGTCGGAGCCGAGCACCAGGATGTCCTTGGCGCCGGTGGCGAGCTTCTCGGGCCGGTCGGGGCCGAGTTCCCGGTCCAGGTCGATGCTGGTCAGGTTGGAGTTGAGGTGCGCGTAGGCCCACCACGCCGCGCCACCGGCGATGAGGACCAGGGCCAGGAGCGTCCAGACGACGATCCTGCGGATCCGCCGTCCCCGGGTGCGGGGTCCGCGCGCCTTCGGCGATGCGGTGACCGTGGCGGCCTCGTGGTCGGTGTCGACGGCGTGCGGCATCGCGTGAGTTGTCCTTCGTGGTGCGCGGTCCGGGATCCGGTCGCGACGTACCGCGTCGCAGCCCCTCCCCCTGATGATCGAGATCCGCGGAAGTGTAGCCCGCATGCATATCATGTGAAGAATTGGGGGTCCGGATCCATGGCGGACCGGGGCGAAGGGGTGGGCGCACGTCATGAGGCGTGGAACGGCGCGCGCGGCGCAACGGCGGGAAGCCGGCAGGCGCCGGGACGCACCGGACGCCGCGGAGGCCGCGACAGGCACGGCCGCCGGCACATGGCTGGTGCGCGGCGCCGACGGCAGGCTCACCGCGTACGCACCCTGTCGTGACGGACTGCTCCGGTGGACGCAGGCCAGGGCCGGCGCCGACGGGTGGACCGGCCCGGACGTGCTCGCCGCGCCCGGCCTCACGCACCTGTCGGTGACCCAGGGTGCGGACTCCTTCGTGCACCTCGTGGGCCGTCGCTCACTCGGCGCCGAGGGCGGGTTGACGGTGGACGTCGCCTACGCCCTGCAGTACCAGACGGGGCGGCCCCTGACGGAGTGGGTGTCCGTCGGCAATCCCCACGGTGATCCCGAGCGCGCCCGGCTGATCGGCGCGCCCGTGGCGGCCGTCGACGCCTCGGGCACGGTCCAGGTCTTCGTACGCTCCGCGGACGGCGGCGTCATGGCCCGGTGCGAGGGCAAGGGCGGGAAGTGGCAGGCGTGGCGGGACCTCCGCGGCACGGGTGTGCGTGACGGGCTTGCCGCCGTCGTCTCGCCGGCCGGCCGTTTGGAGTTGCTCGCACCCGCCGAGACCTCGGCCCTCCACTGGATCCAGGCGGAGGCCGGAGGGGTGCTCCGGCGATCCCTCGACGTGCGTCCGGCGCCGGTGCCGGGATCCGTGGCCGCGGTCGCGACCGCACCCGGCCGCCTCACCTACCTCTGGACCGACGCGGCGGGTTCCGGGCTGGTCGCCCATCGCCAGGGAGGCTGGGTCGTCCCGCTGGGCGGCAGCCCGGCGGCCGACGCGGCCAGCGCCGTGCTGCGGACCGTGCTGGACGACCAGGACTGCATGGTGGTCGCCCACCGGGGCCTGAACGGGAACGCGATGGTCGGGGTCTGCGGTACGGAGGCCGAGGCCTCGGGGGTGTGGTGGGTGGACACCGGTGTGCCGTGCCTTGGGGCACCGTCCCTGGCCGCCGACGCCCTGGGGCGGGTCGTGCTCGCGGTACTGGGACCGGACGGAGTGCTCCGGGTGGCGCGGCAGCGCGACGAACCCGGCCTCACCCTGGCCGACTGGGTGTGCGCCTGAGGACCGACCCACGTGACCCTGTGGGCAACACCACGTACCCCGTGCCGGACATTCCCGCCGTAATCGCAGGTAGGACCTTGACCGTTTGCGGGACATAAGATTGTGTTCACCCTGTGAGGGTTTCCTTTTCAACCGTCACAACGTAGTGGGGGAGGTTCGCGTTCCCGCCCGTCCGCCGGACGTGGGGGCGCGGTATACGGGGTGGGGTTCGGCAGGTCCGAGCGGTTGATGCCGGATCGTGCGAAGTGTCTTGAGTGGGAGAGTCCGGTACCTGTGCGCCCGCGGCTGAGCGTTGTCGTGCCCTTCCAGGATGTCGAGATCTATCTCGAAGAATGCCTGGAGTCGATCGCCCGTCAGACATTCGGGGATCTCGAGGTGATCCTCGTCGACGACGGGTCGACCGACACGTCCACGGAGATCGCCCGGAACTTCTGTGCCCGTGACCCCCGCTTCCGGCTGATCCGCCAGACGGCGCACGGTCCGGGTCACGCCCGGAATGCCGGGATCCGCGCCGTGCACCCCGACGGCGAGTTCCTCGCCTTCGTCGACGGGGACGACGTGATTCCGGAGCACGCGTACGAAGTGCTGGTGCGCACGCTTGAGAAGTCCGGTTCGGACTTCGTGTCGGGCAACGTGCAGATGATGAATTCCAGCACGAAGTGGCAGTCCCCGCTGCACCGGGCTCCGATGGGGCGGGCTCGCCGTGGTACTCACATCACGAAGTTCGATGCCCTCATCTACGACCGCACGGTGTGGAACAAGGTGTTCCGGCGGTCGTTCTGGGACCACCACCGCATCGCGTTCCCCGAAGGTGTCCTCTACGAGGACTCGTGGGTCAACATGTTCGCTCATTTCCGGGCCAACAAGGTCGATGTCATCACGGATTTCGTGTACTTCTGGCGACGGCGGGAAGGCGGTGCGGCTCCGTCGATCACGCAGCGCCACACGGAGATCGGCAACCTCCGGGACCGGGTGTCCGCCGTTCAGTCGGTGAGCCGGTTCCTCGCCGCGCACCGGTCGCCCGAGTTCGACGTCCAGAAGCGGAAGTACGACCTCGCCTGTCTGAAGTCCGACCTGATGCTGCACCTCAAGGTGCTGCCCGACGCCGACCCGGAGTACCGGCACGCCTTCATGCGCTGGGCCAACGAGTTCCTCGACGAGTCCGACCCGGGCATCGTCCAGGAACTGCCGGCCGACGCGCGGGTCAAATGGCTCCTGGTGCGCGAGGGGAAGCTCGACGAGTTGCTCGACGTGATCGAGTTCGAGCGCAAGGGCGGTCCGATCCCCGTGCGCCGCCGTGTCCACCGCTACCTGAACTACCCGTACCTCGGCGACCGGACGGTGGGCCTCGACAAGAGTGCCTACCGCCTCGGCAAGGAGCTGTCGCTCCACGGCTCCCTGCGCGATGTCCGCTGGGACGACGACTCCCTCGTCATCGACGGCTCCGCCTACATCCGATTCATCAACGTTCACAAACGTCACATGTCGGTCAAGGCCATCGCGCTGCGGAACAAGAAGCAGGGCCGTCTGCTGGTCACGCCCGCGAAGACCACGTTCGATCCGCAGGCCACCGAGCACTCCAACCAGAACCGCTACTGCTACGACTGGGCGGGCTTCCAGACCCGGATCGACGTGACCCGGCTGAAGAAGAAGGGGGAGTGGGTCGAGGGCACCTGGGACGTCGCCGCCGGAGTCCTCAGCCGCGGACTGTTCCGCTACCGGGGTCTGGCACGCGGCGGAGCGGGGACCGCGGCCAACCCGCCGTACCGTTACGTCGACAACAACATCCGAGTTGTCCCGGTCTTCCTGCAGGGGACACTGAAGCTCCGGGTGGAGATTGTCCGCTGCCGGATCACCCGGCACCGCGTCGACGGCAACCACCTGGTCATCGGCGGCGTGTACCTGGGGCCCCGGGTCCCCGAGTGGGGCCTGTTCGGGGTGACCAGCATGGGCGGCTCGGGACACCACGAGTCGCGGGTGGTCTTCACCCCGGGAGGCGACGGATGGTGCACCTTCGTCACCCGTGTCCCGCTGGAGTACCTCGTGCCCCGCTCCCGCTCGCAGGACGGCAGCGGCATCCCGCAGAGCTGGAGCATGGGCAGCAACGGCTGGAAGACCACCCTCCGCGTGGAGGGCCGGAAGACGACCCTCTACCCCGTCATGGCGGAGGGCGTCGAGGACGGTCGCCACCCGATGCCGGCGCGGCTCCAGACACCCGCGGGCGACCGCGAGATCTTCGTCCACCGCAACGGATCCGGCTACCTGGTGCTCTTCGAGCGGGCGATGCTCCCGACAGTGACGCACGCCGACTGGCGGGAGGACGGATCGCTGGAGCTCGTCGGCCGGTACCCCGCGGTGAACCGCCTCTCCTCGATCGAGTTCGCCTCCGCCCACCTGGTCGTCCGCTCCCGTGCCCACGGTGCCGAGCGGGTGGTCCCGATCGTGTGGAGCGGTCACGCGTTCCGCTCCGTCCTCACCCCGGCCGCCATGCGCAGCCTGGCGGGCGACATCCCGCTCGCAGCCGGACGCTGGGACTTCTTCCTCAGACGGCAGGACCCCTCCGTCGTCACGGCGGAGGAGCGCTCCGAGGACCTCATGGTGAAGATCGAGCAGGAGCTCATCGGCGAGCTCCCCCGCTCGATCACCGAGGACGACCGGAAGTACGAACTCCAGGGCGAGGCCTACGACCGGCTGTCGCTGCTGGTGCACTCGGCGATGCCGGACGCCGCCCGCGGCCCGTACCGGCAGAAGTTGCTGCGCACCAGGACCTACCCCGCCGCCCGGCGCAGACCCGTCCGTCCGGCCGTGCTGTTCGACGCCTTCAAGGGGACCCAGTACTCGGACAGCCCCCGCGCCGTCCACGAGGAGATGGTGCGGCGCGGCGTCGGCCTGGAGCACCTGTGGGTGGTCCGCGACGACCAGGTCGCGGTACCGCCCACGGCCCGCCCGGTCCGGATGTGGTCGCCCGAATGGTACGAGGCGCTGGCCACGTCCCGGTACGTCGTCGCCAACAACCACCTTCCCGACTGGTTCGTGAAGCGCGAGGGCCAAGTGGTCGTGCAGACATGGCACGGCACCCCGCTCAAGCGCATCGGGCACGACATCGAGGCCGTTCACTTCGCGGACCGCCGCTACCTGGAGCGGGTGGAGAAGGAGGTGCAGAACTGGGACATGCTCGTGTCGCCCAACAGCTTCAGCACGCCCATCCTCCAGCGCGCCTTCCGGTTCCCGGGGGAGATGGTCGAGTCCGGCTACCCGCGCAACGACATCCTGCGCCGGCGCGACTCCGAAGAGCGGGCGGCCGGCGTACGGCGCCGGATCGGGCTGCCGAGCGGCAAGCGCGTCATCCTGTACGCGCCCACGTGGCGCGACGACCAGTTCTACGCGCCCGGAAAGTACAAGTTCGACTTCCGTATCGACCTGGACGACGCCCGTGCCAGGCTCGGTGACGACTACGTCCTCCTGGTCCGCCGCCATCCGAACGTCGTGGATCCGGTGCCGGGCGCCGGCAACGGCTTCGTGTTCGACGTGTCCGACTACCCGGACATGGCGGACCTCTCGCTGATCACCGACGTCATGATCACCGACTATTCGTCGCTGATGTTCGACTACGTCAACACCGGCCGGCCGATCCTCTTCTTCACCTACGACCTCGAGCACTACCGCGACACGCTTCGCGGCTTCTACTTCGACTTCGAGGCGTGTGCTCCGGGACCGCTCGTGTACACCTCCGAGGAACTGGTCGACGCGCTCCACCACATCGACCTCGTCGAGGAGGCGTACGCCGCGCGGTACCGCTGGTTCCAGGAGGAGTTCTGTGACCTGGACGACGGATTCGCCTCGGTGCGGCTCACCGACCGCATCCTCGCGGCGGGCGGCGACGCCCCGAAGGCCCCCGCTTCTCCGTCGGCACAGAGCCTGACGCGACGCATCAGGACGAAGGCCATCGGTAAGGAGACGACCGAGCAAGCCGCGGAAGGCGGCTACGAGGTCACGATGTGATCGCGCCGACGCCCGGCGGACCCCGCCCAGGGGGAACGGGCCCGGTCCTGTCCTCATCATCCGTCCGCGGGACACCTCGTGCCGCGTCATCGATCCAGGGAGAACGATCCCCCGCATGTCGAAGGAAGCACCGGGAGGACGTCCCGCACTCAGAGGCATCGAAGCCTCCGGGGCGTTCCCCGTCGAGTACCGGTTCGCCCACGCGAAGAACGGAAACTGCCACCTGGTAGTGGTGTTCGCGAACTTCTCGGCGCCCCTCGACTACGGATGGTCCAACGGAGTCTTCGACGGACTCCGGGCGAACATCCTGTGGATCCGCGACCGGTTCGACGGGATGAACAGCTACTACCTGTGCAAGGACATGGATTTCGGGCTGGAGGAATCCGTGGTCACCCTGGTGTGGAAGGTGATGGAGGCACTTGCCCTGACGCCGGACCAGTGCACCTTGTGGGGTGGCTCGAAGGGCGGCAGCGCGGCCCTCTACTTCGGTCTGAAATACGGATTCCGGAACGTCGTGTCCTTGGTGCCGCAATTCATGGTCGGCTCCTATGTGGAGCGGTACCACCCGAAGGTCGCCCGGTTCATGATGGGCGAGGTGTCCGAGCAGAACGTGCGGATCCTCGACTCCGCCATTCCCAACCTCGTTCGCGCCGGCGCCAACCGGGGTGCCAACCTCTACCTGCTCTCCTCCCGGCAGGACTCACAGTACGAAGAACAGGTCGCCCCCTTCGTCAACCTGTTCCAGGGCTACGAGAACTTCAACTTCATCTACAGCGACTCCCCGTTCATCGCCGATCACACGGAAGTGACCAGGCGGAACGTCCCGCCGCTCATGGGACTCGCCCACCTCCTCGTCGACGGGATCGCCCCGCGCATCGGCTTCGTGCAGAACGGCTTCGAAGAACCCCGCCGCGACAGGTCCGCGATCGACGCCTACCTCAAGGCCACCGCGGTTCGACAGGACCAGGCGCTCGCCGCGCCGGTCGTCACGACTCCGGGCGCCGGGCAGCGGGTTCCGGGCGGCGTTGTGCGCGTCTCCGGCACCGCCCCCGGCGCCGTCCGCGTCAGCCTGTGGGAGAACGGCCGGTACCTGGGCTCGGGTACGGTCGGCGCCGACGGCACGTGGGTCTGGGAACCGGAGCGCCCGTGGAGCGTGGGGGAGCACCTGGTGAAGGCCTTCGCCGTGGACGCGCACGGGTACGAGTCCGCACGGACACAGATCACCTTCTCCGTAGCGGAGGAGCCGGCGCCGGTGTTCTCGGCGCTGCCGGGCCGTGAACTGCACGACGGAGTCACCCGCTTCGCGGGATGACGCACCGTGAGTGACAGAGCGGGCCGTACGGGACCACTCCCGTACGGCCCGCCCATCACAGCGCGGCGGCAGCCGGCGTCACGCGGGCACGCTCGCCACGCCCGGGGCCAGGAACGGCTTGCCGTTCACCCGCTCCGAGACGCCCTCACGGTCCAGGTACGGCGTGATGCCGCCCAGGTGGAAGGGCCAGCCGGCACCCGTGATCAGGCAGAGGTCGATGTCCTGCGCCTCGGCGACGACACCCTCCTCCAGCATGATGCCGATCTCCTGCGCCACCGCGTCCAGGACGCGGGCGCGCACCTGCTCCTCCGTCAGGACGCTGTCGCCCTGCACCAGGAGCGCGGCGACCTCCGGGTCCAGCTCCGGCTTCCCCGAGTCGTAGACGTAGAAGCCGCGCTTGCCCGCCTTGACGACGGCCGCGAGGTTCGCCGAGACCGTGAAGCGGTCCGGGAAGGCGCGGTTGAGCGTCTCGGAGACGTGCAGGCCGATCGCCGGCCCGACCAGCTCCAGCAGCACCAGCGGGGACATCGGCAGACCGAGCGGCTCGATGGCCTTCTCCGCGGTCGCGACCGGGGTGCCCTCGTCGATGACGTTCTGGATCTCGCCCATGAAGCGGGTGAGGATGCGGTTGACGACGAACGCCGGGGCGTCCTTGGTCAGCACCGCGGTCTTCTTCAGCTTCTTCGCCACGGCGAAAGCGGTGGCCAGCGACGCGTCGTCGGTCTGCTCGCCGCGCACGATCTCCAGCAGCGGCAGCACCGCGACCGGGTTGAAGAAGTGGAAGCCGACGACCCGCTCCGGGTGCTCCAGCTTCGAGGCCATCTCGCTCACCGACAGCGAGGAGGTGTTGGTGGCCAGGATCGTCTCCGGCTTCACCACCGCCTCGACCTCGGCGAACACCTGCTGCTTGACGCCGATCTCCTCGAAGACCGCCTCGATGACGAAGTCCGCGTCGCCGAAGGCCGCGGCCTTGTCGAGCGAGCCGGAGACCAGGCCCTTGAGGCGGTTCGCCTTGTCCTGGTTGACGCGGCCCTTGAGCAGCAGCTTGTCGATCTCGCCGTGGACGTAGCCGACGCCCTTGTCCACGCGCTCCTGGTCGATGTCGGTGAGGACCACCGGCACCTCCAGGCGGCGCGCGAAGAGCAGCGCCAGCTGCGAGGCCATCAGACCGGCACCGACGACGCCCACCTTGGTGACCGGGCGGGCCAGGTTCCTGTCCGGGGCGCCGGCCGGGCGCTTGGCGCGCTTCTGCACCAGGTTGAAGGCGTAGATGCCGGAGCGCAGTTCGCCGCCCATGATGAGGTCCGCCAGGGCCTCGTCCTCGGCGTCGAAGCCGGCCGACAGGTCGCCGTCCTTGGCGGCGGCGATGACGTCCAGCGCCCGGTACGCGGCCGGGGCGGCGCCGTGCACCTTGGAGTCGGCGAAGGCACGGCCCTTGGCGACGGCCTCGTCCCACGCCGCGCCACGGTCCACCTCGGGGCGGACGACCTGGATCTCGCCCTTGAGGACGGCCGCGGTCCAGGAGAGCGACTGCTCCAGGAAGTCCGCGCCGTCGAACAGCGCGTCGGCGATGCCCAGGTCGTAGACCTGACCGCCCTTCAGCTGCTTGTTCTGGTTGAGCGAGTTCTCGATGATCACGCTCACCGCGCGCTCCGCGCCGATCAGGTTCGGCAGCAGCGCGCAGCCGCCCCAGCCCGGGACCAGGCCCAGGAAGACCTCGGGGAGGGAGAACGCCGGGATGGCCGACGAGACGGTGCGGTAGCCGCAGTGCAGGCCCACCTCGACGCCGCCGCCCATGGCCGCGCCGTTGTAGTACGCGAAGGTCGGCACGGCCAGCCCGGACAGTCGGCGGAAGACGTCGTGGCCGCCCTTGCCGATGGCCAGCGCGTCCTCACGGCGCTTCAGCAGCTCGACGCCCTTGAGGTCGGCGCCGACCGCGAAGATGAACGGCTTGCCGGTGAGGCCGACGCCGACGATCTCGCCGTCCGCGGCCTCCTTCTCGACCTGGTCGATGGCGGCGCTCAGGTTCGCCAGCGACTGCGGGCCGAAGGTGGTCGGCTTGGTGTGGTCCAGGCCGTTGTCCAGGGTGATCAGGGCGAAGCGCCCGGCGCCCAGGGGCAGGTCGAGGTGGCGCACGTGCGCCTGCGTCACGACCTCGTCCGGGAACAGCTCGGCGGCGCCCTTGAGGAGCTCGGCGGTGGTGGTCACTTGCTGCCTCCGTCGAAGTGCGGGTTCTCCCAGATCACGGTGCCGCCCATGCCGAAGCCGACGCACATGGTGGTCAGGCCGTAGCGGACGTGCGGCTGGTCCTCGAACTGGCGGGCCAGCTGCGTCATCAGCCGGACGCCGGAGGAGGCGAGCGGGTGGCCGAACGCGATGGCGCCGCCGTACTGGTTGACGCGCGCGTCGTCGTCGGCGATGCCGTAGTGGTCCAGGAAGGCCAGTACCTGGACGGCGAACGCCTCGTTGACCTCGAAGAGGCCGATGTCCGAGATGGACAGGCCCGCCTTGGCCAGCGCCTTCTCGGTCGCCGGGACCGGGCCGATGCCCATCACCTCGGGCTCGACGCCCACGAAGGCGTACGAGACCAGACGCATCTTCACCGGGAGCTCCAGCTCCCGGGCGACGTCCTCGGCGGCGATCAGCGAGGCGGTGGCGCCGTCGTTGAGGCCGGCCGAGTTGCCCGCGGTCACGTTGCCGTGGGCGCGGAACGGGGTCTTCAGGCCCGTCAGGCTCTCCAGCGTGGTGCCGGGGCGCATCGGCTCGTCCGCCGTGGCCAGGCCCCAGCCGGTCTCCCCGCCCTCGGGGGAGGTGCGGCGCACCGAGACCGGCACCAGGTCCTGCTGGACCTTGCCGTTCGCGTACGCCTTCGCCGCCTTCTCCTGGCTGCGCACCGCGTACTCGTCGGCGCGCCGCTTCGTCAGGTGCGGGAAGCGGTCGTGCAGGTTCTCCGCCGTCATGCCCATGAACAGCGCGGAGTCGTCGACCAGCTTCTCCGACACGAAGCGCGGGTTCGGGTCCACGCCCTCGCCCATCGGGTGCCGGCCCATGTGCTCCACGCCGCCCGCGACCGCCACGTCGTACGCCCCGAAGGCGACGCCGCCGGCGACGCTGGTGACCGCGGTCATCGCGCCCGCGCACATGCGGTCGATGGAGAAGCCGGGGACGGACTTGGGCAGCCCCGCCAGGATCGCGGCCGTACGGCCCAGGGTCAGGCCCTGGTCGCCGATCTGGGTGGTCGCGGCGATGGCGACCTCGTCGATGCGCTCCGGGGAGAGCGCGGGGTTGCGTCGCAGCAGCTCCCGGATGGACTTGATGACCAGGTCGTCGGCACGGGTCTCGTGGTAGATGCCCTTCGGGCCCGCCTTGCCGAACGGGGTGCGGACGCCGTCGACGAAGACGACGTCCCTAGCGGTACGAGGCACGTTGGCTCTCCTCAAGGTGCGGGTTCGCTTGCCGCGGGCAGAAGACGGCGGCTCCGGCGTACATGCTACTCGTGGGTAACCGTTGTGCACAGTGCGGGGTGGGGCGCGTCACACGCCGATCTTCCTCCGGCGTTCCCGCGTTCGGGTCGTTCGTGGTTGGGGTTGGGTTTCTCCCCCACCCTCCCTCCCGATTGCCCGGCGCGATTGGTGCGGGGCTGCGCAAGTTCGTCTGGGGGGCGGGGCCGCGCCGGCGCACGTCCTCAACGCTCGCGGTTTACCCCTACATCGTCGGGCGCCGCACTCGACCGCTCGTCGTTTCCGGGCGCACCCCGACACACCCCCTCCCGTCGTATGGGCGCACAACGGCCGGTGGGGGGTCAGATAGGCGTGCGGGGGTACCCGGAACCGCCCTCTGACCCCCCAGCCCCACCGCTCAGCCCGCATCGCCCGGGTCCGCCGCTCGTTTCGCCTCGACCTTCAGCCAGGGGAAGCACCCCGCCACACCCCTCCCTCTTGCGCCGGCGCAGGGTGTCCCGTTGGGGGTGCGTGGGACAGTGCGGTGCCCCGGGCTGCCTTGTGACCACCCACCGGCCGTTGGTCGCTGTCGATTCGGAGGGGGTGGGGTCGGAGGGGTGGGCGTTCTGGACGCTGACGTGTATTTGATGTGCGGCAGCGACGGCACCGGCGAGTGGTGCCCGTCATGCACATAAATATGCGGTACAGGATGCCCACCCCGGAGGCCCCGCCCCCGGCCCACCCATGCACAGTGCGCAGGCCCGCACCAATCGCGCCGGGCAATCGGGTGGGAGGGCGGGAGACAGCCCGCCGCAGGCGCAGACAACCCGCACACAACAACAGGCCGCAACCACGGACCCCGGGCATCCGCTACGCGGGCGGCTTCGCCGCCAGCGCGGTCGTGAGGATGGGCGTCGTCAGTTCGACCTGCCAGGGGCGGGCCCCGGCCTCCTGGAGGAAGGCCGACACCGACTCGGGGCTGCGGTCGCGCGGAGGCGCCCAGCACAGGCGGCGGACGGTGTCCGGGGTGATGAGGTTCTCCTGGGGCAGGTTCAGCTGCTCGGCCAGTGCCGAGACCGCCGCCCGCGCCGCGGAGAGCCGGGCCGCCGCGGCCGGGTCCTTGTCGGCCCAGGCGCGCGGCGGCGGGGGGCCGGTGTAGGCGGGGCCGGGCTGCGGCAGGTCCCGCTCGGGGATGCTGCGGGCGTGGTCGATCGCGGCCTGCCACTGCTCCAGCTGGCGCCGCCCCATGCGGTGCCCGAACCCGGGGAGCGCGGCGAGCGCGTGCGCGTTGGGGGTGGCCTCCAGGGACGCGGTGACGATCGCCGCGTCGGTGAGGACCCGCCCGGGGGAGACGTCCCGCTCGCGGGCGATCCGGTCGCGGAGGTTCCACAGCTCGCGCACGACCCCCATCTGGCGGCGCCGGCGCACCTTGTGCATGCCGGACGTGCGGCGCCAGGGGTCGACGCGGGGCGGGGGCGGCGGGGCCGCGGCGATGGCCGCGAACTCCTGCATGGCCCACTCCAGCTTGCCTTGGGCGCGCAGCTCCTCCTCCAGCGCGTCGCGCAGGTCGACCAGGAGCTCGACGTCGAGCGCGGCGTACCGCAGCCACGGTTCGGGCAGGGGGCGGGTGGACCAGTCGACGGCGGAGTGGCCCTTCTCCAGGGCGTACCCGAGGACGTTCTCCACCATCGCGCCGAGCCCGACCCGGGCGAACCCGGCGAGGCGGCCGGCCAGCTCGGTGTCGAACAGCCGGGTGGGGCGCATGCCGGCCTCGTCGAGGCACGGCAGGTCCTGCGTGGCGGCGTGCAGCACCCATTCCGTGCCGTCCAGCGCGGCGCTGAGCGCCGACAGGTCCGGACAGGCGACGGGGTCGATCAGCGCGGTCCCTGCCCCGGTGCGGCGCAGCTGGACCAGGTAGGCCCGCTGCCCGTAGCGGTAGCCGGATGCGCGCTCGGCGTCGACGGCGACAGGTCCGGAGCCCGCGGCGAAAGCCGCGACGACGTCGGCGAAGGCCTCCGGGCTGGCGGTCACCGGCGGGATGCCCTCGCGCGGGTCCAGCAGCGGGACCGGCGCCGGGGGTGCTTCTGTTGCGGTCTCTCGGGCGTCGGTCACCAGTCAAGAGTATCTGTGTACAGCAGGGGCCCGCCGACGGAACGTTCCGGCGGCGGGCGCACCCGGGATATGACGTCGATCAGTGGATGATGCCGGTACGCAGCGCGACCGCGACCATGCCGGCCCGGTCACCGGTGCCCAGCTTGCGGGCGATCCGGGCCAGGTGGCTCTTCACGGTCAGCGCGGACAGCCCCATGGAGACCCCGATCGCCTTGTTCGACTGGCCCTCCGCGACCAGCCGGAGCACCTCCACCTCGCGGCCGGACAGCTCGCGGTAGCCGCCGCCGTGGCCGGGGGCTCCCGGTGGGCGGCGCTGCAGCCGCTGGCCGGCGGGGCCCAGGGGCACGGAGCCGGGGCGGCCGGGGATGCCGAGGTTGGTGCGGGTGCCGGTGACGACGTAGCCCTTCACTCCGCCCGCGAGGGCGTTGCGCACGGCGCCGATGTCGTCGGCGGCGGACAGGGCGAGGCCGTTGGGCCAGCCGGCGGCCCGGGTCTCGGCGAGCAGGGTCAGCCCGGAACCGTCGGGGAGGTGCACGTCGGCGACGCAGATGTCTCGGGGGGTGCCCACCCTGGGCCTGGCCTCGGCGATGGAGGACGCCTCGATCACGTCGCGCACCCCGAGCGCCCACAAGTGGCGCGTGACGGTGGAACGTACGCGGGGATCGGCGACCACCACCATCGCCGTCGGCTTGTTCGGGCGGTAGGCGACCAGGCTTGTGGGGTGCTCGAGAAGAACCGACACCGGGCCTCCTGGGACATTGGCGGGAAGGGTCACAGGTTCCTTCGGCAGCAACTTCGCCCGGCTTTAGAGAATGATCACGACTTGTTTAGTAACAATTCCGGCAATTCGGACGCGCTGTCGAGCAGGGTCGATCGAAGGTGTGAAGATCGCGGTCACCGGGTGTCAGAGCGTGTTGACGGCGGTAAAGCGAGTGGTCAGCGCCGGCGCGCCGGTCCTCAGCGGGCCTGCTGCGGGCCGCGCCGCTTCGGCAGCGGCACCACCGAGGGGCCGCCCCCCGGCGGGGGGCACGGGGGCTCGGCGGGCACCGGCGGCAGTCCCGCACCGGTGCACAGCAGGTCGCACCAGGCCGCCAGGTGCGAGGCCATGTCCGGAACGCCGCCGCTCACCGCGAGCGGCGTCCACGAGGCACGGATCTCGATGCGGGTGGAGTCCTCCCGCCCGGCCAGGGTGCCGAAGTGGTGCGAGGAACTGCGCGAGACCGTGCCGCCCGCCTCGGTGAAGGCCGCGCCGCGCCCCTCCAGGGCGCCCGTCAGCCACGACCAGCTCACCTCGGGCAGCAGCGGGTCCCCCGCGATCTCCGGTTCCAGCTCCGCCCGGACCAGGGTGACCAGCCGGAACGTACCGTGCCAGCCCTCCTGGCCGTCGGGGTCGTAGAGCAGCACCAGGCGCCCGTCCCCGAGCTCCTCGTCGTCGACGACGACCGCCGCCTCCAGGGCGTACGCGTGCGGAGCCAGGCGCTTGGGCGGGGGCACGGGATCGAGCTCCACCTCGGGCCGTACCCGGGCGCGCAGCAGTGCGTCGACCGCGTGCTGGAACGGGAGGGGGGCGTCGTTCCCGTCCGAGAGGTGCCCATGAGCCGCTGCCATGCCCGGAAGCGTAGGCCGAAGGGGGCCCGCAGTGAGGGAGGACACCCGGTCGGGCGGGTCGCCCACTTGGCGCATGCGAAGATTCGGGGGTGAGTGCGCACCAGCAGACCGCTGCTTCCCCCTTCATCCTGGCGTGCCGGCGCCGGCCCGTGCCGCACACCCCCGTGTGGTTCATGCGCCAGGCCGGGCGCTCCCTCCCCGAGTACCTCAAGGTGCGCGAGGGGATCCCCATGCTCGAGTCGTGCATGCGGCCCGACCTCGTCACCGAGATCACGCTGCAGCCCGTGCGGCGGCACAAGGTCGACGCGGCGATCTACTTCAGCGACATCGTGGTGCCGCTCAAGGCCATCGGGCTCGACCTCGACATCAAGCCGGGCGTCGGCCCGGTCGTCGAGCAGCCCATCCGCTCACGCGAGGACCTGCAGCGCCTGCGGCCGCTCGACCCGGACGACGTCAAGTACGTCACCGAGGCGATCGGCATGCTCACGGGTGAACTGGGCGCGACGCCGCTGATCGGGTTCGCGGGTGCGCCCTTCACCCTGGCCAGCTACCTGGTCGAGGGCGGCCCGTCGCGCAACCACGAGCGCACCAAGGCCATGATGTACGGCGAGCCCGAACTGTGGGCGGAGCTCCTGGACCGTCTCGCGGACATCACCTCGGCCTTCCTGAAGGTGCAGATCGAGGCCGGTGCCAGCGCGGTGCAGCTCTTCGACTCCTGGGTCGGCGCGCTGGCCCCCGAGGACTACCGGCGCCACGTCATGCCCGCCTCCGTCAAGGTCTTCCGGGCCGTCGAGGACTACGGCGTCCCCCGCATCCACTTCGGCGTCGGCACCGGCGAGCTGCTCGGGCTGATGGGCGAAGCCGGCGCGGACGTGGTCGGCGTGGACTGGCGGGTCCCGCTGGACGAGGCCGCCCGCAGGGTCGGCCCCGGCAAGGCGCTCCAGGGCAACCTCGACCCCGCGGTGCTCTTCGCCCCCCGCGAGGCGGTCGAGAAGAAGACCCGCGAGGTCCTGTACTCGGCCGGGGCCGCCCCCGGCCACATCTTCAACCTGGGCCACGGCGTCCTGCCCAGCACGGACCCCGACGCCCTGACCCGCCTCGTGGACTTCGTCCACACCGAGACGTCCCGCTGACACCGCCGGCACCGGTGACCCCGCGCCGCACGGCGCGGGGTCACCGGGTCCGCCGCTACTCCCGCGGCTGGGCCTCGCCGTCGCCCGCCCCCACCGGCGCGGGCACCCGCACCGGCTCCGGGGGCGCTTCGACGGTGCGCCGGGCGGGCAGCACCCGGCGCAGCAGCCGGAAGCCCAGGTAGCCGAGGAGGACCAGCGCGGCGAACGGCGCCACCACGGCGAGGACGACGAGCAGGGTCCGCAGGGTCACGTAGAAGGCGTGCCAGCCGCTGCCGAGGGCGTCGCCCACCGTGGCCCAGAAGCCGTCGGCCTTCTGAGGTGCCTCCTCGGCGGCCGGCTCCTGCACCTCCAGGGTGATCGTCGCCATTCCCGTCCGCGCCTTCAGCGAGGCCTGCTGGGCCTCCAGCGCCTCCAGGTCGGCCTGGCGGGAGCTGAGTTCGCCCTCCAGGGCGACGACGTCGCTGAGCCTGGTCGCCCGGTCCATCAGCTCCCGCACCCGCGCCACGCTCGCCCGCTGCGTCTTGAGCCGGCTCTCCACGTCCACCACCTCGCCGGTGACGTCCTGGGCGTCCACCTTGCGGTTGCGCAGGGTGCCCAGCCCGGAGAGGTCCTGCAGCACCCGGTCGTAGCCCTCCGGGGGCACGCGGAGCGTGATGGTGGAGTACTCCAGGCCGTCCTCGTCCAGGCTGGTGCTCTCGTTGCCGACGTAGCCGCCCGCGCCCTCCACCAGCGTGCGCGCCTTGGCCACGGCTCCGGGGACGTTCCTGGCCTCGACCGTCAGCGCCGCCGTGCGCACGATGTAGGACTGCGCCAGGGTCGGGGTCCTCCCCGCCCCGGTTCCGGTGCCGGACCTGCTGCCGGAGCTCTTGCCGGTGGCGTTCTCCGTGTCGCCGCCCGCGTCGGCGGGTGCCGTGCCCGCGTCGGGCCGCTCGGCCAGACCCGGGGCGGCGGCACCGGCCTTGCCGTCCGCGGTGTCGGCGCTGCTCTCGCTGCCGCCGCCGCTGCCGCAGCCGGTGAGCATGAGGGCGGCGGCCAGCGCCAGGGTGCCCAAGGCCGCGGCAAGTGGTCTGCGGGCTGCGGTGGTTGACGTGCTCACAGGGCATCCCCCCGGGTCCGTTGCGTCTGTTGCCGATTCGACGTGAGGGGCACCGGGCGGGTTTCGGCTCCGTGATCCCGAAGAGGTCACGGTTAGGGCTCGTTCCGGCGTCTGAGACAGTGGTGGCATGAGCAATACGCAGCCCCGGGCCGGGCATGTGGTGGTCGTGGGCGGCGGGGTCTCCGGACTCGCCGCGGCGCATTTCCTGCTGGAGGGCGGGGCGGCACGGGTGACCGTGCTGGAGTCCTCCGGCCGCCTGGGCGGCAAGCTGTACGCGGACGAGATCGCGGGCGTCCCGGTCGACCTGGGCGCCGAGTCGATCCTGGCGCGCCGCCCCGAGGCGGTCGACCTGGCCCGTGCGGTCGGCCTCGGCGACGACCTGGAGGCGCCCGCCACGACGACCGCGGGCCTGTGGACCCGTGGCCGGCTGCGCCCCATGCCCAAGGGCGGCGTCATGGGCGTCCCCGGCGACCTCGGCTCGCTCGCCGCCTCCGGTGTGCTGTCGGCGGCCGGCCTCGCGCGGCTGCCGCTCGACCACGTCCTGCCCCGCACCAAGGTCGGCGAGGACGTGGCGGTGGGCGCCTTCGTCGCCGCCCGGCTGGGCCACGAGGTCGTCGACCGGCTCGTCGAACCGCTGCTCGGCGGGGTGTACGCGGGCAACGCGTACGAGATCTCGCTGCGCGCCGCCATCCCGCAGCTCTACGAGGGCGCGCGCGGCGGCCGGTCCCTGATCGAGGCCGTCCGCGAGAGCCAGCGCAAGGCCGCCGCCGCGCGGCAGGACGGCCCGGTCTTCGCCGGCGTCCGGGGAGGCGTCGGCCGGCTCCCGGTCGCCGTCGCCGAGGCCTGCCGCGCCGCCGGGGCCCGCATCGAGACCGACGCCCCGGTCCGCACGCTGCGCCGTACCCCCGACGGCTGGGAGGTCGCCTTCGACCACGACGGCACCCGCGAGACGCTGGCCGCGGACGCGGTCGTGCTCGCCGTGCCCGCCCCCGCCGCGTCCGCGCTGCTGGCCGCCGAGTCGCCGGGCGCCGCCGCGGAACTGTCGGCGGTGGAGTACGCGAGCGTCGCCCTGGTCACGATGGCCTTCCGGCGGCGCGAGATCGCCCACGCGCTGCCCGGCAGCGGCTTCCTCGTCCCGCCGGTCGACGGGCGGACGATCAAGGCGTCCACGTTCTCCAGCCAGAAGTGGCACTGGAGCGGCGCCGCCGACTCCGACGTCTACGTGCTGCGCACCTCGATCGGCCGGCACGGCCAGGAGGCCGACCTCGCCTGGGACGACACCGACCTCGTCCGGCTCTCCCGCGAGGACCTCGGCGAGGCCGTCGGGCTCACCGCGGCACCCGTGGCCGCCCGCGTCACCCGCTGGGACGGCGGCCTGCCGCAGTACCCGGTGGGCCACCTGGCGCGGGTCGCGCGGCTGCGCGAGCACGTCGCGAAGCTGCCCGGCCTCGAGGTGTGCGGCGCCGTCTACGAGGGCGTGGGCATCCCGGCCTGCGTCGCGAGCGCGCGCGGCGCGGCCACGCAGGTGCTGGGCACCCTGCGGCGGGCCGCGGAACCGGACGCGGGACAATAGCCCCATGACCGACTCCACTGCTTCCGCCGCCCCCGCCAAGGCCCCCAACGCCGGCAAGAAGGCCAAGGACCTCAACGAGGTCATCCGCTACACCCTCTGGTCGGTGTTCCGGCTGCGCGACGTCCTCCCCGACGACCGCACCCGCTACGCGGAGGAGGTGGAGGAGCTCTTCGCGCAGCTCGCCGAGAAGGACGTCACGGTCCGTGGCACCTACGACCTGTCCGGGCTGCGCGCCGACGCGGACGTCATGATCTGGTGGCACTCGGAGACCTCCGACGCCCTCCAGGACGCGTACAACCGCTTCCGCCGCACCTTGCTGGGGCGCCACCTGGAGCCCGTCTGGTCGAACATGGCCCTGCACCGCCCGGCGGAGTTCAACAAGAGCCACATCCCTGCCTTCCTCGCCGACGAGACGGCCCGCGACTACGTCTCCGTCTACCCCTTCGTCCGCTCCTACGACTGGTACCTCCTCCCCGACGAGGACCGCCGCCGCATGCTCGCCGACCACGGCAAGATGGCGCGGGGCTACCCGGACGTGCGGGCGAACACGGTGGCGTCGTTCTCGCTGGGGGACTACGAGTGGATCCTGGCGTTCGAGGCGGACGAGCTGCACCGGATCGTGGACCTGATGCGTCATCTGCGGGCGTCCGAGGCGCGGATGCACGTCCGTGAGGAGGTGCCGTTCTACACGGGGCGCCGTAAGTCGGTGGCGGATCTGGTGTCGGGCCTGGCCTGAGGCCCTGCCTCGCGCGGCGCGTCAGCTCAGGGCCGCGCGGAGTGCGGGGTCGGGGAGGGCGGAGGGGCCCCGGACGGCGAGGGCGGTGAGGAGCTGCCGGCGGTCGTCGGGGGCCGGGCCGCGGGGGACGTCGACGGCACGCAGCAGTTCCCGGCCCGCAGGGGCGGCCCAGCGGGTGTAGGGGTGGATCTCCAGGCGCGCGACGGCCAGGCAGCCGAGGGTGGCCAGCAGGGGGAGGGCGAACCACGGCAGCAGGGGCCGGCCGGCGGGGCTCAGGGTCGTCGCGGCGACGAGCATCACCAGGATGAGGGCGGAGGCCGCGCGGACCTCGCGGATGCCGGTGGAGATCGACTCCCGGGTCGCCGCGGGCACCGCGAGCCCGGCGTCGGTGAGGCGCCGCGCCAGTGCGCGGACCCCGTCGGAGCCCGCGTGCGCCGCGCGTATCGCGGGGACGGGGGCCTGGCCCCCGGGGCCCGTGGCGGCGATCAGGGAGCGCTCGATGGCGTCCCGCCCGTCGGGGTCGACGACCGTCGCCCAGCCCGTGCCGGCGAGCAGCAGGCGGCGTTCGCGGCCCATCGTGACCATCGTCAGCTCGGTCACCCGGCGCGGACCGCCGGCCAGGAAGGCCATCTCGTAGAGCCCGAGGGCGTGGTCGGCGGCCGGTGCGGCGGTCGCGTCAGGCAGATCGGCCGCGGCGACCGCCGCCCTGCACAGGCGTGTGCAGGAGGCGATCGCCGCGGCCCAGGCCACGACGAGGAAGAGCATCCACATGGGGGAGTTGTAGCCGACCCCCGCGGGGGTCCGCCCGTGGTTTCCCGGAACGGAGGCGGGCGGACCGGAGCCGGCGGGGGTCGCGCGGGCTACCGCGTCAGCCGCAGTTGCGGTTGCCGTTGACGCAGCTGACGACCTGGTTCATCAGGCGCGTCGGCATGAAGTTGGCGAAGTCCGCGTGGTCCGTGACCGGCTTGTGCAGCTGCTCGGGGAAGCTGTCGAGCGCGAAGTTCGGACCCTGCGGGACCTTGTAGGTGAGCCGCATCTTCAGCTGGGGCACGGCCTTGAAGCCGGCCTGGCACCGTCCCGCGCCGTCGGGGAAGACGATGTGCGTGCGGTGGTTGGCGCTGTCGGCGTTGGTCCCGTCCCAGCAGTTGGGGAAGTTCAGGGTGCGGACCACGCGGCTGCCCTGCGGGCACAGCGGGTACTTGTCGGTGAGCTGGCGGTTCTCGAAGCCGGTGCAGCTCCACGACGCCTTGGCGTTGGCGACGCCGTTGGTGAAGGACTTCGCGTCGCCCATGATGATCCGCATCGTGGACGGCATCGCCACCACCTTGGACGTCGGGCTGCCGCCGAAGACCAGCTGCACCGAGGTCGCCTGCAGGATGGTGCCGGTGTTGCCGTCGGCGTCCGGCGCGTCGTTGGCGGAACGGGTGCGCAGCACCGGCCAGAAGTACGTCGACTTGTCCCCACGGGCACAGGTGGTGCCGGCCGCGGCCAGGGACTCGTTGGTCGAGAAGCCGTCGGTGCTCAGGTTGCCGACGTAGTCGTGGACGTGGTGCGCGCCGTTGGCGACGCCGGGGGCCACGATGAAGTTGTCGGGGTTGTGGTGCTTGTTCTCGTTGCGGCCGCAGCGGGCCGTGAAGGTGCCGCGCGAGGCGCCGCGCTGGTTCGCCGCCCGCTGGACGTTGGGCTTGACGGAGCGGATGTCGGCGAAGTCCTCGGGGGCCGGGCCGTTGGTCTGCGTGCCGCCGCCGGCCGGCGCGGACGCCGAGGCCGAAGGGGCCGGGGAGCCGCTCTGGCCGCCGTTGTTCTGCCCGCCGTTGTTCTGGCCCCCGTTGTCCGCCTTGGTGCTGTTCCCCGGGCTCGGGCTCTGCCAGCCGCCCGAGTGGCCGGAGTTGGACCGCCAGTGGGCCGAGGCCGATCCGGAGACCAGGGCGAAGGTGCCGCCGGAGCCGAGCAGTGCCAGCACGGCTATCAGCACGAGTTGCTTGGTGCTCAACCTGCGCCGGTGGTTCATGTGTTGTCGTGTGGGCATGGGATCGCTCATTTCTACTGCGACGGCTGGGGGGACGAAGCCGCTGGGGGAAGTGAGTACGTGGGGGACGGGGTGACGATGAAGGTCGGCTCACCGGGACCCGGCGAGACCGGCACCGCCGCCGCGGGGTTGGTGGGGCTGGCGGTGGTGTCCACGGCGACCTGGTCGAAGTTGACCATCCCGGTCTTCTCCAGAACGGTGATGTGGTCGAGCACCGTCGCGTTCGCCTGGTCGGCCAGTTCGCGCACCAGCGAATTGCGGGTGGTGGCGCGTACCTGGGCGACGACGGAGAAGACCTGACCGTGGGCGAGCCTCAGGATGTTCGCGAACTTCTGGTCGAAATCCTGTCCACTCGCCGCGGACATCGTGGCCAGAAAGCCCATTTGCTGCTGTGTGGGCTGGTTGGGCAGGGTGATGCCCAATTGGGGAGCGATCGTGCGGCACGTGGCGTCGAGGCTGGTGTGCCCGTCGATCAGGTGCTGCCCCGCGCGCTTGACCGCGGGCGTCGTCCCCTTCTGCAGGCCCATCTGCCCGGCGGGGAACTCCCACAGGCCGGCCAGTCGGACCTTGGTGACGAAGGTGCGGTCCAGCTGCGTGAGCGGACCGTACTGCGTGGACACGGTCTGGGCACCGGCCGCGGTCACGGCGGGGCTGTTCAGCCCTGACATGACGGGGTAGGCCAGTGCGGCGAGGGTGACCACGAGAGCCCCGACCACGAGGCTGAGTCCGGTGGCGTAACGGGTGGATCGCATGGGACCGCACGTTAGTGCGTTTGAAGCGTCCAAGGCGAGGAACGGTCACGTATTCGCGAATTCCAGGAATCGGGGTCCGCGCCTTGATACGTTGTTGTCTTTTCGTGCCCGATGGGCCCCGCCGCCATTCTCTTCGCAGGTCGGGGGCCTCTTGGAAAAGATTATGGCAGCTTTGAACGGAGCCTGTCCCGCATACGTATGAATACGTGTGAGGGCTGTCGCGGCGAGGGGAAAACCCTTCCGCGCAGCCGCGGCTGCCGGGCCCGCAGCGGCGCCGGCCCCGACCGCTCCCGCCACCACGCGGCCAACTGCCGGACGGCCGCGGGTTCGTGCGTGCCGACGGCGTCGTCGAGGACGTGCGCGGCGAAGTCCAGGGCGTCGCGGCGGTACCCGCCCGTGAGCGGCCGCGCGGTGGCGTAGCGCAGGAACGCCGGCCGGTACGCGGCCCCCAGGATCTCCGGCAACTCCGGCGCCACCTTGGCGACGATCCCGGCGCGCTTGGCGGCGAGGGCGCGTCCCTGCACGCCGATCCGGGTCCGGTCGAAGCCCTCCGGCACCGGGGTCCCGGCCACGAGCGCCGACAGCAACGCGGTCTGCCGCAGCGCGAGGCGCTGCCGGGCCGCCCCCGACGCCGCGGCGACCCCGGTCGGCACGGAGGGCGGAGCGGGCGGGGTCGCGGGTGCGTCCGGGCGCCCGCCGGTGCCGGCGTCCACCACACGCCCTATCGCGGCCAGTTCGCGGGCCAGCTCCTCGTCCGCGGGGAAGTCGTCGTCGCGCTCCAGCAGCACCCCGGGCGGGCAGGCCCGTTCGTACAGCGCCGCCAGCACGTCCAGGACCGGCCCGGGGACGGGGTGCGCGTGGCTGTCGTGCCACACGCCGTCCTTCTCGACGCCGCCGGCCACGTGGACGTAGGCGATCGCGTGCACCGGCAGCGCGTCGAGCGCCGCGAGGGGGTCCTCACCGCGGTTGACGTGGTTGGTGTGCAGGTTGGCGACGTCGACCAGCAGCCGCACCCCGGTCCGCTCGACGAGCTCCGCGAGGAACGCCCCCTCGCTCATCTCCTCGTCCGGCCAGGCCATGAGCGCCGCGATGTTCTCCAGCGCGAGCGGAACCGGCAACGCGTCCTGCGCGACGCGCACGTTCTCGCACAGGACGTCCAGCGCGTCCCTGGTCCGCGGCACGGGCAGCAGGTGCCCCGCTTCCAGGCGGGCCGAGCCGGTGAGCTCCCCGCCGCCGCGGACGTAGGCGATGTGCTCGGTGACCAGGGGGGCGCCCAGCGCCTGCGCGCGCTGCGCGAGGGCGGCCAGCCGTTCCGCGGCGGGCCGCTCGGCGCCCCCGAGGCCGAGCGAGACACCGTGCGGGACGACCGTGACACCGCGCTCGCGCAGCCGCAGCAGTGAGTCGGGCAGGTGCCCGGGGCAGACGTTCTCGGCGACCGCCTCGACCCAGTCGACGCGACCGGCCTCCGCGAGCGCCTCGACCGCCGCCGCGATCTCCGGCCGCCAGCCGATGCCCGTGCCCAGATACGAGTGCTCCATGCGCCCCCCTTCCTCCTGCCGGGTTTGTGGCCCGGCGGAAGGCCCGCGAACCCCGTGGGGCGGGTTTCAGAGCTTGATTTGAGCTTGCGGCCGCAGGCTCCGCGGGCGCGGCCTCAGCGGCGCAGCGCGGGATGGTCCGCCACGACGGTGCACGAACCCGGGGCGATCTCGGTGAACCCCGCGTCCCGCACCACGGGCAGCCCGGACGCGGTGAGCGCCTCCCAGCGTGCCTGCGGCGCCGTGCGCACCGCCAGCGGGAAACCGGCGTCGCGCCACTGCGCACGCCCCTCGGGGGACAGCGCCAGCCAGGCGAGCTGGGCGCCGTGGCCGGCCTGCGCCATGGCCTTGCCCGCCGACATCGGCACCCCCGGGTTGAGCCAGAGCACCGGGAGGCCGGCGTCCGGCGCCAGGGGCGGCTCCGGCTCCTCCAGCTCCGTCCCGGACACCTGCAGCCGCGCCAGGTCCTTGGGCCAGCCGTCCAGCGGCACCGGTGGGAAGACCCGCACCTCGGCGGACTTGCCGGTGACCGTGATGCCGGGCAGCGCCTCGGCCCGCCGCCACTCGGCGCCGCGCGCCCGCCGCACGACCTTGCGGATGCGGGCGTCCTCCCAGCCCCGTACCGCCTCGGCCCACTCCCCGTCCACGGCGGTGCTGCGCTCGTCGGAGCGCAGCAGGAGCACGGCACGGGCGGCCGTCTCCAGCGCGTCGGTACGCGACGGCGGGGCGTCCCGCTCGATGCGGACGACCAGGGGGAGCACGAACTGGGGAGCGGCGTCACGAGGATCGGTTGTCACCTCGACAGTCTGCCACCAGCCCGCGGAAGAGCTTGTCGGAGCCGATCCCTCCGGGCCAGGATGCCGGGGTGCACAGCGACCTCTTCGCGACCGAGAACACGGCGCAGCCGGCCACCGAGCCCGGCATGACCCTCCAGAACGCCAAGTCGATCAAGTACGCGGTCAACGGCGAGTGCCTGGCCCGCCAGGGCTCGATGATCGCCTTCCGCGGCAACCTGCAGTTCGAGGTGAAGGGCCAGGGCGTCGGCAAGTTCCTCAAGCGGGCCTTCACCGGTGAGGGCCTGCCGCTGATGGCGGTCCGCGGCCAGGGCGAGGCATGGTTCGCGCACGAGGCCGCCAACTGCTTCGTCATCGACATCGACCCCGGCGACAGCCTCACCATCAACGGCCGCAACGTGCTGGTCTTCGACTCGACCCTCTCCTACGAGATAAAGGTCGTGAAGGGCGCGGGCATGACCGGCGGCGGCCTGTTCAACAGCGTCTTCACCGGGCACGGCCGCCTCGGCGTCATGTGCGAGGGCAACCCGATCGTCATCCCGGTCACCCCGCAGGCCCCGGTGTACGTCGACACCGACGCGGTCGTGGGCTGGAGCGCCCAGCTGCAGACCTCCCTGCACCGCTCGCAGAGCTTCGGCTCGATGCTGCGCGGCGGGTCGGGCGAGGCCGTGCAGCTGATGCTGCAGGGGGAGGGCTTCGTCATCGTCCGGCCGAGCGAGTCCCAGCCCCACCAGCCGTCCAACTGACGTGCGCCTGGAGGCGGTCGGCCGCCGTTACGGCGCCCGCGGACCCTGGGTGCTGCGCGGCGTCGACCTCGACGTGCCCGCGGGGCAGGTGCTGCGCGTCGAGGGCGCGAACGGCAGCGGCAAGTCCACGGTCCTGCGCATCCTCGCCGGCATCGACCGCCCCACCACGGGCCGGGTCAGCGGGCGCCCGCGCGCCGCGTACGTGCCCGAACGGTTCCCGCCGGCGCTGCCCTTCGACGCGTACGGCTACCTCGTGCACCTCGGGCGGGTGCACGGGCTCGGCGGCCGTACCGCCGCCCGGCGGGCCGCGCAGTGGCTGGAGTGCTTCGGCATCGCAGGCCACGCCCGGACGCCGCTCGCCGAGCTGTCCAAGGGCACCTGCCAGAAGGTGGCCGTCGCCCAGGCGCTGGTGGCCGAGCCGGAACTCCTCGTCCTCGACGAGGCGTGGACCGGGCTCGACCCGGAGGCGCGCGCCGTCCTGGACGACGCCGTGCGCGCCCGGTGCGCCGCCGGCGGCACCGTCGTCTTCGTCGACCACGACCCGCGCCGGCTGGCCGCCGACACCACGGCGGCCCACCGCGTGGCGGGGGCCCGGCTCGTGCCGGTGCCCCTGGAGGCCGCCGCCGGGCCGCGGGTCGTCATCGAGGCCACCGGCGGCGGGGAGCCGCCGGCCGGCCTCGTCCACGAGCCCGCCGCGCCCGGCACGCTGCGGGTGACCGTCCCGGCCGGGGAGTCCGACGCCGTCCTGCGGCTGCTGCTGGCCGCCGCCCCGCCCTGGCACATCCGCGCCGTCCGTCCTGCCCGGCCGCTCGCCGAGCCGCCCGCGACGCCGCCCACGGAGACCTCATGACCGCGACGCTGCACTACCGGACCGCGCTGCTGCTGCGGTCCTTCCGCTGGCTGCCCCCGCTGCTGCTCTACGTGGCCGTCATGGGGATCGGTCTCGCCGGCGGACCGCAGCCGCTGCTGGACTCCCTCGGCTGGAGCGCCGCCGCCCTGCTCCCGGCCGCGGCCTGGCTGGTACGGGTCAGCGTCACCGTCGAGCCGCCGGCCGCCCGGGCCTGCGTGGCGGCCGCCACCGGTCCGGGACGGGCCCACACGGCGGGGGTCCTGGCGGCGCTGCTGTGCTCCGTGGTGCTGGGCGGCGCGGGCACCGCCGTGGTGGCCGCGATCGCCGACCCGCACACCACGGACCACCTCAAGGCCGTCCCGGTCGTCCCGGCGGCCGTGGCCGGTCTGCTCGCCGCCCTGGTCACGGCGCTGCTCGGCACCGCCGTCGGCGCCCTCACCAACCCCCCGGTGCTGCTCCGCCCCGGATGGGCCGTGCCGGTCACGGCGCTCACCGCGGTCCTGGTCCTCGTGGCGGCCGGATCGCCCGCCAACGCGGCGGTCACCGGGCTCGTCACCGGTTCGCGCACCGGCGCCGTCCCGTTCCCGCTGCTGCCGCTCCTGCCGGCGGCGCTCGCCGCCGCGGGCACCACCTGGCTCGGGGCGGTGCTCAGCGCCCGCCGCGGATGAGGGCCGGGACGGCCCGGCGGGGCGGGCTCAGCCCTCCAGCGCCATCCGGACGCCGAGCGCCACGAGCACACCGCCGGACACCGCCTCCAGGCGTCGGCGCACCGCTGCGCGGCTGAACACCGACCGCAGACGGTCGACGAACCAGACGTACGCCCCGTAGTAGCCGACCTCGTAGACCGCCCACAGCGCCGCGAGCCCGGCCATGGTGGGCAGCTGGGGCGCGCCGGCCGGCACGAACTGCGGCAGGAACGACATCGCGAAGACCGCCGCCTTGGGGTTGGCCAGGTTCATCCCCAGCCCCGCGCGGTAGGCCGCCCACGGGGTCACCGCCGCCTCCTCGCCCGCCGCGGCCCGCTCGGGGTCCGGGCCGCGGCGGGCGGCACGCAGCGCCTGGACGCCGAACCAGATCAGGACGGCGGCGCCGACGATCCGTACGACGTCGTAGGCGAGCTGCGAGGCCGCGAGGAGCGCGGTGAGCCCGAAGGCGGCGCACAGGCCCCAGACGAACACACCGGTCTCGTTGCCGAGGACGGTCGCGAAGCCGGCACGGCGGCTGCGCAGGGAGTGCCTGATGATCAGCACCGTGCTCGGCCCGGGGGCCGCGGCGACGAGGGTGCAGGCACCGATGAAGGGCAGGAGGACGTTCAGCATCCCGTCATGGTGCTGCGGCGGGCCCCTCGCGCACCAGCCGGTTTCCGCGCGCCGGTCACGTCCTGCCCGCCCTTCCCCGTGCCGTCCGCGCCGTCCCCCGGGCCACCGCCGCCGTACAGCCGCA
Organism: Streptomyces sp. NPDC005722; assembly: GCF_040630935.1. NCBI lineage: Bacteria > Bacillati > Actinomycetota > Actinomycetes > Kitasatosporales > Streptomycetaceae > Streptomyces > Streptomyces sp. NPDC005722. The sequence continues at coordinate 103,152 of NZ_JBEXYN010000004.1, forward strand.
TCGCGACGCAGGCCCCGGCGTACAGCACCGCCACCAGGATCAGCAGCGCCCGGTAGCCGGTGAGCAGCGCCAGGTACTCCAGGGTGCCGCCGGTCAGCGCGCCCAGGAGGTTGGCGCCGAAGGCGGAGGTCGGGTCAGGCGCCTGCGCGAGGCGGTCGGAGAAGATCAGGTTGGCGCAGAAGATCGGCGCGAAGGCGAGGGCGACGGCCGCCGCCAGCCGCGCCGCGAAGGGCAGCGACAGCACGGCCTGCGCGGGGACGAGCCAGCCGACGGCGAGCGTGACGAAGAGCAGGACCTGCAGCGCCGTCTGGTTGAGCCGGCGCATCCGGCGCCGCACCTCGACGGCGGCCAGCACCGCCAGCAGCACCCCGATGAAGACCAGCGCGTTCACCAGCCAGGTGGTGCCGAAGTACAGCGCGAAGCCGATGACGTTCTTCGTCTCCAGCAGCATGAAGGCCGCGCCCATCAGGAACATGTCCGTGTAGCGCAGCGTCCCGCGCAGCCGCACCCCGGCCAGCCGCACCGAGATCACGGTGACCAGCAGGATCAGGCCGAGCGCGCCGAGGTACAGGCTCGGCACGGTGCGGTTGAGGAGGTACGGGAAGGGGTGGTCGTCGTCCGCGGGCGGCGGCACCGCCCCGGAGGCCCGCCAGACCGTCCCGCAGGTCTGGTCCGCCGGCGTCAGCCCGGCCACCAGGACCGCGGCGCGCTTGCTGTACTCCGTCATGCACGGCGCGTGGCCGAAGACCTGGTCCAGGCTCCCGGCGAAACGGTCGATCAGCCACTGCTGCCGGTAGTAGTTGTACATGGCGAACGCGCCGCCGGGCGCGAGGTGGTCGCGCGCGGACTCGAAGGCCTGCTTGGTGAAGAGGTAGCTCTCCAGCCGCAGGTTGCTCGCCCCCGACACCAGCGTCAGCGAGTCCGGCAGGGCGAGCACGATCAGGTCGTACTGCGTGTCCGTCCGCTCCAGGAAGGCCCGCCCGTCGTTGATGTGGACGTGCACCCGCGGGTTCTCGTACGGCTTCGCGGGGTGCAGCTTCGCCCCGATCTCCTGCAGCCGCGGGTCGATCTCGACGGCGTCCACGTGCTGCGCCCCGTTGGCGAGCGCCACGGCGACGTCGTTGCCGTTGCCCGCCCCGATCACCAGCACCTTGCGGTGCGGGTTGTCCGGGGTCTCCCGGTAGGCCTGCTCGTACGGCGAGTTCGGCTGCTGCAGCACCTTCAGCGGTGCGATGCTCTGGTGCGGCACGCCGTTCGCCGCGATCTTGTACGTCCGCGAACTGGTGCCCGGCTCGGGGCGGGTCAGCTCGATCTTGTAGTACGGCGACCACGACACCCCCGGCGCCAGCGACTCGAAGAGCAGCGTCATCACCATCGCCGCCAGCGGCAGCGCGTAGCGCAGGACGTTGCGCCGGCCGCCGAGCACCAGCAGCGCCGCCGCGGCGACCAGCCCCCACACCAGGGAGGGCGCGCGCAGCCACGACAGCCCCGCGAAGGCCACCGAACCGGTCAACGAGCCGAGCAGGTCCCAGCGGTACGCCTCCAGCGAGGGCAGTTGCCGGAACAGGTCGGCGGTGATCTTCCCGATCGCCGTCATGGCGAGGGCCACCAGCAGGAAGAGCACCGGCAGCGTCACCCACTGCGGCAGGCCGGTGGTCCGCACGGCGGTGAAGTAGATGATGTCGCCGCTGCTCTGCCGCACCTGGACGGGGAACTCCCGCACCAGCACGACGAGTACGGCCAGCGGCAGCGGCGCCCACCGCTTGAGCCACTGACCGCGTTCCGCGGCGATCAGGAAGCCCAGCCCGATCCCCAGGAACGAGCCGAGCAGGATGAAGTTGGAGAAGTAGCTCAGATGGACGACGTTCGCGCCCGCCCACCGGATCAGCGCCAGTTCGACGAAGAGCATGGTGGCGCTGGCCAGCAGCAATCTGGCCCGTACGTGGTGTTCCATGCCCGGCCACGTTGCCACCCGGTGGGCGGGGAGTCGACGGACGCGCCCCGTGGGTCGCGTGAGCCCCACGCGGGGGGCCTAGCCGTCGGATTTCGTGATCAGTCCCCCACGGGGGCCAGTCGCAGCGAGATCGAGTTGATGCAGTAGCGCTGGTCCGTCGGGGTGTCGTAGCCCTCGCCCTCGAAGACGTGGCCCAGGTGCGAGCCGCAGCGGGAGCAGCGGACCTCGGTGCGGACCGTGCCCATCGAGCGGTCCTCGATCAGCTCGACGGCCTTGCTGTCCTTCGGGTCGAAGAAGGACGGCCAGCCGCAGTGCGACTCGAACTTGGTGTCCGAGGTGAACAGTTCGGCCCCGCAGGCGCGGCAGGAGTAGACGCCCTGCGTCTTGGTGTCGGTGTACTCACCCACGAAGGGACGCTCCGTGCCCGCCTGGCGCAGGACCGCGTACTCCTGCGGCGTCAGCTCCTGACGCCACTGCTCCTCGGACTTGTCGACTTCGTACGCCATGGTCTCCCTCTCCTCAGTTCTCCAGGCGGGCGAGGATGCGCGGACCGAGATCGGTCACGTCTCCCGCCCCCATGGTGAGAACAAGGTCACCGGGCCCGGCCATTCCGGCGACGACCTCGGGGACCGCGTCCTTGTCGTGCTCCGCGGCGACGTCGGCGCCCGCGGCGGCGGCCGCGTCGACGATCATGCCGCTGGTGACGCCCGGGATCGGGTCCTCGCGGGCCGGGTAGATGTCCAGCACCACGGATGCGTCGGCCAGCGCCAGGGCCCGGCCCATCTCCAGGCCCAGTTCCTGGGTGCGGCTGAACAGGTGCGGCTGGAAGACCACGACGATGCGCCGGTCGCCCGCCGCCTCCCGCAGGGCCTGCAGGTCGGCGGTCATCTCGGTCGGGTGGTGCGCGTAGGAGTCGATGACCTGCACGCCCCCGGCGGTGCCCTTCAGCTGCAGCCGGCGCTTCACCCCGGTGTACGTGCCGAGCGCCTTGGCCAGGCCCTCCACCGGGACGCCCAGCGCGACGCCGGCGGCGAGGGCCGCGACCGCGTTGTGGGCGTAGTGGCGGCCGGGCACGGAGACGGTGAAGGTGTGCTCCTCGCCGCCGAGGCGGACGGTGACGTCGCTGGACATGCCGTGCGGGGTGACCCGCAGGATCCGCACGTCGGCCGCCTCGTCCTCGCCGACGCGCACGACCTCCAGCCCCTCGCGGCCCGCCACCCGGGCGGCCAGCTCCCGCGCCCCGGAGTGCTCGCCGACGACCAGGGTGCCGCCCGGCACGATCTTGCCGACGAAGACCTCGAACGACTCGTGGACCTCCTCCACCGACGCGTAGTTCGCGTGGTGGTCGAGTTCCACGTTCAGCACGATCGCGACCTCGGGGTCGTACTTCTGGAAGCTGCGGTCGCTCTCGTCCGCCTCCGCCACGAAGATCTCGCCGGTGCCGTGGTGGGCGTTGGAGCCGGGCGCGTCCAGGTCGCCGCCGATGGCGTACGACGGGTCCAGGCCCAGTGCCGACAGGCTCACCGCGAGCATGGAGGTGGTGGTGGTCTTGCCGTGCGTGCCGGCCACCGCGATCGGGCGCGAGCCCCCCATCAGCGCCGCCAGCGCGTCCGAGCGGTGCACCACCGGGATGCCGCGGCCACGGGCCGCGGCCAGCTCCGGGTTGTCGTCACGGATGGCGCTGGAGACGACCACGCAGGTCGCCTCCGGAGCGAGGTGGTCCGCGGAGTGACCGATGTGGACGGTCGCGCCCAGCTCGCGCAGCGCCTCCGCCGTCTCCGAGTCCTTCGCGTCGCTGCCCGCGACGGCCGCGCCGCGCTGGGTCAGGATCTTCGCGATGCCCGACATCCCGGCCCCGCCGATCCCGATGAAGTGCGGTCGGTCCATGCCGGGGGGAAGGGTGGGGCTCATGCGCGGTGCTCCCTGGAACTCACGGGGTCGGTTGTCGGCCGTCCCCGATTCTTCCACCAGTCGGGGACGCGGCGTCCGCTCAGTCCTCCGCGTTGTGGGCGAAGAGCTTCAGCACCGGTACGCCGACCCTGTGCCGGGCCCGGGACGTCCAGTCGCGGTGGAAGAACTCCTCCACCAGGTGCGGGGCGGTCAGCACGATCACCTCGTCGGCGTGGGTCTGCTCGACCACCGACCGCATCAGCTCGATCGGGTGCCGTTCGACCACCTCGCCCACCGCCTCGCAGCCCGCCTCGCGCAGCGCGGTCAGGCTGTGGTTCAGCGCCCGCTCGGCCGGCAGCAGCGCCTGGTCGCCCTCCGGGCGGTCCCGCTCGTGGACGGCCTTGTCCAGTTCACCCAGTGCGACGTCGTCGATGGCCCGCAGCAGCCGGTCCTGGTCGCCGCGGGGCTGCATGAGGACGACGAAGGAGACGGGCTCGTCACCATGGAGCGTGGTGACCAGTTCCACGTCGGCGGGGACGAGCGGCTGCTCGATCATGAGTACGGTCGTGAACACGGACGCGTCCTTCTCTCTCGCGGGCCGTCGGGCCAGCCACGGAAACCATCCTGCCCCGCCGGGGCGCGGGGCACGCGGGGTCATCTGTTCCCGCGCCGCGGCACGCGGACGTCCACGGGCGGGCGGTCGGCGCCATCCGGGTGAGGCCGGTGGCGCGGGGCGGCGGCGGCCGGTCCCGGTCGTGCCGGGGCGGTCAGCCGCGTACGTAGCGGGTGAACAGGAAGCCGTCCTCCTCCAGGATCGACAGCGGGGCGTAACGGACGGGGTCGGCGATGCCGGGGCCGTTCATGATGCGCATGGCGTCGCCGGCGGTCAGCAGCGGCGCGACCGTCAGGCACAGCTCGTCGACCACCCCCGCCGCGGCGAACTGGGCGAGCAGCCGCGGTCCGCCCTCCGTCAGCATCCGGCGCAGCCCCAGGGCGGCCAGCTCGCGCACCACTCGAGCCGGCTCCACGCCCGTGCCCCGGCCGGCCCGGACGACCCGCGCCCCGGCCTTCGCCGCCGCCGCGACCCGGTCGGCCGGGGCCTCCTCGCCGGTCAGCAGCAGGGTCGGCACCAGCGGCTCGGTGAACAGGGGCAGCGAGAAGTCCAGGTCGAGCCGGGCGCTGACCACGGCGATCGCCGCGGCCGGGCCCTGCCCCGCCGCGGCGCGGCGCTCCGCGAAGGCCTCCCGGGCCCTCGCCGGGCGGTAGCCCTCCTGCCGTACGGTCTCCGCGCCGACGACGACGACGTCGGCCAGGGCCCGCAGCACCCCGAAGACCCGCATGTCGGCGTCGGAGGACAGCGGCTGGGAGCGGCCGTCGTGCCGGGCCGCGCCGTCCAGCGAGGACACCATGTTCGCCCGCAGCCAGGGCGCGTCACCGGCGGACTCCGGGTACGCGTAGGCGTCCGCCAGCGCCTCCGGGCCGTCCAGGGTCTCGGCGGGTGCGGGGGCGGGGAAGAGGCGGCGCATGGCTGCAGTCTTCCACGCCCCCCGCGCAGTGGTGTCGCCCACACGGCGGCGAGGGGACCTCCGGGGAGGCACTAGGCTGGAGTGCTGTGTCCTCGTCCTTCGCCGCCGCGCAAGAATCCAGCCCGATACCCGGCGGGACGCCGCCCGTGTCGCTGAGCGGACGCGAGCCGCGCGTCCCCGTGGACCGGCTGGTGGCGGAGATGGTGCCCCCGCCGCGCTTCGACTCCGTCCGGTTCGACAACTACCTCCCGGACCCCGGGCAGCCGAGCCAGTCCGAGGCCGTCGCCACGCTGCGGTCCTTCGCGGAGGGACTGGCCGCCCCCGCGGGCGGCGGACGCAAGCCCTGGTTCCGGCGCCGGGCCGCGGCGGCCGCCCCGGCCGGCCCCGGCGGGGTCTACCTCGACGGCGGCTACGGCGTGGGCAAGACCCATCTGCTCGCCTCGCTGTGGCACGCCACGCCCGCGCCGCGCGAGCAGAAGGCCTTCGGCACCTTCGTGGAGCTGACCAACCTCGTCGGCGCCCTCGGCTTCCAGCAGGCCGTGCAGGCGCTCAGCGGACACCGGCTGGTCTGCATCGACGAATTCGAACTCGACGACCCCGGCGACACCGTGCTGGTCTCCACGCTGCTGGGCAAACTCGCCGACGCCGGGGTGAAGCTGGCCGCGACCTCCAACACCCTGCCCGGGAAGCTCGGCGAGGGCCGGTTCGCGGCCGCCGACTTCATGCGCGAGATCCAGGGCCTGTCCGCCCGCTTCCGTTCGCTGCGCATCGACGGCGAGGACTACCGCCACCGCGGCCTCCCCGAGGCCCCGGCACCGTACGGCGACGACGAGGTCACCGCCGCCGCGGGACGCACCCCCGGCGCCTCCCTGGACGACTTCGGTGCCCTCCTGGCGCACCTCGCCCGGGTCCACCCCAGCCGCTACGGCGCGCTCTGCGACGGCGTCGAGGGGGTCTTCCTGCGCGGCGTCCGCCCGGTGGAGGACCAGGCCACCGCGCTGCGCCTGGTCGTCCTGGCCGACCGGCTCTACGACCGCGAGGTCCCCGTGATGGCCTCCGGGGAGCCCTTCGACCGCATCTTCGGCGAGGAGATGCTCGCCGGCGGCTACCGCAAGAAGTACTTCCGGGCGATCTCCCGCCTCACCGCCCTCGCCCGCGACGCCGGACGCCTCGCCGCCCCGCACCGTTCCTGAGCCGCCGCATGCGGCCCGCGTTGGCGGGTCCGCGGGATCCGTCGCACCATCGGATCACCGGAACAGGGCCCGCGGGGACGCGGAACGTACCCCGGAGGGAGGCGCGGTGGCGCAGAGGAAACCGGACACCGCGTCCGGAACCAGGCCGGGGCTGCGCACCAGGCTCCGCGTCCCGTCGGGCGGGCCCGTGCGGCTGCGGTCGGTCGACCCGCGCGCGACGCCGGGCGGACCCGCTCACAAGGCCGAGGCCCTGGCGGGCGTGCCGTACGCCAGGGACCGGATCACGGCGCTGCAGGAGCGGCTCTTCGCGCAGAGCACGGCGGGCGACCCGCGTTCCGTCCTCGTCGTCCTCCAGGGCCTGGACACCTCGGGCAAGGGCGGCTCGGTGCGGCACCTGGCGAGCCTGCTCGACCCCGCGGGGTGCCGCATCACCGCCTTCAAGGCCCCGACCGCCGAGGAGAAGGCGCACCACTTCCTCCGGCGCATCGAACGGGCCCTGCCCAGCCCCGGGCGAATAGGCGTCTTCGACCGCTCCCACTACGAGGACGTCCTCGTCCCCCGGGTCCGCGGCGGGGCGCCGCGCTCGATGTGGGAGGAGCGCTGCGAGACCATCAACTCCTTCGAGGCCTCGCTCGCCGACGACGGCGTCAGCGTCGTCAAGGTCTTCCTGCACATCAGCCGCGACGAGCAGCGCACCCGTCTGCTGGCCCGGCTGGACAACCCCTGCAAGCACTGGAAGTTCGGCCCCGCCGACCTGGAGGACCGGGCCAGGTGGGGCTCCTTCCAGCAGGCGTACGAGGACGTGCTCGGCCGCTGCTCCACGGAGGCCGCGCCCTGGTACGTCGTCCCCGCGGACCGCAAGTGGTACCGGAACTGGGCCGTCGGGCGGCTGCTGATGGAGCACCTCGACCTGATCGACCCGGTGTGCCCGCCGGCCTCCTTCGACGTCGAGGCCGCCCGCAAGGAGCTGCTGGAGGACTGACCCGGTGCCGTCCGGCGGCTCAGCCGCTGCAGGCGGTGCGCTGGGCCTCGTGCCAGGCGCAGACCGGGCAGAGGGTCGCACCGGGCTGGGAGTCGGGGTGCTCGGTCGGCTCGCCGCAGTGGACGCAGATCGCGCGGGGTTCCTCGTCGGTCGTCACCCGGACAGGGTAGTCAGCGCTCACGGAGCACGGCGACCGAGTGCCCGGGCAGGTGGAGGCACCCGGTGGCGGTGGGCGGCGGGCAGGGACGCCAGGCGGCGACCTGGACGTACCCCGGCGGGTCGGCGCGGCCCGGGTGGTGGAGGGGGACCAGCGCCTCGTCGCCGGAGAGGTTGACGGCGATCCGGAACCGCCCGCGGTCCAGCCGCAGGGTGTGCTCGCCCACGGTGACGTGGACGGCGTCCAGGGCCGGGTCGGTCAGCTCGGGCTCGGCGTGGCGCAGCGCGATCAGCCGCCGGTACCAGGCGAGCAGCTCCGCGTGCGGCTCCCGGGCCGGTTCGGACCAGTCCAGGCAGGAGCGCAGCCGGGTCGCCGGGTCCTGGGGGTCGGGGATGTCCTCGGCCCTCCAGCCGTGCTCGGCGAACTCGCGGCGGCGGCCGCGCGTGATGGCGGCCGCGAGCTCGGGGTCGTCGTGGTCGGTGAAGAACTGCCAGGGCGTGCGGGCCCCCCACTCCTCGCCCATGAAGAGCATCGGCGTGTACGGGGAGGTGAGCACGAGCGCGGCGGCCGCGGCGAGCAGCCCCGCAGGGACGCTCGCGCCGAGGCGGTCGCCGGTGGCCCGGTTGCCGACCTGGTCGTGGGTCTGGGTGTACGCCAGGAAACGGTGGCCCGGGGTGCCCGTCAGGTCCACGGGGCGGCCGTGGGCCCGGCCGCGGAAGCTCGAGTGGGTGCCGTCGTGGAAGAAGACCCGGCGCAGCGCCTTGGCCACGGCGGCCACCGGGGCGACGGCGAAGTCCGCGTAGTACGCCTGGGACTCGCCGGTGACGGCGGCGTGCAGGGCGTGGTGGAAGTCGTCGTTCCACTGGGCGTGCACGCCCAGGCCCCCCGCCTCGCGCGGGTCGGTGGTGCGCGGGTCGTTGCGGTCGGACTCGGCGATCAGGAAGAGCGGCCGGCCCACCGCCGCGGCCAGCGCGTCGACGGCGGTGGACAGCTCCTCGAGCAGGTGCACCGCACGGGTGTCGACGAGGGCGTGGACGGCGTCGAGCCGCAGCCCGTCGAGGCGGTAGTCGCGCAGCCACGCCAGGGCGCTGCCGACCAGGAAGGCGCGCACCTCGTCGGAGCCGGGGGCGTCGAGGTTGACGGCGTCGCCCCACGGGGTGTGGTGGCGGTCGGTGAAGTACGGGCCGTAGGCGGGCAGGTGGTTGCCCGAGGGCCCGAGGTGGTTGTGGACGACGTCCAGCACCACCCCGAGGCCCTGGCCGTGCGCGGCGTCCACGAAGCGCTTCAGCCCGTCGGGGCCTCCGTAGGGCTCGTGCACCGCCCACAGCGACACCCCCTCGTACCCCCAGCCGTGCGTGCCGGGGAACGGGCAGAGCGGCATCAGTTCGATGTGCGTGATGCCCAACCCGGCCAGGTACGGCAGGTGTTCGACCGCCGCGTCGAAGGTGCCGGCGGTGGTGAAGGTGCCGACGTGCAGCTCGTACAGGACCGCGCCCGGCAGCGGGCGGCCCGCCCATTCGTGGGTCCAGGCGAACCGCCCGTGGTCGACGACCGCGCTCGGGCCCTCGGGTCCTTCGGGCTGGCGGCGGGAGCGGGGGTCGGGCCGCGGCGGGCCCCCGTCCAGCGCGAAGGAGTACCGCGCACCGTGCCCGGCGGGCACGTCCGCGTACCACCAGCCCTGGCGTTCGGGCTCGCGCTCCATGTCGTGAGCCCGGCCGTCGACCCGTACCTCCACCTCACCGGCGTCCGGTGCCCACACGTCGAAGCGCATGGGCACCATGCTGCCCGCCGTCCGGGGGTCACACCAGGTTGACGCGCTCCTGGGAGACCGGATAACCCGCCTTGGCGAAGTGCGCCGCCATGGGCGCGTTGGTCTGGTCGGTGGCGGCGGCGATCTTCTCCGCGCCGTGACCGACCAGGCCGTGCGTGCACTCGACCAGCAGGTCGTAGGCGTAGCCGTGGCCGCGCTGCTCCGGCAGGACGCCGATGAAGCCGACGCAGAACGCGCCCGGATTGCGCCCCGGCACCTGGATGCCGGCGAGCTCGCCCTGCGGGGTGTACGCCAGGCGCCACCATTCGCGGGGCGACTGGAGCCAGTTGAGGAACTCCAGTTCCTCGCGGGCGGCCGCGTCCGGGCCGTGCAGCCGCACCGTGCGGCGGGTGTGCGCGTCGAGGCTGCCGACCCCGATGCGCCTCAGCACGTCCAGGATCACGCCGTCGTCCGGCTCCGGCCGGTACTCCAGGCGTCCGGTGCGCTCCGGCAGCCCGCACTCGGGCGTCCAGGTGTAGCGGTAGCGCTCGACGACCATTTCCATGCCGGAGACGATCGCCGCGTCGATGCGGCTCTGGGCGGCCTCGCGCACCTCGCGCCGGTCCCGCCAGCCGGGCGGCACCAGCAGTTCGTACTCGGCCTTCAGCGGTGCCGTGCGCAGCAGCCGAACGGCCGCGTCGGCGTCGGTGAAGTCGAACCAGTCCAGGGCGATGGGCTTGTCGTCGGTGGAGGCCGCCCACCACGCCGCGCGGGCGACCACGGTGCCGTCGCGCAGGGCCACCCAGGTCCAGTCGGGGCGGTACTCGCCGCCCTCGTCGGTCATGGCGTAGGTGTGGCCCAGCAGGGAACGGCCGACCAGGCCGTCGTCCTCGAGGGCAAGGGAGTGGAACAGGTGGGATTCGCCCGCGGCGAGCGGGCGGAAGACCAGATCGGTCATGAAGGTGAAGTCCTCACGGGAGAGTGGTGCGCTCCCGGTCAGACGGAGTACGCCCTGCGGATCTCGGGGCGGGAGCGCGGAACGCTGAACAGGCACATGGCTTCCGCCTCCTTCCTCGGTCAAGGGCGTGCGCCCACCGTAGTCGGGCCGCCCCGGCGGCGTCCACGCAATTAAGCGCGGCCCCCCCGGGCCGCACCTTCTGGACACCCCGGCCTCCCCGGCCCGACAATCACGCAGGTGAGCTACGAGTTCCCGACGCACCCGCCGCGTCCCACCGACGCCGAACGCGAGCGCGCCATCGAGGTGCTCCGCGAGGGCGCCGTCGACGGACGGCTCTCCCACGACACGTTCGTGCGCCGCATGGGACTCGCCCTCAAGGCCCGTCACGCCGACGAGTTGGCCGCCCTCATCGCCGACCTGCCGCCGGAGCAGGGCCGTTGGGCCCGGCTGACCGGCTCGGTCGTCCGCGCCGTCACCAAGACCTCGGCCTTCCGGGCCCGCATGCGGCTCGCCTGGGCCGTCCAGCAGCTGCCGCCGCTGCTGCTGCCCGCCCCCGGGCCCTTCCCGGTGCGGATCGGCCGTGACCTGTCGTGCACCTTCCGGCTCAGCCACTCCTCGACCTCGCGCTTCCACGCGGAGCTCAGCCACGAGGGCGGTCTGTGGGTGCTGCGCGACCTCGGCTCGATGAACGGCACCTGGGTCAACGGCCACCGCGTCATGGGCGCGGCCGCCGTCCGCCCCGGCGACCAGGTCACCTTCGGGGCGATGAGCTTCCGTCTCACCACCGCCTGAGCCCGGGCCGGGCCCGGCTCAGGGCCCGAACATCGGCTCGTACGCCCCGTGGTCGGCGTCGTCCACGTACGGCAGGAAGTCCGGCACCGTGCGGGCCGCGGTCGCCAGCAGCCGGGCGACGACCTCCTCGACCGGAGGGGGCGTCAGGCCGAGGGCCGCCACCAGTTCGGCGCGCTCCCTGTCCAGGTCCGGCTCATCGGCCCGCGCCTCGGCGTCCAGCTCCTCCGGGGAGCGCCCGCAGTCCACGTCGTGCCACCACACCGGGCAGCAGACGAGCAGCTCCACCGCCTCGGTCAGGTCCGCGCCGATCAGCGCCGCCTGCCCCTCGGAGTCCGCGTACACCACGGGCCGCTCGGCGTCGCCGGGTTCCCCGCACAGGTAGAACGTGCCGCCGGCGGCGTCGCCCGCTATGGGGCGCATCGCGAGGCCCGAGGGCAGGCGCACGTCCTCGACCGGGTCGCGACCGCTGATGTCGAAGTCAGCGGTCCGCGTGAGGTTCGAGGCCGCGACCGGGTCGTTCTCGATGCGGGCGAGCAGGGCTTCCGAGGCGTCCATGGCAGGACGCTAACAGCGGGCTCCGACAGTCCGGTCCGCGTCCCTCAGGCGGTGCGGGACCGGAGCACCGGCTCGCGGCCGCCGGCCAGGCGCAGCACCTGCCCGCGGCAGGGCGGCGGTCCCTCGTCGACGGTGGCGAAGCGCAGCTCGTGGCCGTCAGGGTCGCGCAACTGCGGCAGCAGCCAGCCGCGGGTGGTGCGGACGACGGCGCCGTGCGGCTCGCCGAGGGCGTCCAGCCGGGCCGCCAGCGCCTCCAGGGCGGGGAGGTCGGGGACGCCGAGGGAGAACCACGCGAAGCCCGCGGAGGCGGCCGCGAGGGCGGGGTCGTGGCGCAGGCACAGCACGGGTCCGCCGCCGGGGTGGGCCATGGCGACGCCGGCGAAGGCGCCGCCCTCCGTGAACTCCGCGATCCGGTGGTGGCCGAGGACCCGCTCGTACCACGCCTCCGACCGGGCCGGATCGCTGACGGGCAGCGTCACGTGGTGCACTCCGGCGAGACGCGGGATGAAGGGAATATCGGTATACATGCCGCATACCGTACAGTGTGCCCGGTCGTGCGGCTCCGGCGCAGGAGCGGCGTGCCGCACGGTGGTTGACGAACCGTCAGGGGATGCGGCCCGAGGGGTCAGGCCGTGGTCCCGGGGTCGACCAGCACGTCGTAGGCCGGGGTGGTCAGGGAGTGAAGCGGCGAGTCCAGCTTCTCCGTGCGCAGGATGTACGTGCCCGGCGCCAGGTCGGAGATCGGCTGGTACCGGCCGGTGAACCAGGGCTCGGTGCCGGTCCAGTAGCCGGACCCCAGGCTGTTCTTGAGGACCCAGCCGCCCGGCAGCACGACGGCCGGGTACACCGGTCCGAGCGCGTCCGGGGTGATGGTGAAGGACGGCCCGGCGTGGGCGTCCGGGCCGGGCGCCCCGGGCAGGGTGAACGAGAAGTACCGCACGTTGAAGGGCGCGCCCGCGGTCAGCGGGGCGCAGCCCTCGGCGACGACGGGACCGTCGGCGACGCCGAGCTGCAGCGGGTCGGTGAAGGTGCCGCTGCCGGGCAGGGCGCCGCAGCTCGTCGTCCGCGGTCCGCCGCCGGACGCCGGCGTCCCCGTCGCGCCGCCGGGCGGGTCGCCGCCGTCCGAGGGGGTGGCGGCCGGTGTGGCGTCCACCGTCGCCACCGTCGCCACCGTCCCGGACGGTTCCGCGGCGGCCGGGGACGGCGGGCTGCTCTGCGGGACGGGAGGGGAGCTGTCCATGGCGGTCGCGGAGGCAACCGCGGACGGTGATCCCGCGGTCGTCGTACGGACAGGCGCGGAACCGCCGCCGCAGCCGCTCGCCAGCAGCACGGCGGCGAGCGCCGGCGCACACCTGCGCAGCATGGACGTCCCTCCCCCCGCGCCGCCGGGAGGGTCCCCGGCGACACTCAACGGGCGGGACATTACCGGCTTTCGTGCTCCGTATCCCTCCGTACCGGATTTCTCCTCCCGCCCAGTCTCATTCGTCCACGTCGCGCACCAGCAGACCCACCGGCAGCCGGTCCAGCAGCTCCGCCAGCGGCACCACCGCCTGGAACGGGCGGCCCGTCAGCACCTCCGTCCAGACCCCCTCCGGCAGCACCAGTTCCGTGCCGCGCCACCCGCCGGCGTCCGCGAGCCGCCGGGACAGCCGGGTGACGACCGTCAGCGCCCGTCCGCCGCGGACGAAGGCCACGCAGTGCTCCCCGGCCGGACCGCGCGCGTACAGCGGCTCGTACGAGCCCTCCGGGCCGGTGAACCACTGCGGGCGGGCCCGGCGCAGCCGCAGCGCGAACTCCGTCACCCGCCGCTTCTCGCTCACCTCGCCCCCGGCCGTGCCCGGGTCGTACGGACGGCGGTTGGCGGGGTCGACGAGGAGCAACTGCCGTTCCTCGTCGCCCTGGTAGAGGTCGGGCACGCCCGGCATGGTCAGGTGCGCCAGGTGCGCGCCGAGCACGTTGACGCGTTCCGGTCCGCGCAGCGCCCGGTCGATGCGCTCGGTGGCGAAGGCGGCCGGCCCGCCGACGAGTTCGCGGACGAAGCCGGTCATGTCCCGCTCGTACTCCGGCCGCTGGTCGGTCCACGAGGTGCGCAGGCCCGCCTCGCGCTCCGACTTGAGCATGGTGTCGGCCACGAGCCCGGCCGCGCCGGCGTCGCAGAAGACCGCCGCGTACTGCCAGGCCTGGTACTCCACATGACGCTCGGGCAGCGGGATCCCGCGGTGCTCCAGGTACTCCCGCAGGTCCGCCGAGGCCTCGCCCAGCCAGTCCGCCCACTCGCCGGGCAGCTCGCTCAGCGCGGCCAGCCGGGCCCGCACGTCGCCGCCGCGCTTGGTGTCGTGGGTGGAGCGCACGGTCCCGGTGAGCGGCCAGTCGCGCCGCAGCCGCTCGCAGAAGGCGTGGAACTCCTCGGGCGAGGTGGCGGGACGGTCCGGCTCGCGGCCGACCTCGTTGAGGCAGAGCAGCGGGTGGTAGCGGTAGAACGCGGTGTCCTCGGCCGACTTGGCGCGCAGCGCGGAGGAGACCTGGGCGAAGCGCACCGCGAAGTCCGCCGCGGCCTCCCCGCCGCCCTTGTGCCGGCCCAGGGCCAGGTCGCACACGGCGCCGGCCGCCGGGAGCCCGGTGGCGCCGGCCGCGGTCTCCAGCAGGGCGGTGTCCTGTGCGTCCGCCGGCTCGCCGGGGACGACGTACGGGCGGTAGCGCGGCAGCCGGACCAGCGTCGCCTCGACGGCCTCGCGCAGCGCCGTGTGCTCCAGCCCGGTGGCGCGGACGGCGGAGCGGGTCAGCCGGTCCACCTCGGCGGCCAGGTCGTGCGTGACGATGCGTTCGGCGGCGGCCCGTACGGTCGGCTGCCACTCGCCGCCCGCGTCGGCGGGAGCGGCGGTGAAGGCGCGGTAGCCGCGGACGATCTCCTCGACGCCCGCGGGGTCGGTGAACAGCCCGTCGAGCCGGTCCAGGGCGTCGTAGCCGGTCGTTCCGGCGCAGGCCCAGCCGGCCGGCAGCCGCTCGTCGCCGGTGAGGATCTTCTCCACGACCGTCCAGCGGCCGCCCGAGGCGTCCGCGAGCCGCCGCAGGTAGCCGGCCGGGTCGGCGAGGCCGTCGGGGTGGTCGATGCGCAGGCCGTCGGCGACGCCCTCGTCGAGCAGGCGCAGCAAGGTGGCGTGCGTGGCGGCGAAGACCTCGTCGTCCTCGACACGGACCGCGATGAGCTCGGAGATGGTGAAGAAGCGCCGGTAGTTCAGTTCGGTACGGGCCTGCCGCCACCAGGCGAGCCGGTACCACTGGGCGTCGACCAGCGCGCGCAGCGGCAGTCCCTCGGTGCCGGGGCGCAGCGGGAACGCGTGGTCGTGGTAGCGCAGCACGCGCTCCCCGGCGGCCCGGTCGCGTTCGACGCGCAGGTCGGGCAGCACCTCCTCCAGCGGGCCGCCCAGCACCGGCAGCAGCAACCGGTCGCCCTGCGCCGCCCAGTCGACGTCGAACCAGCGTGCGTACGGGGAGTCCGGCCCGTCCCGCAGCACCTCCCACAGCGGCCTGGCCAGGTGCTCGGGCGCGGGCACGGCCATGTGGTTGGGCACCACGTCCAGCACGAGCCCGAGGCCGTGCGCGCGGGCGGTGCGGGCCAGGGCGCGCAGCCCCTTCTCGCCGCCGAGTTCCTCGCGGACCCGGGTGTGGTCGACGACGTCGTAGCCGTGCGTGGAGCCGGGCACGGCCTGCAGGACGGGGGAGAGGTGCAGGTGGGAGACGCCGAGCGCCGCCAGGTGGGGGACGACGGCCTCGGCCGCGGCGAAGGGGAAGTCGGGCTGGAGCTGGAGCCGGTAGGTGGCGCTCGGCACGGAAGGGACGACAGCGGTCGGCGGGCTCGCGGCGCTTTCTGTCATGGAGGACTGACTACCCCGCCGACCGGTAGGCCCATCACATCGGACGGACGGTTACGCCGGGCGCTGCAGGACCACCATGCTCCGGTCGGCCAGCCGCAGCCGGTCGCCCTGGGTCACCTTGCGCCCCGAGCCGGGGGGCACGCCCTCCGGCCGCTGGGTGTCCACGACCACCTGCCACTCCTTGCCGTGGTTCACCGGGACGACGAAGTCCAACGGCTCGTACCAGGCGTTGAACATCAGCAGGAAGGAGTCGTCGCCGATCCGCTCCCCGCGGTCGCCGGGCTCGGAGATCGCGCTGCCGTTGAGGAAGACCACCAGGGCGTTGGCCTGCGCCTCCTGCCAGTCGTCCTGGGCCATCTCCTCACCCTCAGGGGTGAACCAGGCGATGTCCGAGAGGTCGTCGTGCGTCCCCTCGACCGGCCGGCCGTGGAAGAAGCGGCGGCGCCGGAAGACGGGGTGGTCGCGGCGGAGCCACACCATCTGGCGGGTGAACTCGTGCAGCCGCTCGGTGTCCGCGTCGCCCTCCTTGGGCCACGGCACCCAGGCCAGTTCGTTGTCCTGGCAGTAGGCGTTGTTGTTGCCCTGCTGGGTGCGGCCGAACTCGTCGCCGTGGGCGAGCATCGGCACGCCCTGGGAGAGCATCAGCGTGGCGATGAAGTTGCGCATCTGGCGCTCGCGCAGGGCGAGCACCTCCTCGTCCTCGGTCTCGCCCTCGGCGCCGCAGTTCCACGAGCGGTTGTGGCTCTCGCCGTCCCGGTTGTTCTCGCCGTTCGCCTCGTTGTGCTTGTCGTTGTACGACACCAGGTCCCGCAGGGTGAACCCGTCGTGGCACGTCACGAAGTTGATGGAGGCGAGCGGCCGGCGGCCGTCGTCCTGGTAGAGGTCGGAGGAGCCGGTCAGCCGGGAGCCGAACTCGGCCAGCGTGGCCGGTTCGCCGCGCCACAGGTCGCGCACGGTGTCGCGGAACTTGCCGTTCCACTCCGTCCACAGCGGAGGGAAGTTGCCCACCTGGTAGCCGCCCTCGCCGACGTCCCAGGGCTCCGCGATCAGCTTCACCTGGCTGACCACCGGGTCCTGCTGCACCAGGTCGAAGAACGAGGAGAGCCGGTCCACCTCGTGGAACTGCCGCGCCAGGGTCGCCGCGAGGTCGAAGCGGAAGCCGTCGACGTGCATCTCGGTGACCCAGTAGCGCAGCGAGTCCATGATCATCTGCAGCACGTGGGGGCTGCGCATCAGCAGCGAGTTCCCCGTGCCGGTGGTGTCCGTGTAGTAGCGCGGGTCGTCGGCCAGCCGGTAGTACGAGGCGTTGTCGATGCCCCGGAAGCACAGCGTCGGCCCCAGGTGGCTGCCCTCGGCCGTGTGGTTGTACACCACGTCGAGGATGACCTCGATGCCCGCCCGGTGCAGTTCGCGCACCGCCGTCTTGAACTCCAGCACCTGCTGGCCGCGGTCGCCCATCGAGGCGTAGGCGTTGTGCGGGGCGAAGAAGCCGATCGTGTTGTAGCCCCAGTAGTTGCGCATCCCCGCGTCCACCAGCCGGTGGTCGTGGACGAACTGGTGGACCGGCATCAGCTCCAGCGTCGTGACGCCCAGCTCCGTCAGGTGCGAGATCACCGCGGGGTGGGCGAGCGCCGCATAGGTGCCGCGGATCTCCTCGGGCAGCTCCGGGTGGAGCATCGTCAGGCCCCTGACGTGCGCCTCGTAGATGACGGTGCGGTGGTAGTCGATGCGGGGGCTGCGGTCCTCCGCCCAGTCGAAGTACGGGTTCACCACCACCGACGTCATGGTGTGCGGCGCCGAGTCCAGGTCGTTGCGGGACTCCGGCTCCCCGAAGCGGTAGCCGTACACCGCCTCGTCCCAGTCGATCGTCCCGCTTATCGCCTTGGTGTACGGGTCCAGCAGCAGCTTCGCGGAGTTGCAGCGGTGGCCCCTGGTGGGCTCGTGGGGGCCGTGGACCCGGAAGCCGTAGCGCTGACCGGGCATGATGCCCGGCACGTAGGCGTGGCGCACGAAGGCGTCCGCCTCGCGCAGCTCGACGGCGGTCTCCGAGCCGTCGTCGTGCAGCAGACACAACTCGATCCGGTCCGCGGTCTCGGAGAAGACCGCGAAATTGGTGCCGGCGCCGTCGTACGTGGCGCCGAGGGGATATGCCTGACCCGGCCAGACCTGCATGTCGTCGACTCTTCCACTTCTCCGCCGGGTGCCGGTAGGCCGCACCCCGGCCACATCGGTGCCGAAAGGGCATCCTCACGCAAACGGGCCCCTGCGGGCGTGGAATCGCCAAGATCTTCCCCGTTACGGGTGGCCCAATTCCCCTGCCTGCCGCAAGAATCCACCGCCCCGGGGCAACCTGTGCCGTTGAGGTTCCGTCGATAAGAGTGACCATACGACACAGGGGAGACCTACGTGACAGATCAGGGGGAAAGCCGTTCCTTACCGCGTAAGGGACGGTTCGGGCGCGGCCTCAGGCGCGCCCTGTGGGGCGGCGGCACCGCCGTCGCCGCCACCGTCGTGATGATCGGCATCACCTTGCCGCGCGACGCCTCAGGCGACGACCACTCCACGACGGGCGGCCCGGCCGCCGCGCCGGGAGCGCCGGGGCGGCAGGACGCGGGCAGCGGTGGGACGACGGAGGACGAGGCGCCCGCCGGCGCGCAGCGGAGCGGTCGCGGGCCCCTGACCAAGGCCGAGGTCGACCGCGCGAAGTCCATAGCCCTGCGCCGCGACGCGCTGCGCAGCGCCGAGGACGTGGCGGGCGGCCGCGGCCCGGAGTACCTCGACACCGACCTCGCCGAACCGGCCGACGCCACGGGGGCGCGGACCGAAGGGGCCCGCCGGGTCGAGGTGCTCTTCTACGACTACGGGCACGACCGGCTCGTGAAGAAGACCGTCGACCTCACCGCCGGCACCGTCGAGCGCACCGACACCGCCACCGGCCTGCAGCCGCCGCCGTCGCCGGACGAGACCCGGCAGGCGGCGGCACTGCTCATCGGTGACGCCCTCGGTGCGGGTCTCCGCGCCGACTTCACGGCCGCCACCAAGGGCCGGGAACTCACCTCGCCCGGCCAGCTGCGGCTGCGCGGCATCTCGTTCAACACCGCTGAGCAGTCCGCCCCCGCCGGTCTGGCCAAGTGCGGTCGTCACCGGTGCGTACGGCTGTTCACACAGGTGAAGGACGGGCCGTGGATCGACACGACCCAACTCGTCGTCGACCTCAGCGACCGCACCGTCGGCCGGATCCACTAAGAGCGGAGACCCAGACACGATGCGCACCACCCTTGTGCGCCGGGCCCTCGGTACGGCCCCGGCGCTTCTCCTCCTGCCCGCGCTCGCCGTGGGCCCCACCGCCGGACGGGCCGAAGCGGCCCCCCGGGCCGGCGCCGCCGCCGCGGCGGACTGCGGCACCGCCACCGCCCTCACCAGGACGCTGCCGAACGGCACCGGCTGGACCATGTGCTGGCGCATGAGCGGCACCAAGGGCCTGGTCCTGGAGAAGATCGCGTACCGGCCCCGGAAGGAGCCGCAGCCCCTCAAGGTGCTGAACTCCGCCACACTTGCGCAGGTCAACGTCCCGTACGACTCCGGGCTCACCGAGTACAACGACCTGTCCGACATCGGATTCGGCAACACCGCGGTCGACATCGGCCCCGAGGAGTGCCCCGGCGGCACCATCGCCTCGGCCTACGTCCCGCAGCAGGAACGCACCGTCAAGGCGCTGTGCGTCACCACCGCGCCGCACGGCTACGCCTACCGCAGCGACCTCTACGACGAGGACGGCACCGCGAGGAAGTACACCCGGCAGGGCAGCGACCTGGTCGTCTTCTCCGTCTCCCAGCTCGGCTGGTACGAGTACGTCACCCAGTGGAACTTCTCCGACGACGGCACCATCACCGCCAAGGTGGGCGCCACCGGCGACCTCTCGCCCGGCGACTACAGCGGCGAGGGCACCGGCTGGCCCATCGGCACGGGCGGCCACGACCACGCCACCAGCCACTACCACTCGGTCTTCTGGCGGCTGGACTTCGGCCTGGACGGCTCGAACCGGGCGAAGGTCGAGCAGTACGACACCAAGAAGGCCGGCCGCGGCTCCGGCTCCGCCGTCCTGAAGACCACCAGGACCGCCGTCACCAAGGAGCTCGCCGTCAACTCCGCGCTGCGCCGCTGGTGGCGCGTGGTCTCCACGGCCGGGAGGAACGCCGACCGGCACCCGCGCTCCTGGGAGCTGGTCCAGCAGCACTCCGACCGCTACGACGCCCACGCGTACACCTCCAAGGACCTGTACGTCACCCAGTACCGGGCCTGCGAGCAACTGGCCAGCGGCAACAGCGACCCCGCCTGCGCCGGCCGCGGCACCTCGGTGGACAAGTGGGCGAACGGCGAGACCCTCACGCACCCGGTGATGTGGGTCAACGTCGGCTTCCACCACATCCCGCGCGACGAGGACCAGACGCCCATGCCGATCCACTGGCAGGGCTTCCAGCTCGCGCCGCGCGACGTGACCGCCATGAGCCCGCTCACACCGGACGAGCTGTCGGGCGGCAACGGGCAGGGACACTGACCGTCCCGCGCCGTCGGGCCCGGTAAGCATGTGGTGAAGTAGCGTCGTTACGGCTGCACCGCCTCCCGCCCCGCAGTACCCTTCCTTGATCGTGGACGGGGGCGGGAAGGCGGGTGCAGTCGTGATGTCGGGAGGTCTGGTGCTCCCCGGTGGTGGTGATCAGGGGGACCCGGGCGGCGGCATCGGCGAGGGAGGCACCGGTACGGCCGCCCTGGCACTGCCGTTGGAGATCGGAGCGGAACTGGACTGGGGCGCCGACGAGTGGGCCGAGGTGCGCACCCGCGCCCGGCGCGCGGGACGGGCGTACGTGTGGCTCAACCTCGTCGAACAGCGCCTGCGCGCCGTCGTCAACGCCGTGCTGCGCCCGATCTACGAACCCGTGCACGGCGACGAGTGGGTGGTCGCGGCCGCGGGCCCGGCCGGTCACGAGTGGGTGCAGCGGGCCGCGGCCGTGCGCGAGGTCAGCCGCCGCAAGGGATTCCTGCTCGACCCGGCCGACGACAACATCCTCAGCTTCCTGACGCTGCCGCAGCTGCGCGAGCTCGCCGTGCAGCACTGGCCGTGCTTCGAGCCCTACCTCGACGACCGCCGGGAACTCGAACTCGCCCTGGACGAGCTGGAGGTGGCCCGGCACGTCGTCTCCCGCAACCGCGCCCTGTCCCGCACCGTCCTGGACCAGGCCGAGCGGGCCGCCGCCCGCCTGCTGGACATGCTCGGCTCCGGCCCCGGCTACCCCTCCGCCGAGCGGCTGCCCGTGGACGCCGTCGAGGAGCTCGTCGCCGACCGCTACGCCGACGTCGTCGGCGTCTACCCCGACCGGGTGCGGCTGCAGCGGCAGCTGCCCGCCGAGGACCTGTTCGGGAACGCCCGCCGCCTGGACGCGGTGGGCATCGGCCTCAACCTGCTGGTGCAGAACTACTCCGGCAAGCGGCTGGTGCGGCTCGCCGAGTCCGGCTGCCGGGTGCGGCTGCTCTTCCTCAACCCGGCGAGCAGCGCCGTCCGCCGCCGCGAGCGCGAACTCGGCCTCGGCCGGGGGGAGCTCAGCCGCGCCGTCGAGATGAACATCATGCACATGCGGCGGGTGCGGGCCCGGCTGCGGGACACCGCCGCGTTCGAGATCCGGGTCTTCGACGAGACCCCGCGCTTCACCGCCTACCTCGTGGACGGCGACACCGCGGACGGCATCGCGGTCGTCCAGCCCTACCTGCGCAGGGCCCGCGGCATGGAGGCGCCCGTCCTCATCCTGCGCGGCGGGCCGCGGGACCTCGTGCAGACCAGGGCCGACGGCGCGCCCGAGGCCGAGCACGGCCTGTTCGAGACCTACCGCGAGGAGTTCGAGGGCGTCTGGGCCGACTCCCGTCCGGTCTCCTGAGGGGTCTCCTGACGGCCCGGCGGGCCCCCGGCCGGACGCCCCCGCACAGCCCGGCCGCGGGACTGTCAGTGGCGCACGGGATGATGGAGGCGAACACGGGGGAACAGCGGGAAGGACGTACGTCAATGCGCATGGGACGAGGCCGGACACGGCCGGCCGATTCCGCACGGGGGAGGAGCGCGGGCAGCCGCCCGCGCGGCGCTGTGCACGCCACGGGCACGAGGGCCGCGCGATGAGCTGGATCAGCGACGCACTGGTCGCCTTCGACCTGGAGACCACCGGCACCGACGTCGAGACCGACCACATCGTCACCGCGGCGGTCGTCAGGCTGGAGGCCGACGGGGCCGTCTCGCGGGAGCGCACCTGGCTGCTCGACCCGGGCGTGGCCATACCCGAGCAGGCCTCGGCGATCCACGGCATCTCGACCGCGCACGCCCGTGCGCACGGCGCCCCGGCGGCCTCGGCGGTCGAGGAGATCGCCCAGGCCGTCACCGAAGTGCTGCGCTCGGGCACCCCGCTGGTGGTGATGAACGCCCGGTACGACCTGTCGCTGCTGGACCGCGAGTGCCGGCGGCACGGCGTCGCCTCGGTCAGCGAACGGCTGGGCGGCGGGCCCGAGCCCGTCATCGACCCGCTGGTCATCGACAAGCACGTCGACAAGTACCGCAAGGGCAGAAGGGCCCTGCAGGCGCTGTGCACCCACTACGGGGTCCAGTTGGAGGGCGCCCACGACGCGCGGGCCGACGCGCTGGCCGCGGCCCGCGTCGTGCGCCGCCTGGGGGAGCGGCACGAGCCCGTCGGCCTGATGCCGCTCGCGGACCTGCACGCCCTTCAGATCCGGGCGGCGGCCGAGCAGTCGGCCTCCCTCCAGGCATACCTGCGGCGCACCGCCGACCCGGCGGCCGTCGTCGAGCAGGCCTGGCCGGTCATCCCCCGGCCGAGGTGACCGCGGGGCCCCGGCGCGCACGGATGCGCCGGGGCGGCCCGGACGCGTGGCCGGGGCCTGTTGCCGGTAGGCGTTGTGGGGTCAGAAGGGGTACCAGCGTACGGACGGGTCGCCGTCGCGCAGCGAGGTCACCCGGCGGCGGAACTCCGCGAGCGCGGCCGGGTTGCCCGGTGCGTGCTGGGCCACCCAGGCGCAGCTCGCGGTCTCCCTCGCCCCGCGCAGCACCGCGCAGCCGTCCCACTCGCGCACGTCCCAGCCGTAGGTGTCGGTGAAGGCGGCGTAGGCGTCCGGACCGAGCCCGTAGCGGTCCCGGCTGAGCGCCATGACGACGAGGTCGTGCTCGCGCAGGTCGGCCGAGAAGGTCTCGAGGTCCACCAGGACCGGGCCCTGCGGGCCGACGTGCACATTGCGCGGCAGCGCGTCGCCGTGGACGGGGCCCGGGACCAGGTGCGGGGTCAGCGCGGCCGCGGCGGCGGCGAAGCCGTCCCGGCGCTCGCGCAGGTACGCGGCGTCCGCGGGGTCGACCGCGTCACCGGCCAGCCGCAGCCACCGTTCCACCCCGTCCAGCAGGTCGCGGGGCGGCAGGGCGAAGTCCGGCTCGGGCAGGGCGTGCACGAGCCGCAGCAGCGCGGCGAGGTCGGCGGGCCCCGCGGGCCGGACCGGGTCCGGCAGCCGCTCCCAGTACGTGACCGGGTGCCCCTCCACCAGCCGGGCCTCCGGCGCCGCCGCCCGTACGGCGGGGACGCCGTGCGCCGCCAGCCAGGAGGCCGTGCGCACCTCGCGGGCGGCCCGCTCCAGCAGTTCGGGACCGCGGCCGACCTTCGCGACGGTCACGCCGTCCGCGAGGTCGAACACCGCGTTCTCGCCGAGCGCGAGCAGCTTCGCGCCGTCCTGCCCGTCCGCCGCGAGCACGGCCCGGGCGAGCTCTTCGGTGAACGCCATACGGCAATGATCGCAGATCAGTAGGCTGGGCCGGTGACCGAGGAAGACGTCATGGCCTTCTGCGAGATGCTGCCGCTGCTGCGCGGCGCCGCGAGCGACCCGGGCGAGGCGGCCGAGGTCGAGGCCGCCGCCGAGGCCGTACGGCGGGGCGCCGGCGACGTCGAGACCGTGACCGACCTGGGCCACCGGCTCGGCGTCCGGGTCGTCGGCCCCCGCATGGACCCGGGCGGCTACACCCAGCTGCCGGGCATGACCGGCGGGGGCGCCGGCATCCTGCGCCACCGCTGCCCGCGCGGCCTCTGTGCCCGCAGCGAGGACCCCACGGCCTCGGTCACCGCCCCGCGCTGCGCGGTCTGGGACGCCGAACTGCGGCCCGTCTGGTACTAGGCCGTGCCGTCGAAGGAGCCCCGGCCGCCCGGAGGGCGGGCCATCCCCCAGGTCCGATGCACCGCAAGGCGGAGAGCCGTCCCCGTAGTGGGCTGCTCGGACGATTCGACAACACAGCGCGAGGGCACTTCCCGGCGGAGCGCCGTGCCGGATCCTGCGGGCAGGAGGGACTCTTGACGACACGGCCTGGACCTGTCCTTACGGCCTCCGGGGAGAAGGAGGGCCGTCCGGTGCGCGCAGCCGCACGGCGGAGGAAGCAGCAGGCACCGGTGGCGGTGGCGCGAAGGCCCCGGGGCCGCTGCGCCCGCCGCGTAGTCGAGCAGGTCGCGGAAGGCGGGGCGTAGCGCGGTGGCGGGTCTGCTGGACGAGATCGGCGGGAAGCTCGCCGAACGCTGGGTCTCCCTGCTCGCGCTGCCCGGCGCGCTCTTCCTGGGCACCGCCTGGGCCGCCCATGTGCTCGGCGGCAGGCGGCCGTTCGACGCCGGCCGCCTGCTGCGCGAGGTCGAGCGCGCCGCGGACTGGACCGACGCGCACGGTACGGCCGGGTTCCTCCTGGCCCTGGTCGCGGTGCTGTTGCTCGCCGTCGTCCCGGGCCTGGCGGTGCAGGCCCTGGCCCGCGCGGTCCAGGTGCTGTGGGTCGGGCCCTGGCCGGGCGGGTCGGGGCAGTGGCTCGTGCGCCGGCGCCGGGCCCGTCGTGAACGCGCGGACGCCGACGTCGCGGCCCGTCTGCGGAACCACGAACGCGACGGCGACCCGGCCGAACTGGCCGCCGCCCGCGCGGCCGAGGCCCGCCGGGACCGGATCGCGCCCGTGCCCCCGGCCCGCCCCACCCGCATGGGCGACCGGATGCACGCCCTGGAGCACCGCGTCGGCGCGTACTACGCGGTGCCCTTCACGGCGGTCTGGCCACGCCTGTGGCTGGCGGCGACGGAGGCCGACCGCAAGGAGATCCGTACCGCGGCCGGTGCCTTCGAGGCGTCCACCCGGCTGTGCGGATGGGGCCTGCTCTACGTGGCGCTGGGCTGCGCCACCGCGTGGTGGCCCGCCTTCGGCGCGGGCGCCGTGGTCGTGTTCGCCGCCTGGTGGCTCGGGCGCGAACGGCTCTTCGCCCTCGCGGACCTCGCCGACGCCGTCGTGGACCTGCGGCTGCGCTCCGTCGCCCGCGCCGTCGGGATCCCCGTCGCGCCGGGCCCCGTCGCCCCGGCGACCTGGCGGGAGCTGGACCTGGTGCTGCGCCGCCGCCGGTGAGCGAGCCTGAAAATGACGGACCGGGCCGCCCGGACCGCGAGGAGATCGGACGGGGATGCTGCACCTGCTGTTCCTGACGTACACCGGATCCGAGGAGGACGCCGGGCCGTTCGTCGCGGCCCACGTCGCGTTCCTGGAACGCCACCACCGCGCCGGCACCTTCCTGCTCTCCGGGCAGACCGTGCCCTCGTCCGAGGGCGGCGTGATCCTCGCCCGCGGGACGGACCGCCGGACGATCGAGCGGATCGCCGCGGAGGACCCCCTGGTGGTCTCGGGGGTCGCCGTGTACACCGTCACCACCGTCGATCCGGCCCGCGTGCACCCGGTCCTAGCCGGACTGCTCGGCGGCGCCTGACGTCCCGTCGCGGCGCTCAGCGGCCGATGTGGACGAAGGGTGCCCACACCGCGGGGGAGCGGGCGTAGCGGGTGCGCAGGGCGCGCACGACGTGGTTGAGGGCGCGGCCCGTGTCCGCGGGGGCGACGGCGCCCGGCGCCGGGGCGCGGAGCGCCGCGTACAGGCGGGCGGCCAGGAGCGCGGAGACCGCGTCGTCGGCCTCCCACAGGGCGCCGACGACCTGCGGGTAGCCCGCGGTCTGGAAGGCGGAGGCGAGGTGGACCGCCTCGTCGGGCAGCTGCCCGGTGTGCGCGGTGTGGCAGGCCAGCAGCACCGCCAGCTCCGCGTAGAGCGGTTCCTGCCGGGCGACGTCCGCGGCGCTCAGCGGCCCGCCGTGCAGCAGCAGGTGGCTGGCGGACGGGTCCAGAGGGTCGCTGACGCCGTGGCAGGCGAAGTGCACCCAGCGGGCCGTGCGCAGGGCCGACAGCACGCGTTCGGGTGTGGCCTGCTCGCCCTCGAGGGCGCGTACGCCGCCCAGCGCGTCCGCGATCGCGGCGATCTCACGGGCCGAGGCACCCGCGGAGCCCGCCGTGCCGGTGGGGCGGCCGACCGCCAGCAACCGGCCACCGGTGCGGCCCGAGGACGCCCGCCGGGCGTGCTCCAGGGCGCGCAGGGTGGGGGTGTAGGACGAGGCCACCCGGTCCAGGACGGTCCGTCCGTCGCGCAGTTGGTGCTTGCGCTGCATCCCTGCGGCGTGCAGCGGCAGGTACGCCAGCGGTCCCGACGCCGACCACCACAGCCGGGGCGCCGCCGAGGCGGGGGCGTCCTCGGGGAGCGCCCTGGTCAGGCCGAGGGCGGTGAGCACGGGCTCGGCCACCGTGCGCCACAGCCAGGCGAGGGTGTCCAGCACCAGTTCGCGGGCCCGGTCGTGCTCCTCGGCGGGCGCGGTCCGGGGAAGGCCCACGGCCGCCAGGAACTCCTGTGCCCGCAGGGCGAGCCGGCCCTCCGTCAGCTCGCGCAGCGGCACCGAGAAGATCCGCTCCCGCGTGACGACGACCGCGTCGCACCGCAGCCGGTCCACGTTGACCGCCACGACCGGCCCCTGGGCCGCCACGGCCCGCATCTCCCGTTCCGTGGGCGGCATCAGGAACCGCTCGAACCCCGTCCTGCCGCGGACGCGCGTCAGCAGCGCCTCCCACTCGGCGGCCGCGACGTGCCGTTCCATGACGTCCTCGCCGGCCTCGGCCCGCCGCAGCCGGGCCCCGAGCGCGGCGAACTCCCGGGCCAGCAGGGGATGCGCCGCGGACAGCGCCGTCAGATCGGTCCGGGCCTCCAGGTCCTGCCCCATCAGCACGGCCCGGCTCTGCTCCAGTAGCGCCAGCGCCTGAGCGGGCCGCCCGGCGGCGAGCGCCGCGGCGCAGCCGGTGCGGCCCAGGCTCGTGCCCGTCAGCGGATCGGGCCGGCCCGCGTCCGCCGGGTCGCCGCCGTCCGTGCGCAGGTGCGCCAAGGGGTAGCGGCGGCCCAGCAGCGCCCCGCCGACGAAGGCCCGGCGGTCCTCCCGGGCCAGGGCACGCGAGGCCACCGCCGGCAGCGTCTCCAGGGCTCGCGCCGCCGCGTCGGCGGCGGCCGCCCAGTCGTGGTGCTCCAGCGCGTCGGCCATCGCGATGCGTGCCACCTCGAAGCGCAGCGCCGGCATCTCGCCCCCGGGCTCCGCCGCCAACGCGACCTCGGCCGCCCGCGCCGCCCGCAGGTCCCCGCGGACCGTGGCGTCGGTGTAGTCCGCCCAGTGGCCGTACGAGGTGACCATCCCGCCCAGCAGGTCCGACAGGCCCGGGCTCCGCTCCACGCGCAGCGAGGCGTCGGCGATCCGGCGGCGCGCCTCGGCGGCGAGCACGG
The DNA here is from genome assembly GCF_040630935.1 of Streptomyces sp. NPDC005722. Lineage (NCBI taxonomy): Bacteria > Bacillati > Actinomycetota > Actinomycetes > Kitasatosporales > Streptomycetaceae > Streptomyces > Streptomyces sp. NPDC005722. The sequence goes on from NZ_JBEXYN010000004.1 coordinate 130,467, forward strand.
GGTCCTGGGTGAGCCCGGCGAGGTTGGTGAGCGCGTTGGCGTACTCGACCTCACCGGCGGCCCGTTCCGGCGCGTCGTCGGGCAGCAGGTCGAGCGCCGCGCGCAGTTCCCGGCAGCAGACGCGCAGCGCGCCGGTGTCCATGGCGAGCACCGCCCGCATGTGCTGCCAGGGCGCCGAGGCGAGGACCAGACGGGCGTGCTCCGGTGAGCCGTGGGGGAGTTCGGCCAGGACGCGGTCGCCGAGCGCGGCCGCCTCCTCGATCACGGCGGCGTCCTGGTCGGCCATGTAGCGCATCCCGGTGACGGCCATCAACAGCGCCGCGGTCTGGGCGCGTTCCGGGCTGCCGGACTCCGTCCGTTCCAGTGCCTCGCGCAACTGCCGCTCCGCGTCGGCGACGAAGGCCGGATCCAGGCCCTGGGGCGTGCCGGGGCCCTTGGCCAGGGCGTCGAGCAGCGGGCGCATGTCGGGAGGCACGGGGAAGGCGGAGGTGAAGCGCGTGTACAGGTCGTCGCCTGTCCCTGCCTCCGCCTCGCCGCCGGGTTCCGGACGGGGGCCGGGCACTGGCTGTGGTTGTGGCTGAGGCTGAGGCTGCGGCTGTTCGGCGGGTGCGGGCCCGGGGCCGGGGCCGGGCTCGGGGCGGAAGCCGTCCGGCGGCAGGGCCGTCCGTAACTGCATCGGCGGCAGCGCGGGCGCGAACCGCACCATCAGCGGCAGGAAGCGGGTCACCACCGGCCCCAGGGACCGCGGCAGGAGCCGCATCCTGCCGCGGAGTTCGCCCACCGCGGCGGCCTTCGCCGCGATGTGCGGCTGCAGCGGATGGCCCGGCGGCAGCCGCTCCATGAGCGCGCGCAGCATCCGTTCCGCCTCCGCGGCGTCCGCGGCCTCCCACGCGACGACCGCGCGGGCGGCCAGAAGCGAGGCCGTGTTCACCTCGTACGACCCGTTGTCGTCCGGCAGCCCCTCGGCCCGGTACGCCTCCAGGTGACCCATCGCCTCGTCGATCGTCGCGCGGGACGGCGCCCAGGGCAGCGTGCACATCAGCGCCACCGCCAGCGCGAAGTGGACGCTGCGCATCTCGTGCCGGTCCCGCAGCCCGCCCATGGTGCGTCCGCTCGCCGCGGCCAGCGCCAGCCGACCGCCCCGCACGGCGACGTCCACCGCCTCCCGGTCCCGCGGATGCGCCCGGACCCAGGCGACTCCGGCCAGCACCGCCACCCGGCCCGCGTCCGGGGCGTCGACGTGGCCGGGGACGACCGTCGCGAAGGCCTCCCGGGCACGCGCCCACAGGGCGGGCAACTCCCCGGTGGCCCCGCACTCGTAGCGGACCAGCGCGGAGTGCGCGAGCCGGGCGAGCAGCCCGGGGCGGCTCAGGTCGTCCGGCGGCAGCGTCGCCAGCAACTCCACCACCTTGCCCTCCACGGGGTCCGCGGGCCGGAACGGCCGCTGCGCGGGGCCCGAGGGGTAGACCGCGGCGACCGCCACGAGGTCGTCGGGCGGACGGTGCTGGGTCTGCGCCCCCAGGTGGTGCCGGACCTCGGGCCCGGTGCGGAAGTCGCCGTGCACGTGCGCCAGGGTGCGGTCGGCCAACTGCAGGTGCAGGACGAGCCGGGCGCGCGACGGATCGTCGCGGTCCGCCGTGTCCAGCCCCAGCACGGTCAGCGCGAGCGCGGCGGCGGCCGGAGCCCGCCCGTCCTCGCTCCCCCAGGACTCGCGCAGCAGGCTCTCCGCCGCGGCGAGCAGACCAGCGGGCGTCGAGCCGGCACCGTCGACGAGGCGCGCGGTCCCCGGCGGTTCCGCCAGCCCGAAGCGTGCCAGCATGCGGTCCACGGCCGCCCGCGCGTCCTTCATCAGCCGCCCCCGATCCCCGTCGCCGACGTCGCGCGGCAGAATAGCGCGCGCCGGGTGACCGACCGGTCACTCCAGGGCACGAGGACACCCCGAGGCGTGCGCGCGCCGGCATGCGGTCGCTCACCGGCCTGCCCCGCCGTGTCCTGCCGCGCGGCGCCCACCGGCCGGCCGGTCCGGGGCGGGATCCGGCGGTGCGTGAGTCGCGCCGTCTCGCTGTCCCGGAGGGACTCGCGGTCCGTCCGGTACCGCGCGAACAGGGCTGGGGCGGGGCCATGGGCTCCGGGCTTCCCGCGCGGCGTCACGATGTCCCGGGCCGGGCTCGGCGGAGGTGGCTGCGCGCCGTAGAGAGGGCACCCGGTGGCCTGCTGGGAGCGCTCGTGGCCTGCGGCCTCCTGCAGCAGTGCGCTCCTGGGGCCTTGGTGGACGGATGGCGGGCCCGGTCATGCCGCGCCGCACAGCTTCGCGCTGCCTGCGGGGTTGTCAGGACCCGGGGTGCATCGGGCCTCGCCCGGGCCGGACCGCATCGTCACGTTGCGCGCGTTCGCAGCGCCCGCGGGGCCGGCAAGGGCCGGGCCGGGCACGAGTGCCCGCCGTGGACGGGGCACCCGGTGGCCTGCTGGGAGCGCTCGTGGCCGGCGGCCTCCGCGGCACTGCGCTCCTGGCGGCCTCGGTGGACGGATGGCGACCCCGGTCACGCTGCGCCGCAGCGCGCACCGCCCGCACGGCCTGGCGGGGCCCGCCACCGTGCCGCGGTGGACCGGCCAGGTCACGCCGCCGTGCGGCGGACCGCGTCGCGGAGGACCGCGGGGGCGCCGCCCTGGGCGTACATCTCGCGTTGCCGGCGGGCGCCGGAGCCCCGCGAGGTCAGGCGGTCGACGCCGGCGCGGACGGTGTAGAGGTCGCCCGCGTCCTTCAGGGCGTCCTCGACGTGGGCGACCAGGGTCTCGACGACGTCGTGCGCGCTCGCCGGGCGGAAGGTGCGCGGATCGAGGAGGGCGCCGTCCAGGCCGGAGCGGCTGGCCCGCCAGGAGGCGAGCCGGAGCAGCGCGAGGTCGTCGTCGGGCGCGGGGTGCCCGTCGGCCCACTCGCGCGCGGCGGTCTCGACCAGGCCGCGCACCAGCGCGGCCAGCACCACCGAGTCCTGGTACTCCGGGCACACGTCGCAGACGCGCACCTCGACGGTGGGGAACTTCGCCGACAGCCGGGCGTCGAAGTAGAGCATGCCCTGGTCGATCAGGATCCCCGTGGCCAGCAGCCGGGACACCGCGGCGCGGTACCCCTCGGCGGAGCCGAAGCCGCGGGTCGGCCCCGCGGTGGGCCAGCGGCCGAAGACCTGGTAGCGGTAGCTCGCGTACCCCGTGTCGGTGTCCTGCCAGAGCGGCGAATTGGAGCTGAGCGCCAGCAGCGGCGGCAGCCAGGGGCGGATGCGGTCGACGACGGCCACGCCCTCCTCGTCCGACTCCACCCCCACGTGGACGTGGCAGCCGCAGGTCAGCGTCTCCTGCGCGGTGAGGCCGAAGGACTGGGCCATCCTGCGGTAGCGGCCCCTGGGGGTGAGCCGGGGCGGCACCGTCACGGGGGAGGTCCCGAGCGCCGCCACCGCGACGCCTTCGGGGCGGGCGAGGTCGGCCGCCCTCCGGCGCCAGGAGCGCAGTTCCTCCCTGAGCTGGTCGAGGGTGACGCAGGGGGAGCTGTTCAGTTCGAGCTGCTGTTGCTGCAGCTCGGCCACGAGTTCCCGGGGCCAGGGCCCGCCGTCCAGCACCGCGTCCGCGACCGCACGCGGTTCCCCGGACCGTGCGTCCACCAGGAGAAGCTCTTCTTCCACTCCCACGGTGCGTGCCACCCCCTTCGGATACCCGCTGAGGGCGCCGCTATCCGTCGTCCGGCCTCACCCGGGGGTCAGCAGGTGGTCCATGGCGCGCCGGCACAGGTCCGCGGCCTCGTCCCCCGCCGTGGAGGTCACGCTGAGGAACAGCCGCCCCCCGTGCCCCACCACGATCACCAGCGGCGCCCCGGACAGGCTGGTGTGCGCGGCGCCGTGGACGGCGGCCAGCCGCAGCGGCCCGTACGTCTCGGGGAGGTCCAGGCGCGTGTTGCTCACGGACACGTCGAAGCGGGGCCCGCGCGACTCGCCGCGCCGCAGCAGGGCGCCGACGGCACGGTGCGGCAGGAACGAGGTCAGCCGGAAGACGCGGACGAGCGGCCGCAGCTCCTCGGGGGTGAGCCGGGCGTGGATCCCGGTCCTCGCCTCGCGCGCGGCCGCCCACAGGTCGTCGGTCGCGCCGTCCACGGGGACGACGAAACTCGCCGCGTACAGGCCCATGGCCTCACCGGGCGACGGTTCGAGCACCCGGCGCAGGTCGGCGGCGACCGCGATGCGGGCCGGGCGGCCGGGCGCGGCGGCCCGTGCGAAGGCCGCGCACAGGGCGGCCTGCAGCGTCGCGCCGCGCGCCCGGCACCGCTTGAGCAGCAGCTCCGTCTCCTCGCGCTCCAGCGACCACGCCCGGTAGGCGAGCCGCCCGTCCGGCGGGTACGGGGGGCGTACGGGCCCGCCCAGGGCGCGGGCGGTCTTGAGCAGGTCCCCGGGGCGGGTGCGCGGGCCGGGGATCAGCTCGTCCGCGGGCGCCGCCCGCACCGGCACCGCGCCCGCGCCGGACCCGTCCGGCCCGTCCGGCCCGCCGAGGTGGGTCAGCAGGTCGCGCAGGACGACACCCGCGGAGACGGCGTCGGCGACCAGGTGGTGGTAGACGGTGACCAGGTCGAAGGCATCGCCCGCGTCGACGAGCACGAAGCGGGCGAGCGGACCGGTGCGGGTGTCGAAGGGCCGCGGGAGCTCCTCCTCCACCACCCGGGACCAGGCGCCCGCGCCGGCGTCCGGGACCACCCGCACCTCGGGGTCCGGCACCCCGGTCGTCGTGAGCCGCCCCTGCCACGGCCCGGGGTCGGCGACGCGGACCCCGAGCAGGGGGTGGCGGCCGCGTACGGCGGCCACGGCCGCACGGAGGCGCCCCGGCGTGGTGCGGCCCTCGACCCGGGCCACGGCGGCGATGTTGACGGGGAGCCGCTCGCCGGCGGCCCAGATGACGCGTTCGTACGGGGACAGTCGGCGGCGCACGGGGTGCTCCCCCTTCCTCGCGGGGCGGTCAGCGGTTCGGGGTCAGGGAGCCGCGCAGCCCCTCGGGGAGCGTGACGGCGGGGCGGTACGGGAGCCGGCCGCCGGGGGCGCAGGTCCACGCGGGGTGCAGCGCCTCGACGACCTTGTCGGGGTTGAGCGCCGACGTACGGCCGAAGAGCCGTGCCGCCGCCATCGCCAGCGGCCCGGGGATGTGCACCACCCGCGGCGCGCGGCGGCCGAGCGCCGCCGCGACGGCGGCGCCGATGTCCTCCCAGCGGTGCTCGGTGCCGTCGCACACGTGGTACGTGCCGACCTCCGTGGTGGCGGGGTCGGCGGCGGTGATCAGCGCCCGGCACAGGTCGTCGACGTGGATCAGGGAGTAGTGCCGCGGCCCGGGCCGGCCGACCACGGGCAGCAGGCCCGTGCGTACCGCCGCGACCAGCCGCGGCAGGAACTCCCGGTCGCCGGGGCCGTAGACGATCGGCGGCCGGACCACGACGGCCGGCAGCCGGTCCGCGGCGTCCCGCACCGCCCACTCCCCGCCGAGCTTGCTGCGCCCGTACGCGGAGACCGGCTCCGGCGGCGCGTCCTCGTGCCGCCGCCGTCCCGGGCCGGAGGCGGCCAGCGACGAGCAGTACACCAGGCGGGGCGGCACGGCGAGCGCCGCCGCCGCGTCGCACAGCCGCCGTGTCCCGGCGGCGTTCACGGTCGCGTAGGCCCGCGGGTCGCCCGCCTTGGTGACCCCCGCCAGGTGCACCACGCGGTCCACGCCGCGCAGCGCGAAGGTCAGCCCGGCGCCGGTGGCGAGGTCACCGGGCACGCTGCGGGCCCCGGGCACCTCGCGGCCGCCGCGCACCAGCGCCGTCACCTCGTGGCCGTGGGCGGTGAGGTGGCGTACGAGGTGCCCGCCGATGAAGCCGGTGGCGCCGGTCACGAGGTACCTCACCGCAGGCCCCCGCCGTCGCGCTCGTACAGCCGGTGCGTCCTGAAGTGCACCCCGCCCATGGCCTGCGCGTGCCGGTTGGAGCCCCGGTTGTCCTCCAGGATCCAGGACAGGTCCGTCTCGGTGTAGCCGAGCCGGAACGCCGCGCGCTGCGCGTCGGCGAGCAGCACGGCCACCAGCCCGCGGCTGCGGTGCTCCTTGCGGACGCCCGAAGTGCCGCCCCTGACGCGGGTGATGCGGCCCATCGCCCGGCTGACCCGCAGCATGCCGACGGGCAGCCCCCAGGTGGTGAGCCGGCCCCGCACGGTGCGCAGCGCCTGGTTCACGTCGGGCACCCACAGGGTGAAGGCGGCGGGCTCGCCGTCCACCTCGGCGATCCGTACCAGTTCCGGGTGGACGACCGACCTCAACTGGGCGGCCATGTGCAGGAACTCGGCGTCGCTCAGCGGGACGGACGCGTAGTTCTCGGCCCAGGCGTCGTTGTAGATGTCCTTGACGACGGCCATGTCGGCCTCGTAGCGGTCGGCGTCGAGCGGCCGCACCCGTACGGCCGGGTCGGCCAGGGTGCGCGCGGCGACCCGGGCGATCGCGGCGGGCGGCTCGCCGTCCGGCGGCATCGGCACCAGCCAGGACAGCAGGTCCTTCGCCTTGTTGAAGCCGCAGCCGGTCAGCAACTCCGCGTAGTACGGCGGGTTGTACGGGATGCCCACGCTGGGCGGCCCGTCGAAGCCGTCCACGAGCAGCCCGCACTCGTCGTTGACGGAGAAGCTGAGCGGGCCCAGCATCCGGGTCAGGCCGCGCCCGGCCAGCCAGGCGGCCGCCGCCTCGAAGAGGGCCCCGGCGGCCTCGGGGTCGTCGGCGCACTCGAAGAGCCCGAAGTGGCCGCACTTGTAGTCGTGCCGCTCCTGGAAGCGCGGGTCGGCGACGGCCGCGATCCGGCCGACCGTCCTGCGCCCCCGGCGGGCGAGGAAGAGCCGTGCCTCGGCCGTGTCGAAGAAGGGGTTGCGGCGCGGGTCGAGGAAGGCGCGCATCTCGCGTTCCAGCGGGGCGACCCAGTGCGGGTCGTCGCGGTAGAGCGCGTACGGCAGCCGGATGAAGTCCGTCGTGGCGGCGCGGTCCTCGACGGTGGTGACGGTGACCGCGTTCACCGGGCCACCGCCTGGGCGGGCAGGCCCGGGACCGGACCGACGCGGCGGCCGGCGGCCGCGAAGGCGTCCAGGATCCGCCGCAGGTGGGTGTCGGAGTGGGTGGCCTGCACGGTCACCCGGATCACGCACCGGCCCTCGGGGACGGCGGGGGCCCCGACGGCGTTGGTGAACACCCCTTCGTCGAGCAGGGCCTGCCACATCAGGGCGCACGCGGTGGCGTCCCCGATGAGGACGGGGACGACCGGGGTGACCGAGTCCCCCGTGTCGTAGCCGAGCGCGCGCAGCCCCGCCCGCAGTTCCTCGGCGAGGGAGAGCACGCGTCGCCGCCGCCAGGGCTCGGCCGCGGCGATGCCGAGCGCGGCGATCCCGGCGGCGAGGGCGGCCGGCGGCATCGACGCGGAGAAGAGGACCGAACGGGCGCTGTAGCGCAGGTAGTCGATGACGTGCGCGGGTCCCGCCAGGAAGCCGCCGGTGGAGCCGAAGCACTTGGACAGGGTGCCGGTGAACAGGTCGACCCGGTCCATGAGCCCGAAGTGGTCCGCGACCCCGCGCCCGCCCGGGCCGAGCAGCCCGATGTCATGGGCGCCGTCCACGATGAGGCGGGCGGCGTGCCGGGCGGTGAGCTCGGTCAGTTCGGGGAGCCTGCACAGGTCGCCGTCCATGGAGAACATCCCGTCGGTGACGACGACCTTGCCGGCGGCCGGTTCCGCGGCCGTGGCCTGCTCCAGCAGCGTGTCCAGCCGTGCGGTGTCCGAGTGCGGGTACAGCACGCGGCGGGCCGACCCGAGCCGGATGCCGTCGACCAGGGAGGCGTGGTTGGACATGTCGCTGAAGACGATGTCGCCGCGGCCGAGCAGCGCGGCCACGGCCAGGTTCGCCTGGAAGCCGGTGGTGACCACGGCGGCCGCCTCGGTGCCCATGAAGTCCGCGATCCGCTCCTCCAGTTCGCCGTGGAGGGGCAGGGTGCCGTTGAGGGTGCGCGCGCCCGAGCAGGACGCGCCGTAGCGCGTCAGCGCCTCGGCCGCGGCCGCCGTCACCCGGGGGTCCGTGGACAGCCCCAGGTAGTCGTTGCAGCCCGCCATGACGACGTCCCGGCCCTCGACGACGGCCTCCCCGTCGCCCGTCATGTGCAGGGTGCGGTAGAAGGGCCGGACGCCCGTCTCCGCCATGGCCCGCACGAAGGTCGACGACGACAGGTCCTTGCGGAACGCGTCCGTGGCGTCCTGGATTTCGGTCACTGGCCTGCGGTCTCCCTTAGGTGAGGGGCGAGTGGATGGTCAGCCGGGCGATGTCGGCCATGCTCGGCCCGGCGTGCCGCACCGGAGGTGCGGCGGCCCGGGCGCCGGGCAGCTCGCGGGCGAACGCCCGGGCGAACGCGAGCGCCTGCGCGCGGGCCAGGTGGGACCCGAGGCAGTAGTGCAGGCCGCCGCCGAAGGCGAGCAGCCGCTGCGCCGGCCGGTCCGGGTCGAAGACGTGCGGGGCGGGGAAGCGCGCCGGGTCGCGGTGCGCGGCGCCGATGAGCGCGTGGACGACCCGCCCCGCGGGCACCGGCCGGCCGCCCAGTTCGGTGCCGGCGCCCGCCACGCGGGTCACCACCCGGCCCGGCGGGTCCCAGCGCAGCAGCTCGTCGGTGAGCGGCCCCGCGAACCCCGGGTCCTGGCGGATCCTTTCGGCAAGGGCGGGGTCGCCGGCCAGCGCCAGCGCGGTGCCGGCCAGCAGCGCGGCCGTGGTGGGCACCCCGGCCGAGAACAACGTCAGCAGCAGGTAGCGGGCCCCCGCCGGGTCCTCGGCGGCCCACCGCGACAGCAGGTCGTCCGCGGGGTGCCGCAGGCGCTCGGCCAGCGCGCGGTCGTACGCGTCGAGCAGGGCCATTGCGGCGGCGTCCGCCCGCCGTACGACACTGGGCGGCGCGGCGAGTTCCTCCACCCGCACCATGGCGGCGCTCTCGGCGGCGAGCCACCCCCGGTCGATCCACTCCGGCAGCCCGGCCATCTCCGCCAGGACCGCGGTGGGCAGCGGCCGGCAGACCCGGGTCACGACGTCGGCCGCGCCCTCGCGGCGCACGGCCGCGGCGAAGTCCGCGACGTGGCGCTCGGTGAGCGGCTCGACGAGCCGTTCCGCCGCCTCCCGCACGACCCGGGGCGCCAGCACCGCGTTGAGCGGACGGCGGCGCGCGGTGTGCTCCGGAGGATCCTGCTGCAGCGGGGTCTCGCACAGCCCGACCGTGCTCGCGCTCCGCCGCCACCCGGGGCGGTGCGCGTCGCGCCACCGGGCCCCGAGCGTGAGCCATTCCCGCCCGGTCAGCACCTGACGGCACTCCTCGTACCCGGTGACCAGGAGCGCGCCCCACGGCGTCGGCACCAGCGGTCCCGCCACGGCCAGCGCGTCGTACGCCGCCGCGAGCGCCTCCGGCTCCACGGCCCTGCGCCACTGCCGGACGAGGCCCGCCGCGGAGCGCGCGTCAAGGGCGGTGGGCTTCGGGGGCAGCATCACGTGGCTCATGTGTCAGGAACGGACTTCGGCTCGGAGGCGGGCGGGGAGCGTGTTGGGACCGGCGCGGCGCACAAGGCGGCGTCCGCGGGATCGGCGCCCCTGAGAGTGCTCTGCCGGAGCCGTTCCGATCCAGTCACATAGGCACTTTTCACCCACCCGTGAACGTAATTCGCCTTTCCCTCACGCGGTCCGCTACGGTCGACCGTCCGTGTCCCAACCGCCCCGCGTCCCTCGTAGGTGACGCCGACGGGGGCGGTGCGCCTTCCCTCCGCGGCTCTCCAGCGGTGCCCCTTTCTGTGGCGGGGGAGGCCCGTGCGGGGCCCCTGCCCCTGGTGACGTCTTCGTCACGTCCGGGATGATCTCCGGCGCTCGGCTGCCCGGTGGGGGCCCAGGGGAGGCGGCGCCAGGTGAGGAATAGCCCGGTCGGGCATCCCGTTGCGAAGGGTGGTTGAATACTCAACAAACATCGCGAGACGACGGAGGAGGGTGAAGCCGGTGCAGTTCGGGATCTTCACCGTGGGTGACGTGACCATGGACCCCACGACCGGCAGGACGCCGACCGAGCACGAGCGGATCAAGGCCATGACGGCGATCGCGCTCAAGGCCGAGGAGGTGGGGCTGGACGTCTTCGCCACCGGCGAGCACCACAACCCGCCCTTCGTGCCCTCGTCCCCGACGACGATGCTCGGCTGGATAGCCGCCCGTACCGAGAGGCTGGTCCTCTCGACCGCGACCACGCTGATCACCACGAACGACCCGGTGAAGATCGCCGAGGACTTCGCGATGCTGCAGCACCTGGCCGGCGGGCGCGTCGACCTGATGATGGGCCGCGGCAACACCGGCCCGGTCTACCCCTGGTTCGGGCAGGACATCCGGCAGGGCATCCCGCTGGCGGTCGAGAACTACGCGCTGCTGCACCGGATGTGGCGTGAGGACGTCGTCGACTGGGCCGGCCGCTTCCGCAGCCCGCTGCAGGGCTTCACCTCGACGCCCCGGCCGCTCGACGGTGTGCCGCCCTTCGTGTGGCACGGCTCCATCCGCTCGCCGGAGATCGCCGAGCAGGCCGCGTACTACGGTGACGGCTTCTTCCACAACAACATCTTCTGGCCGGCCGACCACACCAAGCGGATGGTGGAGCTGTACCGCACGCGCTACGCGCACTACGGCCACGGCACCCCGGAGCAGGCCATCGTGGGCCTCGGCGGCCAGGTGTTCATGCGGAAGAACTCGCAGGACGCCGTCCGGGAGTTCCGGCCGTACTTCGACAACGCGCCGGTCTACGGGCACGGCCCGTCGCTGGAGGACTTCACCGAGCAGACCCCGCTGACCGTCGGCTCGCCGCAGCAGGTCATCGAGAGGACGCTGGGCTTCCGCGAGTACGCCGGCGACTACCAGCGCCAGCTGTTCCTGATGGACCACGCGGGACTGCCGCTGAAGACCGTGCTGGAGCAGCTCGACCTGCTCGGCGAGGAGGTCGTCCCGGTGCTGCGCGAGGAGTTCGCCAAGGGCCGTCCCGCGGACGTGCCGGACGCCCCGACGCACGCCTCGCTGCTCGCGCGCCGTGACCCGCGGGCCCCGGAGGAGAAGGACAAGGAGAAGGAGGCCGCGAAGTGACCGTCGCACCCCTGAAGCTGGTGGTCGTCTCGGCGGGCCTGAGCACGCCGTCGTCCACCCGGCTGCTCGGCGACCGGCTCGCCGAGGCCGTACGGCGGGCCGTCGCGGACGCCGGCCGCGCCGTCGACGTGCGCGTGGTGGAACTGCGCGACCTGGCCGTGGACATCGCCAACAACCTGGTCACCGGCTTCCCCGGCCGCGCCCTGGCGGAGGCCGTCGCGGCCGTGACGGCGGCGGACGGCCTGATCGCCGTGACACCGGTCTTCTCGGCCTCGTACAGCGGGCTGTTCAAGTCGTTCTTCGACGTCATCGACAACGACGCGCTGTCCGGCAAGCCCGTGCTGATCGCCGCCACCGGCGGCACGGCCCGGCACTCGCTGGCGCTGGAGCACGCCCTGCGGCCGCTCTTCGCCTTCCTGCGGGCCGTGGTCGTCCCCACCGCCGTCTACGCGGCGTCGGAGGACTGGGGCGGCAGCGGGGACGCGCTCACCGACACCCTGCCGACCCGCATCGCCCGCGCCGCGGCCGAGCTGGCGGCGCTGCTGGGGACGCGGCCGTCGGCCCCCGTGACCGCGGCGGATACGGTCGTTCCGTTCGAGCAGCAATTGGCCGCCCTGCGGACCGAGTAGGAGAGACGATGGCACTGCGCGTCGCCGACAACCCCGGCACGTCCCGTTTCGAGATCTTCGACGCGGCGGAGGAGGGCGGTGCCGAGGAGGTGGCCGGCTTCGCCGAGTACCACCTGTACCGTGACCAGATCGCGTTCATCCACACCGAGGTCGACCCCCGTTTCGGCGGTCGCGGCCTCGGCGGGGCGCTCGCCCGGGCCGCCCTGGACGAGGCCCGCGAGCGCGGTCTCGCGGTGCTGCCCTTCTGCCCGTTCATCCGCGCGTGGATCGGCAAGCACCCCGAGTACGTGGAGCTGGTGCCGGAGGGTGAGCGCCCACGCTTCGGCTTCTGAGGGCCCTGGGGGTACCGGGGTGCACCGGCGTGCGCCGGTGCGTCCCGGGCGGGAACGGGAGGCGGGAATGGACGCGGTTGGTTGAAGGTTAAACCGACCGTGCGAGGCCCGGACCGGGCCCGCCGGGACTGCCGAGGAGGGCGTCATGCCTGCCGTGACCGTGGAGAACACCCTGCTGCTGCCCCGCGTCGCCGAGCCCGACCCGGTGACCGCGGAGCAGCGCCCCGTCCGCCGGGTGACCGCCGCCCCGCAGGGCTTCGAGGGCGAGGGCTTCCCGGTGTACCGCGCCTTCGCGGGCGTGCCGACGCGGGAGCTCGACCCCTTCATCCACATGGACCAGATGGGCGAGGTCGAGTACGCCCCGGGCGAACCCAAGGGCACCGCCTGGCACCCGCACCGCGGTTTCGAGACCGTCACGTACATGATCGACGGCCGGATGGAGCACCAGGACTCGCACGGCGGCGGAGGCACGATCACCGACGGCGCCACGCAGTGGATGACGGCCGGCAGCGGCATCCTCCACATCGAGGCGCCGCCGGAGGAACTGGTCGTCTCCGGCGGGCTCTTCCACGGCGTCCAGCTGTGGGTGAACCTGCCGCGGGCGAACAAGTGGAACGCACCTCGGTACCAGAGCATCGAGGGCCCCGAGTCGGCACTGCTGTCCTCGCCCGACGGAGGTGCGCTGGTGCGCGTCATCGCCGGCGAGGTCGGGGGGCACGCGGGACCGGGGAGCACCTTCACCCCGATCACGCTGGTCCACGCCACCCTCAGCCCCGGCGCGCGACTGGTGCTGCCCTGGCGGCCGGACTTCAACGCCCTGGCCTACGTGCTGTCCGGGCGCGGCAGCGCCGGCGCCGAACGGCGCCCGCTCGACGCGCACCAGCTGGCCGTCTTCGGCGCCGGCGACACCCTGACCCTGGAGGCCACCGACCACCCCGACAGCCGCACCCCCGCCCTGGACGTGCTGATCCTGGGCGGCCGCCCGATCCGCGAACCGGTCGCGCACTTCGGCCCGTTCGTCATGAACACCAAGGCCGAGGTCGTGCAGGCCGTCGAGGACTTCGAGCGGGGCCGGTTCGGACTGGAGCCGGCCGGCCGCATGCCGCACACCGCACCCGGAGAGGAGCTCACGTGAACACCCCCACCACCCACGGGTCCTACGCCTCCCACGAGGAGACCACGGCGGAGCGCTGGGCGCGCGCCGGACTCTACTTCGAGGCCAAGGAGTACACCGAGGCGGCCCGGCTGCTGACGGCCGTGGTCGACGAGGTGCCCGGGCACGTCGCCCCGCGCCTGCTGCTCGCCCGCGCCTACTACCACTCCGCCCAGCTCGGCCGCGCCGAGGAGCAGTTGCGCGTGATCGTCGAGCGCGACCCCGTCGAGCACTACGCGCACCTGCTGCTGGGCCGCACCCTCCAGCGGCAGGGCCGCGAGGCCGAGGCCGCTCCCTGGCTGCGGCTCGCCGCCGCCTTCGCGGGGGAGCTGCCGCCGGAGGAGTGAGCCGGTGCCGGGCCCCGGTGCGGGCCCGGCGGCACCTCGTGGCGCCGCCGTCCTAAAACCTGGGCAAAGTGCCTGGCCGGGACGGCGGCGCCGCGCATATGTTCCCCTGCGACTTCGGCAACTACTACGGGGGGAAAGCCGTGTCCGAACGATCAGGCACGTCGTCACAGCCAGGCACGTCGCCACCATCAGGCCCGGACGCATCGTCGGCGCCGGGGTCGGGGCCGGCTGCGTCGTCGCGGTCGGGCCTGTCGTCCGCGCTCGGCTGGGCACTCACCCTCACCTTCAACATCGTCCTGCCCGTCGTCACCTACGGCCGGCTCACCGACGCCGGATGGAGCGAGTTCTCCGCCCTGCTCCTCTCCGGCGTCTGGCCGGTGCTCGACACGGCCATCACGCTCGCCTGGCGCCGCAAGGTGGACGAGTTCGCCGTCATCACCCTCGTCTTCCTGGTGATCACGGTGGTCGTCACCGTCGTGGGGCCGCACTCCACGCGCCTGCTGCTGGTCAAGGACTCCGCGGTCACCGGCCTGTTCGGAGTGGTCTGCCTGGCCAGCCTGTTCGCGCCGCGGCCGCTGATGTTCTACTTCGGCCGCAAGTTCGGCACCGACGGCACCAAGGAGGACGCCGAGCGCTTCGACGGCCTGTGGCAGTACGAGGGATTCCGGCACGTCATCCGCACCATGACCGTCGTCTGGGGGCTCGGCTACGTCCTGGAGGCCCTCACCAGGATCGGCCTGTCGTACGAGCTGTCGACCGCCACCATGGTGACGGTCAACTCGGTCATGGCGTACGCCGTCACCGGGGTCCTCGTCGCCTGGACGATCCTCTACGGCCGGCGCGCCGCAGCCCGCGGCAAGGAGCGGGAACGGCAGGCCGAGGAGGCGGCAGCCGCGGCCGCCCGGGCCGAGGCACCGGGCACGGCGGGTACCTGAAGGCGCCCGACGGGAAGGCACCCGACGGGATGGGCGGCGCGGGCCGGGCGTTCGGCAGTCCGGGCGGCTTCGGGTGCCCTCGCCGCCGCGTCGCCCCGGCAGGTCGGGCCGCCGGGGGGCCGGCGGCGGTAGACCGGCTGCCATGGACAGTGAGCGCGGGACGGAAGGACAGCGACGGCCGGTGGCCGTCACGGAACGGGGCCCCGTACGCGGGGTGACCGGGGAGCACGGGGTGGCGGCCTTCCGCGGCATCCCCTATGCGGCGTCGCCGGTGGGGCCGTTGCGGTTCGCCCCGCCCGCACCGCCCCCGGGCTGGTCCGGCGTGCGCGACGCGGCCCACCCCGGTCCCGACGTGCCGCAGGCGCCGTCCCGGCTGGCGGTCGTCACGGGCCCGCACGCGTCGCACGGGGACGAGGAGGGCTGCCTCACCCTCAACGTGTGGGCGCCGGAAGGGGCGCTCGACGCCGGCGCGGTGCCCCGGGGGGTGCTGGTGTGGTTCCACGGCGGCGGCTTCACCACGGGTTCGGGCGGCTGGGACTGGTTCGACGGCGCCCGCCTCGCCGCCCTCGGCGGCATCGTGGTCGTCACGGCGAACTACCGCGTCGGCCCACTGGGCTGGCTCTATCTGCCGGAACTCGGCGCGACCAACCTGGGGAGCCGGGACCAGGCCACGGTGCTGCACTGGGTGCGCGACAACATCGCGTCCTTCGGCGGAGACCCCGCGCTGATCACGGTGGGAGGACAGTCGGCCGGCGCCTACAGCGCGCTCTGCCTCGCCGTCGACCCGGCCACGCGGCCCCTCGTGCGGCGGGTGATCGCCGAGAGCGGGCCGTGGGGCCTGGCACCGCAGGAGCCCGCGGAGGCGGCCGAGGTCACCGACGCCTATCTGCGCCTGCGGGGCGTCGGGCACCCGCAGGAACTGCGGGAGATGCCGGCGGAGCGGCTGGTGTCGGCGTACGGGCGGCTGGCCGCCGAGCGCGCCAGGCCGGGCGACGTCGCGCCGCCGATGTACCCGGTGCTGGGCGGGGCCGGGGTGCCCCGCGCCCCCATGGCGGCGGTGGCCGCGGGCGGTCTGGACGGGACGGACGTCCTGCTGGGCAGCGCGCAGGACGAGATGACGGCCTTCCACGCCGCCTCGCCCGCCATGTTCCCCACGGCGGACGGTACCGAGCGGGTCTTCGGGGCCGGGGTCACCGAGATCGCCTCCCACTGCGCGGAGCGCGGCCGTCCCGCGTACGTCTACCGCTTCACGCGGCGCCCGCCCGGGGACGACGGCACCCTGGGCGCCACCCACTGCTCCGAACTCCCCTTCCTCTTCGGCACCTTCGCGGCTTTCGCCGACGCGCCGATGCTGGGCCCGGTGGACGACGCCGACCGCGCCCTCGCCCGGTCGTTCGGCGGTGCGCTCGCGGCGTTCGTGGCCGGCGGCCGCCCGGACGCCGGGGGCGACGGGGGCGACGGCGACGGGGACGCCGAGGGGCGCGGGCCGTGGCGGCCCTACGAGCCGGGGGCGGGCGCGGAGGTACGGAGGTTCGGGCCGCCGGTTCGTTAACTCTTTCGGGGGATCGCACACATATTCGAACACGGGATACGCTGCAGGCATGTCGACTTCAGACGATGAGCGAGACCTCTTCTCGGACCCCGACCGGACGGCGCCACTGACGATGCGCGGTCCGGCCCCCGTCCTCGACCCGTTCCGGACCTCCGGCTCCGCGGGCGCGTCCACGGCCCCGGCCGCGTACGCGGTGGACGGTCCGGGGCGCGGGGCCATATCCCCGCGCCCCGGCGCCGGACGCTGACCAGGGCTCGTTCGGAACGCCCGGCGCCGGGGGTCCCCGGGCGGGGAGGGCGTACGCCGCGGCCCGGCCCCCGTGGCGATGGAGGCCGGGCCGGAACGTCCTGGCGGGGTCCGCGGCGTCAGCGGCCCACGCCCGAGGGCTCGGCCGGTGCCGGGGCGGCGGGCGGCCGTACCGGGGCCGGCGCGAGGTCCGCCTCGTCGTGGGTCATGTCCGGCAGCCAGCCGAGCCACTTGGGCAGGTACCAGTTGCGCTCGCCCAGCAGGGCCATCACCGCGGGGAGCAGCACACCGCGGATGACGGTGGCGTCGATGAGCACCGCCGCCGCCAGGCCCACGCCCATCTGCTTCATGCTCTGCATGGACAGCGTGCCGAAGATCGCGAAGACCGCCACCATGATGACCGCGGCGCTGGTGACCACACCTGCGGTCGTCGTGATGCCGTGCCGGATCGCGCCCTGTGTGGTCAGCCCCCGCATCCGTGCCTCACGGATCCGGGAGACCACGAAGACGTGGTAGTCCATGCTCAGCCCGAAGAGGATCACGAACAGGAACAGCGGAAGCCAGGCCACGATGGCGCCCACGCCCTCGGCGCCCACCAGCGCGGCGCCCCAGCCGTGCTGGAAGACGATGGTGAGGATGCCGTAGGCGGCGCCCACCGACAGCAGGTTGAGCACGATCGAGGTGACCGCGATGGTCAGTGACCGGAAGGAGAGCAGCATCAGCAGGAAGGCGAAGGCCACGACGAAGGCGAACACCGGGGGCACCGCGTCGCCGATCTTGTCGGTGAAGTCCATCGACGCCGCCGTCGAGCCGCCGATCGGCGCGCTGAGGCCGGCGACCTCGCCCAGCGTGCCGGGGCGCACCTCGTCACGCAGGACCTTCAGCGAGGCCTCGGTCCGCTCCTCGTCGGTGCCGCCGGTCAGCGGAACCTTCAGGACGGCGACGCCCGCCTTCTCGTGGACCTCGGTCTCCACCGGCCCGGGGGAGACGCCCTTGGCCACGGCCTCCCGGGAGAAGGCGTCGATGGCCTGACGCACCTCGGGCGAGGTGATGTCCGAGGCCTTGACGACCACCTGGGCCGGGTCGGGCCCGCCGGGGAAGGCCTTGTTGATGTCCTCGTACGCCCGGACGATCGGCAGTCCGTCGCCGAGCTCCTGGCTCAGCGTCAGGTTCGCGGTGTTCAGGCCGACGGCCGGGACGGCCAGTGCGACCAGCGCCCCGCCGGCGACCACCACGGACACCACCGGGCGGCGCAGCACACCCCCGAGGATCGTCCGCCAGACGCGGGACTCCCCGCTCGGCCCGGCACCCCGGCGGCGCAGGAAGGGGATCCGGCCCTTCTCGACCCGCTCGCCCAGCAGGGACAGCAGCGCGGGCAGCACCGTCACCGAGCCGAACATCGCCACGGCCACCACCATCATCGTGGCCAGGCCCATCGCCTTGAAGTCGCCGATGCCGGTGAAGAGCATGCCCGCCATCGCGACGATCACCGTCACACCGGAGACCAGCACCGCACGCCCGCTGGTGGCCGCCGCGATCCGCAGCGCGGTCTGCGCGTCGTGGCCCGCCTCCCGCTCCTCGCGTTCACGCCGCAGGTAGAACAGGCAGTAGTCGACACCGACCGCCAGGCCGACCAGCAGCATCACGGAGTTGGCGGTGTCGCTCATGTGGACCGCGTGGCTCACCACGGCGACCAGGCCGGTCGTCGCGAGGAAGGCCGTCATCGCCAGCGCCACCGGCAGCAGCGCCGCGACCAGCGCCCCGAAGGCGATCAGCAGGATGCCGAGCGCGACCGGCAGCGCCGAGTACTCGGCACGCTGGAAGTCGCTGCCGAAGGCGTCGTTGAAGACCTTCTCCGAGCTGGCCTCGCCGAACTGCTCGACCTTCAGGTCCTTGTGCTTGCCCTGGACGCCCGCCACGGCGTCGACGACCGGCTCGACCCGGTCGGGCGCCGTCTGCGGGTCGCCCCGCATGTCGAACCTCACCAGTGCGGACCGGCCGTCCTCGGAGACCGCCCCGGCGT
Source organism: Streptomyces sp. NPDC005722 (assembly GCF_040630935.1). Taxonomy (NCBI): domain Bacteria; kingdom Bacillati; phylum Actinomycetota; class Actinomycetes; order Kitasatosporales; family Streptomycetaceae; genus Streptomyces; species Streptomyces sp. NPDC005722. The sequence continues at coordinate 148,846 of NZ_JBEXYN010000004.1, forward strand.
CGTACGGCGACTGGACGGAAGCGACCTCACCGGTGCCCTCCACCGCGGCGACGACCTCCGCGACCACCGCCCGGAATGCCGGGTCCGTGGCCTTGAGGGAGCCCCCGGCCGCCTGGACCAGCACCATCTCGCCGGCCGGTCCGTCGTTCAGCCCGGCGTCGTCCAGGATGGCCACGGCCTGCCCGAACTCCCCGGGCACCTCCTCCCGGTCCGTCAGGTCGACCCGCCCCGCCATCGAGCCGATGGCCAGCGCGAGTACGACGAAGAGCAGCCAGCTCCCGACCGCCGTCCAGCGGTGCCGGGCACTCCAGCCGCCCATGGCGGCGGCGATGCCCTGCCCGCGCACCGTCCCCGCGGTACGTGTCCTGCCGTGTGCGCTTGCCACGGTTGCGAACCCCCTCGAAGCCGGGCGGTGGAACCTCTCCTCCGCCTCGTCCACGACGCTATGGGCCCGCGGGACACCGCCCCATCCGGCTGACAGGTGAACCGCCGGAGGGTTTCTCCTCCCCAGGGAGTGGGGAAAACCCCCGCCCACGGGAGTCTTGCCCCCTACAACGACCGCCGCCGCCGCGCCCGCCGTACGGGGACGGGGGAGCGCCGGCCCCGTACCTCCCCTTCCGGGACGCGGCCGGCGCCTCGGGGCTACTGCCGGTAGCCCGCCAGGAAGCGGCCGATGCGGCTGATGGCGGCGTCCAGGTCGTCGGCACGGGGGAGGGTCAGGATGCGGAAGTGGTCCGGACGCGGCCAGCTGAAGCCGGTGCCCTGGACGACCTGGATCTTCTCGCGGAGCAGCAGGTCGAGCACGAACCTCTCGTCGTCGTGGATCCGGTGCACCTTCGGGTCCAGCCGGGGGAAGGCGTAGAGCGCGCCCTTGGGCTTGACGCAGCTGACGCCGGGGATCTCGTTCAGCTTCTCCCACGCCATGTCGCGCTGCTCGTGCAGCCGCCCTCCGGGCAGGATCAGGTCCTTGATGCTCTGCCGGCCGCCGAGCGCGGCCTGGATCGCCTGCTGGGCCGGGACGTTGGGGCACAGCCGCATCGAGGCGAGCATCGTCAGGCCCTCGAGGTAGCTCTTGGCGTGCTGCCGGGGCCCGGTGACGACGAGCCAGCCGGAGCGGAAGCCCGCCACGCGGTAGGCCTTGGACAGCCCGCTGAAGGTCAGGCACAGCACGTCGGGGGCGAACTCGGCCGCCGAGTGGTGCACCGCGTCGTCGTAGAGGATCTTGTCGTAGACCTCGTCGGCGAAGACGACCAGATGGTGCCGCCGCGCCAGGTCGAGCATCCCCTCGAGCAGTTCGCGCGGGTAGACGGCGCCCGTCGGGTTGTTGGGGTTGATGATGACGAGTGCCCGCGTACGGCTGGTGATCTTGGAGGCGATGTCGTCGAGGTCGGGGAACCAGTCCGCCTGCTCGTCGCAGAGGTAGTGCACCGCCTTGCCGCCGGCCAGGTTCGTCACGGCCGTCCACAGCGGGAAGTCGGGGGCCGGGATCAGCACCTCGTCCCCGTCGTCGACGAGTGCCTGGACGGCCATCTGCACCAGCTCCGACACCCCGTTGCCGAGGAAGACGTCGTCCACGCCGACGTCGGCGAGGCCGCGCTCCTGGTAGTGCTGGGCCACCGCCCGGCGGGCCGACAGGATGCCGCGTGAGTCGCTGTAGCCGTGCGACGCGGGGAGCGTGCGGATGATGTCCTGCAGGATCTCCTCGGGCGCCTCGAACCCGAACAGCGCCGGATTGCCCGTGTTGAGCCGCAGGACGCTGTGCCCCGCCTCCTCCAGCGCGTTGGCGTGCTCGATCACCGGCCCCCGGATCTCGTAACAGACGTCGGCCAGCTTGCCCGACTGCTTGTACTCCATGCGACGGCCTCCCGATCCGGTCCCGCGGTCCTGCCCGGTACGCTGCTCCACTTGGTTTTACCAAGTGCGCGCTTGGAAAGTCCAACTCCATGTCTACACTGGGGATCATGCCGCGCCGAAGTTACGACCAGTACTGCGCCGTCGCCCGCGCCCTGGACACCGTCGGGGAGCGCTGGACGCTCCTGATCGTCCGGGAGCTCCTGGCGGGCCCCCGCCGGTACACCGACCTCCACGCCGACCTGCCCGGCGTCAGCACCGACGTCCTCGCCTCGCGGCTCAAGGAGATGGAGCGCGACGGCCTGGTCACCCGCCGCCGCCTCGCGCCCCCCGGCGCCGCGTACGTCTACGAACTCACCCCGCGCGGCAGTGGGCTGCTCGCCGTGCTCGGCGCCCTCGCCGAGTGGGGCGCGCCGGAACTGCAGGAGCCCCGGCCCACCGACGCCGTCCGCGCGCACTGGGCCGCCGTGCCCCTCATGCGGCACCTGGCCGCGCTGCCCGGCGCCCCCACGGGGGTGGTCGAGGTCCGCCTCGACGAGGGCGCCTTCCACATCGAACTCGGCGGGGGCTCCCCGTCGTACGCCGACGGCCCCGCCGAGCGCCCCGACGCGGTCGTGGCGCTGCCCCCGGGGGCCGTCCGCGGCGTCGCCTGCGCCCTGCGGGACGGCGGCGCGGCGGTCACCGGCGACGGCCCCCTCGCGGACGCCCTGCGCGGCGCCTGAACCGCGGTACGGTGCCCGGATGGAGCGTCGCCGCGTGGAACTCGGCCTGGTCCAGGAGACCCTGCTCATACCGCTGCGGGCACGTGCGGCCGAGACGCGCCGCAGGCGTCCGCTGACCCGTGACCCCCGCTCGGTGGAGGTGGCCGAGGCACTCGACCGCGACCTCACGCGTGTCGGCGGCAGGCTGCGGCTGCTCGGGCCCGTCTTCCGCGGGGTCGTCCTCGACGACTGGGTGCGGGAGTTCCTCGACGAACACCCCGCGGGCACCGTCGTCGAGATCGGCGTCGGCCTCAACACCCGTTACGAGCGGCTCGACAACGGCACCGCCACCTGGGTCGAGATCGACCTGCCGGACGTCGTCGCGCTGCGCCGGGAGCTCTTCGTGGAGCACGAGCGCCGCCGCGTCGTCGCGGGCTCGGCGGCCGAACCGGACTGGGCGGCAGCGGTGGCGGCCGCCCCCGGTCCCTACCTCTTCGTCTCCGAGGCGGTGCTCATCTACCTCGACGAGGCCGGCGCCCGCTCCGCCGTGGACGTCATCCGCGACCGGTTCCCCGGCTCGGTGCTCCTGATGGACACCGTCGGCTCCGCGGAGGCCCGCAGGCCGCGTGCCGTCGACGTCGGCTGGAGCTGCGACGACCCGCGCGAACTGGCCGCCTGGGGACTACGGTTGCGCGACTCCCGCACCCTGTGGGACCTCCCGCCGCAGGCGCGTGCCCGGCTCACCCCGGGGCGCCGCCTGCTGAGCGCCCTGCTCGACCGCGCCTCACGCGGCGCGGGCTCGCGGCTGTCCCGCTTCGACGTCGACGGGCGCTAGGCGTAGGGGTGTTGAGCGGGCGGCGGTGGCGGCGGTGGCGGCGGTGGCGGCGGTGGCGGCGGTGGCGGCGGTCGTTCGGCTGTCGCGCCGTCTCGCGCCCTGCGGGCGCACAGCGGCTGGCTGCGGGTGGGAGGGTGGGGGCGGCCCTTGTCGGCAGTGTGCGGGCGCGTGGGTAGCGGGCGTTCAGGCGCCGGAGCGGGGTGCCTCTCCCTTGGCGGAGGTCTCGTTGCCGTCCGCGGGTATAGATGGCCGGTTGCCACGCCTACTCCCGGTGGTGGGCGGGCCCGCCGTAACCCGCGCCTGCGGGTATTTCGGGGTGCTGCAGGGCGGTCGGGGGGAGATCGGGCTCGCTTTCGACGGTATATCCGGCGGAACAGAGCCCGATCTTTGCGCGGACGGAGATCGGGCCCGCTTTCAGCGGTATGGCCGTCGGAAGAGAGCCCGATGTCGGATCGGGGAAGCACCCGCAGACGCCGGTTACGGCGGGCGCGCCACCCACGAACGGTGGGCGTGGTCACCGGCCATCTATACCCGCGGACGGCAACGAGACCGGCACCAGACGAACAACCAGCCCCGCTCCGGCGCCTGAACCCCAACCACCCACCCACCCGCAGACTGCCGACCGGCCCCGGACCCCCACCCTCCCCTCCGCAGCCCGCCGCTGTGCGCCCGCAGGGCGCGAGACGAACCCGCACCCGCCCACCGGCGCGCGCACCCCACCCCCGTCAATGCGTCTACGGCACCGGCGGCGCGGCACCCCAGACCGGCGGCAGGACCGGGCGCTGCTCGCGGCGACGGGCGGCCCGGGCCACGAGGCCCAGCACCAGTCCCGTGACGGCCGACGCGAAGCCGAGCAGGGCCGCCAGGGCCAGCAGCAGGGGGTTGGTGCGGTCCTCCAGCACGCGGGCCCGGACGCCCGCGGCGGGGAGGGTGCCGGACTGTTCCCGGACGAAGTAGCGGGAGTCCATGGAGTCCGCGCGGTGGTCGCCCATCAGGAACAGCCGTCCCTCGGGCACCGTGACGTCGAACGCCGGGGCCCCGCCGGACGGATCCCCGTCCTTCACGTACGGCTCGGACAGCTCCTTGCCGTTCACCGTCACCGGCCCGCCGCGCCGCTCCGCGACGCGGTCGCCGCCCTCGCCGATCACGCGCTCGAGCACCGGCGCGCCGCCGTAGCGGTCGCCCCCGTCGATCAGGACGACGTCGCCGCGCCGGACGTCGTCCGCGCCGATCCGCTCGAACAGCAGCCGCTCACCGGGGGAGTAGCCCGGTTCCATGGACGCGCTGGCGACCGTGCCCGTGGTGTAGTCCGTCCGCGACGTCACCACCGCGCCGACCACGAGCACCAGTCCCACCGGCCCGAGCACCCACGCCGCGACGCGCCGCCGTCTTCCCGCCTCTGCCATGGCCCCTCTGCCCCTCTCGCATTCCGGTAGGCCGACACTAGGACACGGCCCTCCGGCCGGAACCGTGGCCCCCGGGGCAGCGCGCCGGTACCGTCGTCTGGGATCACCGGGGGGTGGGGGATGTCCGCTACGCACGTCCGCGCGCAGGTCTCGTCGTTCGCCACCGTGCCGGTGCTCGGGGTCGCGGCCGCCGTCGCGGCCGTGCTGACGGCGCTGTCCGGACGCTACGGCTTCCACCGCGACGAGTTGTACTTCCTCGTCGCCGGTGACCACCCCGCCTGGGGCTACGTCGACCAGCCCCCGCTCACCCCGCTCGCCGCCCGTCTGTCCACCGCGGTCCTCGGCGACTCGCCCGCAGGGCTGCGGGCGGTCGCCACCCTCGCCTGTGCCGCGACCGTCGTGGTCGTGGCAGCCGTCGCCAGGGAACTGGGCGGCGGTCAGTCGGCCCAGGTGCTCGCGGCGGTGTGCACGGCGGTCTCCGGATTCGTGCTCGCCATCGGCCACATGGTCTCCACCGCCACCTTCGACGTCCTGGTGTGGGTGGTCGTCTGCTGGCTCGTGCTGCGGCTGCTGCGCACCGGCGACCGCCGCCTGTGGCTCGCGGTGGGCGCGGCGCTGGGTATCGGCATGGAGAACAAGTACCTGGTCGCCCTGCTGGCCTTCGCCCTGCTCGCGGCGCTGCTCGCCACCGGCCCCCGGGACGTGCTGCGCGGCTGGTGGCCGCCGGCCGCAGTCGTCGTCGCGCTGGCGCTGGCCGCCCCCAACCTGTGGTGGCAGGCGGCGCACGGCTGGCCCCAGTTGACCGTCGCGGGCGGCATCAGCAGTGACGACGGCGCCGAGAACCGCGTCCTGTTCGTGCCCCAGCAGATCGTCTTCCTCTCACCGGTGTTCGTCCCGGTGTGGATCGCGGGCGGCCTGCGGTTGTGGCGCGATCCGGAGCTGCGCTGGGCGCGCGCGTTCCCCCCGGCGTACCTGCTCCTGGCCGTCGTCGTCCTCGCCTCCGGCGGCAAGGCCTACTACTGCCTGCCGCTGCTGCTCGTCCTGCTCGCCGCGGGTTGCGTCACGGCCGTCTCCCGGCCGCGCGGCATGTGGCCGGCCGTCGCGGTGACGGCGGTCGTCACCGCCCTGATCTCGCTGCCGGTGCTCCCGCCGGGCGCGGTGTCCGCGGTGAACGCCGTCAACAAGGAGCAGGGCGAGCAGATCGGCTGGCCGCGGCTCGCCGACGCCGTCGCCGACGCCTGGTCGGGCGTCCCCGCCGCCGACCGGCCCCGCGCGGTCGTCCTCGCCCAGAACTACGGCGAGGCCGGCGCCCTGGCCCACTACGGCCCCGCCCGCGGCCTGCCCGCCCCGTACTCGGCGCACATGAGCTTCGCCGACTGGGGCCCGCCGCCCGACTCCGCCACGGGCCCCGTGCTGCTGGTCCGCCAGGAGGACGCCGACGGCATCGAACGGCACTTCACCGGATGCCGGCAGGTCGGCCGGGTCGACAACGGCCACGGAGTCGACAACGAGGAGCAGCACGCCGCGATCGTCCTGTGCGCCGCCCCGAAGGCACCCTGGTCGCGGCTGTGGCCGTCGCTGCGCCACTACTACTAGCGCCGGGGACGTCCGCGGCACCCGTGCGTGCCCGTGGCGTCGCGGCCGCCGCGACACGGGGAAATGAGTCGCCGCTGCGTGCGGCGGAGCGTTACGGTGGACGGACTCGATGATCACGCTCCCCTGAAGGACGCCGCAGAACGGGAGCGGCCCGCACGGCAGGTGCGTGGCGACGGAGGGGCGGCACCACACGTCCGTGCCCTTCCCGAGGAGTTTCCCATGAAGATCGGTCTCGGCCTTCCCGTCGACGACCCCGCCGTGCTGACGACCTGGGCCCGCCGCGCCGACGACGGCCCCTTCAGCAGTCTCGGCCTGCTCGACCGTCTCGTCTACGACAACCCCGAGCCCCTGGTCACCCTCGCCGTGCTCGCCGGGGCGACCCGCCGGATCCGGCTGCAGACCGAGGTGCTCATCTCCCCGTTCCGTGACGGCGCCGTCCTGGCCAAGCAGGCGGCCACGCTCGACCGCCTCTCCGGAGGCCGCTTCACCCTCGGCCTCGGGGTGGGCGCGCGCGAGGACGACTTCCGTGCGGCCGGTGCCGACTTCCGCCGCCGCGGCCGTCTGCTCGACGAGCAGCTGGCCGTGCTGCGCCGCCTCTGGGCGGGCGACCCGTACGGCGACGGGGCCGGGCCCGTCGGACCCGCCCCGGCGACCCCGGGCGGGCCGGAGGTGCTGTTCGGCGGCTTCGTCCCGGCGGCGCTCGACAGGGTCGGCCGCCACGGCGACGGCTTCCTCGGCGCGGGGATGCCGCCCAAGTCGATGGACCGTCTCTTCCGCGAGGCGGAGCGCAGCTGGGAGCGGTACGCGCGGCCCGGCCGGCCGCGGCTCGTCGCCCAGGCCAACGTCGCGCTCGGACCCGACGAGGTGGTCACCGCGGCCCGCGACAACATCCGCGCCTACTACGCCTTCAGCGGGTTCGCCGACCGTGTCGCGGAGGGCCTGCTCACCACCCCGGAGCAGATCCGCGACGCGGTCGCCGGCTACGGCGGCATCGGCGCCGACGAAGTGATGCTCTACTGCTGGGCGTCGGACCCCGGCCAGGTGGAACGCCTGGCGGACGCCGTGTCCTGACGCCGTGTCCCGCCGCCGTCCGGGGGCCGGACGGCGGCGGTCCCGCGCCTCAGGCCAGGGCCAGCGACAGGCGCGGCTGGAGTGCCTCGTCGAAGCGGCGCAGCAGCAGGCGGGCGACCTCCGGGGCGTCGCCGAGGACGCCGGCGAGGACGTCCGCCCCGGAGGCCAGGCCACCACGGGCGATGCGGTCGGGCAGGAAGCCCGGCGCGATGACGTACGGCGCGACGGCGACGTGCCGTACGCCCTCGGCACGCAGTCCGCGCACCGCCTCGTCCGTGGTGGGAAGGGATGCGGAGGCGAACGCAGGCCGCACGGCGCACCAACCGGTACGCCGCCACTCCCGCGCGATTTCTGCGATCACTGCGATCGCCTCCGGGTCGGAGGAGCCCGCCGAGGCCAGGACGATCCCGGTCGAGGGGCGGTCGCCGGGCCCGAGCCCGGCCTCGCGCAGCCGCCGCTCCAGCGCGGCGAGCAGCAGCGGTGAGGGCCCGAGCACGTCGGCCCGGCGTACGCGCATCCGGGCGTGGCGCGCCGCGGCCTCGCGCAGCACCGCGGGGACGTCCGCCTTGGCGTGGAAGGCCCGGGTCAGCAGCAGCGGCAACGCCACCACGTCGCGCACGCCCTCCGCGGCCAGCCGGTCCACGACCTGCGGCACGTTCGGCGCGCAGTGGTCGAGGAAGGCCGTCTCCACCCGCAGTCCGGGACGGGCCGCGCGGACCCGCCCGGTCAGGGCGTGGACGGTCGCGGCGTGCCGCGGGTCGCGGCTGCCGTGGGCGATGACGAGGAGGACGGGCTGCGCGGTCATGGTCAGCCCCGTGCGAACAGGCCGCGGCTGCGGAGCACCGTGCGCTCCAGCGGCGCGAACACCAGCAGTTCGATGCCGATGCCGACGACCAGGATCAGCAGGATCGCGGCCAGCACGCTCGGCATGTCGGACAGTTCGCGCCCCTGCTCCAGCAACTGGCCCAGGCCCACGCCGAGGTCGGGGGAGGTGGCGATGAGCTCGGCGGCCATCAGGGAGCGCCAGGAGAAGGCCCAGCCCTGCTTGAGGCCGGCGAGGTAGCCCGGCAGGGCGGCGGGCAGCAGCACGTGCCGCACCCCGTGGACACCGGTGGCGCCGATCGTGCGGCCGGCCCGCAGGAACAGCGGCGGGATCTGGTCGACGCCCGCGACCAGCCCGTTGGCGATCGAGGGCACCGCTCCCAGCAGCACCACGCAGTAGATCGTGGCGTCCGAGAGGCCGAACCAGATGATCGACGCGGGCACCCACGCCACCGACGGCAGGGACTGCAGGCCCGACAGGATCGGCCCGATCGCGGCCCGTACCACCCGGACCCGCGCCACGAGCAGGCCGAGCGGCGTGCCGATCGCGACGGAGGCCACGAAGCCCAGCGCGCCGCGCGACAGGCTGGTCCAGACGTACCCGAGGAGGGTGCCGTCGAGCCACTTGTCCTGCAGCGCGCGTCCGACCTCCGCCGGACTGGGCAGCTGGTAGTGCGGCTTGACCTCGAAGTGGTAGGCGAGCTGCCACACCACCAGCACCAGGGCGATGGCGACGAGCGGCGGAACGGCCTTCTGCAGCAGCGTGCGGGCCAGCGGCACCCGCGCGGCCGAGCGCGTCTCCAGGGCGTCGAGGCCGGCCTCGAGCCCCGCGAGGTCCCCGCCGTGCCCGCTGTGCGCCTTCGTGTCAGTGCTGGCCATGTCGGCGGATCTCCCCCCGGAGGTGTTCGGTGATCTCCACGGAGAGCTCGGCGACCGCCGAGTCCTCGATGCGGCGCGGCTGCGGGATGCCGACCGTCCACTCCCGGGCGATCCGTCCCGGCCGCGAGGAGAGCAGCACGACCCGCTGCGCGAGCCGCACCGCCTCGCGGACGTTGTGGGTCACGAAGAGCACCGACAGGCGGGTCTCGGCCCAGATGCGGGTGAGTTCCTCGTGGAGGACGTCGCGGGTGATGGCGTCGAGGGCCGCGAACGGCTCGTCCATCAGCAGCAGCTGGCTGTCCTGGGCCAGGGCCCGGGCGAGCGCGACGCGCTGCCGCATGCCGCCGGACAGTTCGTGCACCCGCTTGCCGTACGAGCCCTTCAGGCGGACGAGCTCCAGCAGGCGCTCGGCCTCCGGGCGCCGCTCGGCGCGCGGCACGCCGCGCATGCGCAGGGCGAGTTCGATGTTCCTGCCCGCGGTGAGCCACGGGAACAGGGCGTGCTCCTGGAACATCAGGGCCGGGCGGCCGCCGGGGGTCTCGATGCCCCCGGCGGTCGGCCGGTCGAGGCCCGCGACCAGGTTGAGCAGTGTGGACTTGCCGCAGCCCGAGGCCCCCAGGAGGCAGACGAACTCGCCGGGGGCGACGTCGATGCTGATGTCGTCCAGCACGTGCGTCTCCGCACCGGGACGGCCGAAGGACTTCGAGACGTGCTCGAGCCGTGCGGCGTACGGGGCCGCTTCGACCGTCACGGCGGGCTGGTTGGTGAGTGCGGTGGCCATGGCGTCACCTCCTGGGGGCTGGGGCTGCGGGCTTCATCGGGTGCTGCCGGGGTTCAGCCGCCGAGACCGGCGTCGTCGATCCCGGTCTTGCCCTCGCCCTTGAGGACCTTGTTGAGGAGCGACAGGTCGTAGATCCCCTTGAGGGAGGGCTTCTCCAGCAGGCCGGCGGTGACGGCGTGGTCGGCCTCGGTCTGCAGCGTGGACGCCAGCGGGTCGTCGATGACCTGGATGCTCTGCCACGCCGGGTCGATGACGTCGGCGGGCAGCGGCTTCCCGGAGAGCTTCTCCAGTTGGGCGTTGGCGTCGGCCTTCGCCTTGTCCGGGTTGGCGTTGATCCAGGCGTTGGTCTTCACCGAGCCGCGCAGGACGGCCTCGACGACGTCCGGGTGGGCCGTGAGGAACGCCTGGGAGACGATCACGTTGGTGATGACGAACTTCTTGTCCGGCCACAGGTCGCGCTCGTCCAGGAGCACCTTCGCGCCCTCGGCGACCAGCTTGGACGCGGTGGGCTCGGGGACCCAGGCGCCGTCGATCGACCCGGTCTTGTAGGCGTCGGGCGTCACCTTGTTGTCCGTGCGGACCACGGAGACGTCGCCCTTGCCGCTGGTGGCGTCGACCTTCCAGCCCTGCTCGTTGATCCAGTTGAGGAACGCCACGTCCTGGGTGTTGCCGAGCTGCGGGGTGGCGATCTTCTTGCCCTTGACGTCCTTCAGGGACTTGATCTTGTCCGGGTTGACGACCAGCTTGACGCCGCCGGAGGCCGAACCGGAGATGATCTTCAGGCTCTTGCCGCCGGACTTCGTCCAGCCGTTGACCGCCGGGGAGGGGCCGATCCAGCCGATGTCGATGGAACCGGCGTTGAGGGCCTCGATCTCGGCGGGCCCGGCGTTGAACACCGACTCCTTGATCGTGGTGCCCGAGCCCAGTTCGTCCGCGAAGAAGCCCTCCTTCAGACCCACCAGCGGGGTGGCGTGGGTGAGGTTCGCGAAGTAGCCGATCTTCACCGTCGAGGCGGACAGCTTCTTGCTGGTGCCGCTGCTCGCGGCCGCGTTGGTGGTGTCGTCCTTCTTCTCGGAGCCGTAGCCGCAGGCGGCGAGGGCCAGCAGCGGCAGAAGGACGGCGCCCGCCATGAGGCGGCGACGGGCGGACGTTCTCGGGGCGGTGGTGCGATCGGCAGTCACGGGAGGTGGTCCTCTCGGTGGCCCCGGCTCGCGCCCTCTAGGGCGCGCCGGGGTGGTGGCTGTCTGGATGTCGGTGGTGCGGTGCCGCCTGCGCGGCGCGGGTACGGTGCTCGGGCGGGGTCAGCGCGCACATCGCGTCACACCGCCCGTGCCGCTGCCCAGACAGCCGCTGCCGACCCGACCGCCCTCCTTGGCGAATCCCGCGAAGGCGTCGTCGAACGCCATCAGAAGTCCCACCCCTCCTCGTCACCGGCCGCGTCCGCGGCGGCCGTGGCGGTACGGACGGCGAAGGCCTCGCCCGCCATGCCGGCGGTCAGCGTGGTGCCGTCCGCCGGGTCGATCAGCAGGAAGGAGCCGGTGAGCCGGGAGTCGGCGTACGCGTCGAGCGGCAGCGGCTCCGAGGTGCGCAGCACCACCGTGCCGATGTCGTTGACGCCGAACTCGCCCGGCTCGTCCTGGTGCTCCAGGCCCCGGGTCAGGTCGACCCGGTACGGGAGCCGCTTCACGATCGCCTTGACCGTGCGCGTGCTGTGCTTGAGCAGGACGCGGGCGCCGACCGCCAGCGGACGCTCGTGCAGGTGGCACACGGTCGCCTCGACGTCCTGGGTGGTCGCCGGGGCGGCGGCGGACGGCGCGATCAGGTCGCCCCGCGAGACGTCCAGGTCGTCGGCGAGCAGCAGCGTCACCGATTGCGGCGCCCACGCCACGTCGACCGGGGTGCCGAGCAGGTCGATGCCGCTGATCGTGCTGGTCAGCCCGGACGGCAGCACCGTCACCGGGTCGCCGACGCGCAGCACGCCCGAGGCGATCCGGCCCGCGTAGCCGCGGTAGTCCGGGTGCTCGGCGGTCTGCGGGCGGATCACGTACTGCACGGGGAAGCGCGCCGGGTGCCCGCCGGGGTCGCTGCCGACGGGGACGGTCTCCAGGTGCTCCAGGACCGTGGGGCCGCCGTACCAGTCCATGTTCGCCGACGGGGTCACGACGTTGTCGCCGGCCAGGGCGGAGATGGGGATCGCGGTGATCTCCGGGACGCCGATCGAGGCCGCGTAGGCGGTGAACTCCTCGGCGACGGTCGCGAAGACCGGCTCCGACCAGTCGACCAGGTCCATCTTGTTGACCGCGAGCACCACGTGCGGAACCCGCAGCAGCGCGGCCACCGCCGCGTGCCGGCGGGTCTGCTCCACCACGCCGTTGCGGGCGTCCACCAGGATCACGGTGAGCTCGGCGGTCGAGGCGCCCGTCACCATGTTCCGCGTGTACTGCACGTGCCCCGGCGTGTCCGCCAGGATGAACCGCCGCCGCGGCGTGGCGAAGTAGCGGTACGCCACGTCGATGGTGATGCCCTGCTCGCGTTCGGCGCGCAGGCCGTCGGTGAGCAGCGCCAGGTCCGGCGCGTCCTGCCCGCGGCGCGCGGAGGCCAGCTCGACGGCCTCCAACTGGTCGGCGAGCACCGACTTGGAGTCGTGCAGCAACCGGCCGACCAGGGTGGACTTGCCGTCGTCGACCGAGCCCGCGGTGGCGAAGCGCAGCAGGGAGGTGGCCGAGAGCTGCTCGGCGGTGGTGCCGGTGGTCATGGCTAGAAGTACCCCTCGCGCTTGCGGTCTTCCATCGCGGCCTCGGAGAGCTTGTCGTCGGCCCGGGTGGCCCCGCGCTCGGTGAGCCGGGACGCGGCGATCTCGGCGATGACGGCGTCGATGCCGGCGGCGTCGGAGTCCACCGCCCCGGTGCACGACATGTCGCCCACCGTGCGGTAGCGGACCAGCCGGGTCTCCACCGTCTCGCCGTCCTTCGGGCCGCCCCAGTCGCCCGCGGTCAGCCACATGCCGCTGCGCCGGAACACCTCGCGCTCGTGGGCGTAGTAGATCTCCGGCAGCTCGATGCCCTCGCGGGCGATGTACTGCCACACGTCCAGCTCGGTCCAGTTGGACAGCGGGAAGACGCGCACGTGCTCACCGGGGGCGTGCCGGCCGTTGTAGAGCTGCCACAGCTCGGGGCGCTGGCGCCGCGGGTCCCACTGGGAGAACTCGTCGCGCAGCGAGAACACCCGCTCCTTGGCCCGGGCCTTCTCCTCGTCGCGGCGGCCGCCGCCGAAGACCGCGTCGAAGCGGTGCTCCTGGATGGCCTCGGTGAGCGGCACCGTCTGCAACGGGTTGCGGGTGCCGTCGGGGCGCTCGCGCAGCCGGCCGTCGTCGATGTAGTCCTGCACCGAGGCGACGTGCAGCCGCAGCGAGTGCTCCGCAACGGTGCGGTCCCGGTACTCCAGCACCTCGGGGAAGTTGTGGCCCGTGTCGACGTGCAGCAGCGAGAAGGGGACCGCCGCGGGGGCGAAGGCCTTCAGCGCCAGGTGGAGCATGACGATGGAGTCCTTGCCGCCGGAGAAGAGGATCACCGGCCGCTCGAACTCGCCCGCGACCTCGCGGAAGATGTGCACCGCCTCCGACTCCAGCGCGTCCAGGTGCGACAGCGCGAAGGGGTTCGCGGTGCTCTCGTCGACGGCGACGACCGTGGTCATGCCGTTCCCCTCTCACTCGGTCCGCTCGCTCGTCCGGCCGCGCCTGCCGCCCGGGCCGCCGGGAGGTGTCCACGGTTCACGCCAGTCCCCTCTCCACGAGAAGCGCGTCGACCAGCGCCGCCGAGTCCTCGACGGTGTGGTCCTGGGTCTCGATCCGCAGGTCGGGGGTCTCGGGCGCCTCGTACGGGTCGTCGACACCGGTCAGCCCCGATATCTCGCCCGCGGCCTGCTTGGCGTACAGGCCCTTCACGTCACGCGTGGAGCAGACCTCCACGGGGGTGGCGACGTGCACCTCCAGGTACGTCGTGCCGCGCGCCTCGTGGCGCTTGCGGACGACCTCCCGGCTGTCGGCGTACGGCGCGATGACCGGGACGAGCACGGTGACGCCGTGGGAGGCGAGCAGTTCCGCCACGAAGCCGATGCGCTGCACGTTGGTGTGCCGGTCCTCGCGGCCGAAGCCGAGGCCGGCGGAGAGGAACTCGCGGATCTCGTCCCCGTCCAGGACCTCGACCCGGCGCCCGTCACCGCGCAGCCGCGCGGCAAGCGCCCGCGCGATCGTGGTCTTGCCCGCACTCGGCAGACCGGTGAGCCACACCGTGGCGCCCGCGTCCGTCACGCTCATCCGCCCCTCCCGGGAGGTCCGTTCCGTCGTCATCAGCCGTGCAGCCCGCACTCGGTCTTCGCCCGGCCCGCCCACCGGCCGGCCCGGGCGTCCTCGCCCGCCTGCACCCGGCGGGTGCAGGGGGCGCAGCCGACCGAGGCGTAGCCGTCCATGAGCAACGGATTCGTGAGTACCCCGTGATCGGCGACGTAGGAGTCCACGTCGTCTTGCGTCCAGCGGGCGATGGGGGAAACTTTGACCTTTCCGCGCCGGGCGTCCCAGCCGACGACCGGGGTGTCCGCCCGGGTCGGGGACTCGTCGCGGCGCAGTCCGGTCGCCCAGGCGTCGTAGCCGGTCAGTCCCTCCTCCAGCGGCTCGACCTTCCGCAGCGCGCAGCACAGGTCGGGGTCGCGGTCGTGGAGCCGGGGCCCGTGCTCGGCGTCCTGCTCGGCCACCGTCCGACGCGGCGTCAGCGTGATGACCCGTACGTCCATGACGGCCGCGACCGCGTCGCGGGTCCCGATGGTCTCGGGGAAGTGGTAGCCGGTGTCGAGGAAGACGACGTCGACGCCCGGGGCGGCGCGTGCGGCCAGGTGCGCCACGACCGCGTCCTCCATCGAGGAGGTGACGCAGAACCGGGAGCCGAAGGTGCCGGTGGCCCAGCGCAGGATGTCCAGCGCCGGGGCGTCCTCCAGGTCGCGTCCCGCCTGCTCGGCCAGCGTCCGCAGTTCGTCCGCGGTGTGCCGCTGCACGGTGCTCACGAAGGGCCTCCCTCACGGGTGTCGGTCCGCAGCCCCCGGGCCAGCAGGCCCAGGAACTTCAGCTGGAACGCGCGGTTGCAGGCCCGGCACTCCCAGGCGCCGTGGCCCTGCTCCGCCGGGTGCAGGTCCTCCTCACCGCAGTAGGGGCAGTGGAAGGGCGCGGCACGCTCGCTCACGACAGCGCCTCCTCGTCCGCCCGGGTCACCCACTGTGCGAAGCGCTCGCCTTCCGCCCGCCCGTCCTGGAAGCGCTTCAGGACGCGCTCGACGTAGTCGGGCAGTTCGTCCGCGGTGACCTTCAGGCCGCGGACCTTGCGGCCGAAACCGGCCTCCAGGCCCAGCGCGCCGCCCAGGTGCACCTGGTAGCCCTCCACCTGACGGCCCTCGTCGTCCAGCACCAGCTGGCCCTTGAGGCCGATGTCGGCGACCTGGATGCGGGCGCAGGCGTTGGGGCAGCCGTTGATGTTGATCGTGATCGGCTCGTCGAACTCCGGGAGCCGGCGCTCGAGTTCGTCGATCAGCGAGGAGCCGCGCGCCTTGGTCTCGACGATCGCCAGCTTGCAGAACTCGATGCCGGTGCAGGCCATCGTGCCGCGCCGGAACGGGGAGGGCCGCACCTGCAGGTCCAGTGCCTCCAGGCCCGAGACGAGCGAGTCGACCTGGTCCTGCTCGACGTCCAGCACGATCATCTTCTGCTCGACGGTCGTCCGCAGACGCCCGGAGCCGTGCGCCTCCGCCAGCTCCGCGATCTTGCTGAGGGTGGCGCCGTCCACCCGGCCGACGCGCGGCGCGAAACCGACGTAGAAGCGGCCGTCCTTCTGGCGGTGCACGCCCACGTGGTCCCGCCAGCGCTCGACCGGCTGGTCGGGGGCGGGGCCGTCGGCGAGCTTCCGCCCCAGGTACTCGTCCTGGAGCACCTGCCGGAACTTCTCCGCGCCCCAGTCGGCGACCAGGAACTTCAGCCGCGCGCGGTTGCGCAGCCGCCGGTAGCCGTAGTCGCGGAAGATGGAGATGACGCCCTCGAAGACGTCCGGGACCTCCTCCAGCGGCACCCACGCGCCCAGCCGGACGCCGATCTTCGGGTTGGTGGACAGGCCGCCGCCGACCCACACGTCGAAGCCCGGGCCGTGCTCGGGGTGGCGGACGCCGACGAAGGCGACGTCGTTGATCTCGTGGGCCACGTCCAGCAGCGGAGAGCCGGAGATCGCCGACTTGAACTTACGCGGCAGGTTCGAGAACTCCTTGTTGCCGACGATGCGGCGGTGCGCCTCGTCCACGGCCCACGTGCCGTCGACGATCTCGTCCTCGGCGATCCCGGCGACCGGCGAGCCGAGGATGACGCGCGGGGTGTCGCCGCACGCCTCGGTGGTGGACAGGCCCACGGCCTCCAGCCGCTCCCAGATCTCGGCGACGTCCTCGATGCGGATCCAGTGCAGCTGGATGTTCTGCCGGTCGGTGATGTCGGCGGTGCCGCGGGCGAACTCCTGGGAGACCTCGCCGATGACCCGCAGCTGCTCCGTGGTGAGCCGGCCGCCGTCGACGCGGATCCGGAGCATGAAGAACTTGTCGTCCAGCTCCTCCGGTTCCAGGATCGCGGTCTTCCCGCCGTCGATCCCGGGCTTGCGCTGGGTGTAGAGGCCCCACCAGCGCATGCGGCCGCGCAGGTCGGCGCCGTCGATCGCGTCGAAGCCGCCGTAGCGGTAGATCGTCTCAATGCGTGTCCGCACGTTGAGACCGTCGTCGTCCCGCTTGAACTGCTCGTTGGCGTTGAGCGGCGTCATGTGACCGACCGCCCACTGGCCCTCGCCGCGGTGGCGGCTCACCTTGCGGCGCGGCGCGGCGGCGTTCGGCTGGTCAGGGGTGGATGCCATGGCGATGCAGTCCTTCTGGCAGGCTGGAAAGAGTCGGTCGTAGCGCAAATGGTCCCCTTGGCCTGCGGGTACGCCGGAACGCCGGGAAGGGCGCAGGGCGTGGGCGCGTCATTGCGCCCGCGAGACCGGGGACGGCCGGATCAGTCCTGAACGGGACGGCGGCGAGTGCTCAGCACGCCTGACAGATGGCGCTGGACATGCGTCCGAGATCGACGTGCAGCCGACCTACCAAGGCGATTCCAGTGCGAGACATGTCGAAAGCGTGTCACGCGCATCTCGGGCCAGTCCACCGTTATCCATATGGTGGACGCGATCATCCCGCATGTCGAGACGCCCGAGTTGTCCGTCACCTGACAGGGGTCACCGGGCGCAGGAAATCCGCCGCGATGGCCCGGAATCCACCGTGCCCCCCGGTCCCCACGTGCCGCAGCTTGTGGCCCGCCAGCGCGGAACCCAGCCGCACGCCGGTGCCGAGCAGCGTACGGCCCGCGACCAGGGCCGCCAGCAGCCCCGCCGCGAAGACGTCGCCCGCCCCGGTCGCGTCCTCGACCTCGCCGTCGGGCAGCGGCCGGTGCGCGTAGCGCTCCACGGTGCCCGGCCGGTGCACCTCCACCCGGTCCGGGTACTTCACCACGGCCGCGCCCTCCCGCCGCGTCCGCACACGGCCCAGCCGCTCGAACTCCCGCCCGTTGACCAGCAGGTAGTCGCTCATCGCCGCCATGGCCAGCACATCGGCCGTCGGCTCCGCCGACCAGGCGTGGCCCGGGTCGAAGCTGATCAGCGTCCTCGGTGAACGCCGCCGCACCTCCACCAGCAGCCGGTGCAGCGCCGCCCCGCCGTCCGGATCCAGGAAGGAGGTGACGTGGACCGCCCGGGACGCCGCCAGGTAGCCGGCGATCTCCTCGAAGCGCTCCCGCACGTGGACGGCGATCCGCGTGTTGGCCCCGGTGTGGGTCAGCAGGGTGCGCTCCCCGCCGTCGTGCACGGACAGGCAGATCCCGCACAGCTGGTCCGGGTCCCGGGCCACCAGCCGCCGGTCGATGCCGAGCCCGTCGAGGACCGCCAGCGGGCCGGCAGCCCCCAGCGGGTCGCGGCCCGCGACGCCCACGTAGCCGAGCCGCAGCCCGCGGCCCAGGCGGCCCAGGGCGTGGAGGGTGTTGAACGCCGAGCCGCCCGGCTCCGGCGTCAACGGCACCCCCTCGTCCCGCAGCCACTCCAGCCCGGCCCGCACCGCGCGCTCGTCGACCATGCGCTCGCCGCCGCTCTCCGGCGGGTACCGCAGCCGCATGTGCGCGCCCAGCCGGGCCAGCACCGGGCCGCCGTTCAGGGCGGACGCCCCGGTGATGAGGTCCAGGTTGAGTGCCCCGACCCCGACGACGTCCATGCCCGCCCCTTCCCTCCGGCCGGTCCCTACCGGGCTCCGGGCCAGGGCCCGGTCACGGGCCTCTCCTCCTCTTCCCCCGTCTCGGTGCGGAAGATGCGGAAGCCGCGCCTCTCGTAGTTGGCGAGCGCGTGCGGCCCGTCCAGGCTGCAGGTGTGCACCCACACCCGCTTGGTGGGGGCGCGGTCCGGCAGGCGGTCCGCCAGGTCCCAGGCGCGGGCGATGCCGACGGACAGCAGGTGCCCGCCGATCCGCCGCCCCCGGAAGGCGGGCAGCAGCCCGAAGTACGCGATCTCGACCTGGCCGTCGTCCTGCGGGTCCAGTTCGATGTAACCGGCCGGGGTGTCCCGGTCGTACGCCACCCACGTCTCGACGCCCGGGCGCTCCAGGAAGGACCGCCACTGCTCGTACGACCACGGCAACCGGTCCGTCCAGGCGCAGTCCGCGCCCACCGAGGTGTAGAGGAAGCGGCTGAACTCCGGGGACGGCACCTCGGCCCGCGCGATGCGGACGCCCGCGGCCGCGGGGTCCGGCTCCAGGGAGGGCCGCAGGTCGGCGTGGGAGGTCTGCTCCAGGGACCACGTGGTCACCGTGACGCTAGTGCTCATGCGCCACATTCTGCGGCCTCGCGGGCCCGGCGGGTCCCCGGCTCGCTGCCGCCGCCCGTCCGGGTCCGGGCCTCACTCCCCGAAGCGCGCCGCGCGCACCGCCGGCGCCGTCGAGTGCGGCAGCAGGTCCGCGGGGTGGGCGGGGCGCACCACCTCGACCTCGACGCCGTCGGCGAAGCGGTAGGGACGGTGGCCGAGCACCCCGGCCAGGGTGCGGCGCAGCCGGGACATCTCGGCCCGCACCGTCACCGTGCGCGAGGGGTCGCCGAACAGGTCGCCGGCCAGCTCCGCGGCGCTGCGGCCGTCCCGGTGCAGGGCCAGCACGAAGAGCAGTTCGGCGTGGCGCGGGCTGAGCTCCTGCGACCAGCCGCCGCCCGCGCCGGAGACGCTCACCGTCCACGTGCGGGGACGGGCGAGGTCCAGCACCACGTGCCCGGACGCGGGCACCTCGTCCTCCGGCGCGGCGACCCGCACCAGCCAGCCGCCCGGCAGCGGCTCCAGGGTGCAGGTGCCCAGCGCGGGCACCCAGGTGCGCCCGGCGCTCGGCGCGGCGGGCAGCGTGATCCGCTCCACCGGCGGCATCCCGGTCACGGCCGCCGTCCAGCCGTTGGGGTCGACGACCGCCGCGCGGCCCTGCATCCGGGCCAGCAGCGGGGCGGCGACCGAGCGCAGCCGGTCCACGGTCGCCCAGTGCAGGCTGCGCAGTTCCGCCTCGGCGACCTTGGTCACCGCGGTCACCAGTGACAGCACCGCGGGGTGCATGCCGGCCGCGGGCCCGCTGACGTCCACCGCGCCCAGCAGCCGTCCGTCGCGCGGGTCGTGGAGCGGAGCGGCGGCGCAGGTCCACTGGTGGTGCACCCGCACGAAGTGCTCCGAGGAGTGCACCTGCATCGGCCGCCCGGTGACCAGGGCGGTGCCGATCGCGTTGGTGCCGACGGCCTCCTCCGACCACGAGGCGCCCTCCGCGAAGCCGAGCCGGTCCGCGCTCCTGCGGACGGCCAGGCTGCCGTCCCGCCACAGCACCCGGCCCTCGGGGTCGGTGACCACCATGATGTGCCGGGCCTCGTCGGCGACCGATACCAGGCCGTCGCGCAGCGCGGGCAGCACCTCGCCCAGCGGGGTGCGGCGCCGGCGCACCTCGATCTCGTCGGCGGTCAGCATGCCGGTCTGACTGCCGCTGTCGGGATCGACGCCGAGGTGCAGCGCACGCCGCCAGGAGTCCTCGATGACCGGTCTGGCCTGCGTGCCACCCGACCCGCCGCCCAGCGCGGCGTCCCGCATGCCGGCCAGCAGCCGGGCGGAACGACGCGGTTCCTGGACGGACTGGACCGACAACGACCGTGCGTCGATCGGAACCTGGCTCATGGTGCTCCCCGCGTCCGTGTGCGCCGCGCTTTGTGCGCCCCGGCAGTGGCAGCGACGTTTCTTCGCTGCCACACCATGTGCATATGGTGCCGTCGGGCCGGTCCCTCCGGTGGGATATCCGGCCAATACCTTGCAACTGTCTGCAACGGTTGCGAATATGCGCGCATTCGACGGACAGTGACGGCGCATCACGCTACTCGTACGGAACCCTGAATCCGTACGACGGTGAGGCGAGACCGGGGGTGGTGCCGAGTCGGCGCGGCACCACCCTCAGTGCGGCGCGGCGGCGGAACGTTTCCCCTGGGTCCCGGTCCTTCCGTCGGGACCGTGGGACGGACCGCCGCCGCACCCGCCCGGCCCTCACACCCGCGGGCGCGCCCGCTCGACGACCGCCGCCAGGTCCAGGCCGCGCGGCAGCGTCCCGAAGGTCGCCCCCCAGTCCCCGCCGAGCCGCGAGGCGCAGAACGCGTCCGAGACCTCCACCGGCGCGAACCGCACCAGCAACGAGCCCTGCAGCACCAGCGCCATGCGCTCCACCACCCGGCGTGCCCGCGCCTCGACGCCCTCGAGATCCGCCAGTTCCGTCAGCAGCGACTTGATCGCGCCGTCCAGCCGGTGGTCCGCGCCCCGCGCCAGGCCGATCTCGCCCAGGAACGCGTTCAGCGCCGCCGGTTCCCGCTGCAGCACCCGCAGTACGTCCAGGGCCTGGACGTTGCCCGAGCCCTCCCACACCGAGTTCAGCGGCGACTCCCGGAACAGCCGCGGCATCCCCGACTCCTCCACGTAGCCGTTGCCGCCCAGGCACTCCAGCGCCTCCGCCACCAGCGGCGGGCAGCGCTTGGTGATCCAGTACTTGGAGACCGCCACCGCCAGCCGCCGCAGGTGCCGCTCCTGCTCGTCGTCCGCGTCGTAGGCGGCCGCCAGCCGCAGCACGGTCGTGGTGGCCGCCTCCGACTCCAGCGCCAGGTCCGCCAGGACGTTGCGCATCAGCGGCTTGTCGGCCAGCAGCCCGCCGAACGCGCTGCGGTGCCCGGCGTGGTGCACCGCCTGCGCCACCGCCTGCCGCATCAGCGCCGCCGAACCGGTCGCGCAGTCCAGCCGGGTGGCCGCCACCATCTCGATGATCGTCGCGACCCCGCGCCCCTCCTCGCCGACCCGGCGCGCCCACGTGCCGTCGAACTCCACCTCCGCCGAGGCGTTGGAACGGTTGCCCAGCTTGTCCTTGAGCCGCTGGATCAGGAAGACGTTGCGCGAGCCGTCCGGCAGCACCCTCGGCAGCAGGAAGCAGGTCAGCCCGCCGGGCGCCTGCGCCAGCACCAGGAAGGCGTCCGACATCGGCGCCGAGCAGAACCACTTGTGGCCGGTGAGCAGGTAGGTGCCCTCCTCCGCCAGCGGCTCCGCGCGCGTGGTGTTGGCCCGTACGTCCGAACCGCCCTGCTTCTCGGTCATCCCCATGCCGAACAGCGCCCCGGGCTTGCGCCCCGGCGCCACCAGACCGGGGTCGTACACCCGCGACCCCAGCCGGGGCTCCCACTCCGCGGCCAGCACCGGGTCGACGCGCAGCGCCGGCACCGCCGCGTGCGTCATCGACACCGGGCAGCCGTGCCCGGCCTCCGCCTGGGACCACACCAGGAAACCCGCCCCGCGCCGCAGGTGACCGCCGGGCCGTGACCACGCGTCGGTCAGCCCGGACGAGACCGCCCGCCCCAGCAGCCGGTGCCACGCCGGGTGGAACTCGACCTCGTCGATCCGGTTCCCGTACCGGTCGTGGGTGCGCAGCACCGGCCGGTGGGTGTCGGCCGCCTCCGCCCACCCCCGCGCCTGCGCCGAACCCGCCACCCGGCCGATGTCGCCCAGCTCCCGGTGGACCTCCTCGCGGAGACCGGGCGCCACGTGCCGTTCCACCCCCTCCACCAGGGCGGCGTCGGCGGCGTACACGTCATACCCGACCAGGGGCGGAGGCTGGTTGGTCACGGTGTGTGTGGGGGGACTCATGCCAGTTACGGTAGGCGCGTGCAGGCAGCAGACGAAACACCCGAGGGGCCCAGGCGCGGCCGTCTCCACCGGGCGCAGGCCCTCTACCGGAACGTGTCCAAGCGCAAGGTCGGCTGGCTGCTGCTCAAGGACACGGTCGACTCCTGCATGGAGTACCGCGTCACCGGACTCGCCGCCGAAGCCGCCTTCTTCGTGCTGCTCTCCCTGCCGCCGCTGCTGCTGAGCCTCGTCGGCGCCATCGGCTACGTCGACGGGATCATCGGCACCGACACCATCGACAACATCCGGGGCAACATCCTCACGGCCGCCGCGACCGTCCTGTCCGACAAGGGCGTCGACCAGCTGATGCGGCCGCTGGTCGACGACGTCTTCGGCGGCGGGCGGCCCGACGTGATCTCCATCGGCTTCGTCATCGCCCTGTGGTCCGGATCGCGCGCCCTGAACGTCTTCGTGGACACGATCACGATCATGTACGGGCTGGAGGGCAGGCGCGGCATCGTCAAGACGCGGCTGCTGGCCCTGCTGCTCTACATCGTCGCCCTGGTGATCGGCGCCGTCGTCATGCCGCTGTTGGTCGTCGGGCCGGACGCCGTGGTGGCGCTCCTGCCGTGGAGCGAGGCCGTGATCCGGATACTGTACTGGCCGGTCGTCCTCCTGCTGTCGATCGCCTTCCTCACCACGCTGTACCACGTCTCGGTACCGGTGCGGTCGCCCTGGTACGAGGACATGCCCGGGGCGGCCGTCGCCCTGCTGATGTGGGTCCTGGGCAGCTTCGTGCTGCGCATCTACCTCACCCAGACCGTCGAGGGCCCCACCATCTACGGCTCCCTGGCCGCGCCCGTCGCCGTGCTGCTGTGGATCTTCGTGTCGGCCTTCGCGGTGCTCGTCGGCGCGGCCGTCAACGCGGCCATCGACCGGGTGTGGCCCTCGATCGAGACCGCGGCCGCCCGCGAGGAGAACGCCCGGGCCAGGGAACGCGCCGCCGCCGACCTCGTCGCCGAGGCCGCCGCCCGGCGCGCCGCGTTCGAGTCCGGCCCGGACGACGAGGTCGGCCCGGAGGACCCGCCCGCCGAATTCCCCGAGCGCTGGGCGGGCTTCCTGCCCCCGGACGACGTACGGTCCCGGCTGCGCGGCCGCCGCCCCCCGGGCAAGGACGGCGGCAAGCAGCCCCGCGACTGACGCGGCCCGGGCCGGACCGGGCACGGACCCGGCGCGGTGTGTCGGTGGCCGGTGCCATGCTGGAGCGGTGTACCGGGAACGGACCTCGGCCGTGCCCGGCGCCGTGCTGTGGACGAGGACAGCGGGCGCCGGCACCGCCCGCGTGCTGCCCGACGGCTGCATCGACCTGATCTGGGGCGAGGACACCGGGCTGTTCGCGGCGGGGCCCGACACCACCGCCCACCTCTCCGGCAGCCCGCCCGGCACCCGGTACGCGGGGCTGCGCTTCGCCCCCGGCGTCGGACCCGCCGTGTTCGGACCGCCCGCGCACGAACTGCGCGACCGCCGCGTGCCGCTGGACGCGCTGTGGCCCGGCGCCGAGGCCCGCCGGCTCACCGAGCGCGTCGCCGCCGCCGCCGACCCCGGCGCCGTCCTGGAGTCCGTGGTGCTCTCCCGTGCCGACCGGCGCGCGTCGTCCCCGTGGGGCCCGGAGGTCGCCGCGAGCCTCGCGGCCGGGGCTCGCGTCGGTGCCGTCGCCGAGGACACCGGGCTCAGCGAACGCCAGCTCCACCGCCGCTGCCTGGACGCCTTCGGCTACGGGCCGAAGACCCTCGCCCGCATCCTGCGCCTCCAGCGGGCACTGGCCCTGGCCCGGGGCGGCCGCGCCTTCGCCGATGTCGCCGCCCACGCGGGCTACGCCGACCAGGCCCATCTCGCCCGCGACGTCCGGGCCCTCGCCGGGGTTCCGCTCGGCGAACTGCTCTAGGTGCCGGTGGGTGGTGGCGGTGCGCCGGTTCTTGGCTGTCGCGCCGTCTCGCGCCCTTCGGGCGCAAAGATGCCGGCTGCGGGTGGGAGGGTGGCGGTCCGGGGCCGGTCGGCGGTGTGCGGCTCGGTGGTCGGTTGGGGTTCAGGCGCCGGAGCGGGGCTGGTTGTTCGTCTGGCTCGGGTCTCGTTGCCGTCCGCGGGTGCAGATGGCCGGTGGCCACGCCCACGGTCCGTGGGTGGCGCGCCCGCCGTAACCGGCGTCTGCGGGTAATTCCCCGATCCGAAGATCGGGCTCTGTTTCGACGGCTATACCGCGGAAAGCGAGCCCGATCTCGCCCGGCTCAAAGATCGGGCTCTGTTTCGACGTCCATACCGCCGAAAGCGGGCCCGATGTCGTTCCGATCGCTCGGCAGCACCCCGAAATACCCGCAGTCGCGGGTTACGGCGGGCGCGCCCACCACCGGCAGTAGGCGTGGAAGCGGCCATCTATACCCGCGGACGGCAACGAGACCCAGGCCAGCGGAAAGGCACTCCGCTCCGGCGCCTGAACCCCAGCCACGCACCCACCCGCACACCGCCGACAAGCCCCGGCCCCCACCCTCCCCGCCGCAGCCAGCCGCTGTGCGCCCGCAGGGCGCGAGACGAACCCGCACCCACCCACCCACCCACCCACCGGCCTCGCCCCTCGGCGCCCACCCACTCGCAGGTACCCCGCTAGGAGAACCTTGCGAAGAGGTCGACCGGGTTCCCGTCGGGGTCCAGGACCACGGCGTACCGCATTCCCCACGGCGCGTCGAAGGGCTTCAGATGTCCCGCGTACCCGGCCCCGGTCAGTTCGGCGAACGTCGTGTCCACCTCCTCCGGGCGCTCACACACGAAGGCCAGCGCCATCCGGTGACCGCCCTGCGGCGGCTCCCACGCGGAGTCGAAGGAGCGGACCATCTCCACCGTGTCCCACGCCATCCGCAGCCCCCCGGGCAGCGCGGTCTCCACGTGCGGTTCCGCCTCCGCCCCGGCGGGGATCTCCAGCCCCAGCCTGCGGTAGAAGGCCAGCGAGGCGGCCATGTCGGCCACGACGATCTCGACGACATCGAAACGAAGAGTCATGCCGCCACCGTAGGCGCGCCCCGTCCGGCCCGTCTTGAACGAATCGGACGCGCGCCGGGCCGGTCAGCGCCGGGGGACGGCCGGGGTGTCCTCCCCGGGTTCGCCGAGCGGGGTGGCCGTGACCGTGTCGGACTGGCGGGCGGAGGAAGAGGAGCGGCGCGCGTCGGGGGCGACGGAGGGCCCCGTGCGGCGGTCCGGGCGGGGGGTCCCGGACGTTTCCGGGGCGGGGGCCGTCGACGGGCGCGGCGAGGGCGGCGGGTCGGCCGCCGGGGGGACGGACACCGCGGGCACGGTCGGGCCGACCGCCGGGCCCTGCGCGGGGGCGGACATCAGGTGCAGCGGCACGGCGACGACCGCCGCCACCGCCAGCGACACCCCGGCTCCCGCGGCCGTCCGCAGCAACTTGCGCCGCACAGCCGCGCGGCGCACCTCGCGGAAGCGGCCGGGCGGCGGTCCGAGGAGGACCGTGCCGGGCCCCAGCAGGGCGTCCAGCTCGGCGTCGCGTTCCTCGCCCGGGCCCTCAATGGGTGTGATCAAGGCTTCTCCTCAGTCCGGCTCGCAGCATCTCCCTGGCCGCGTGCAGGTCGGCCTTCACGGTTCCTTCCTTCCGTCCCGTCGCCGCCGCCACCTCCCGGACCGGCATGTCGGCGTAGTAGTACAGCAGGATCGGCACCCGCAGCCGCTCGGGCAGCGACTGGACGAGCATCCGCACCGAGGGGTCGGTCTGCCCGTCGCGTCCCTCGCCCTGCCCGTCGACGACGACCTCCGCGGTGGCGCGCCGCATGGCCCGGCGTTCGCGCTCCACCTTCCGCCAGTGGTCGCGCACGATGTTGGCGGCCGTGACGTAGAGGAAGCCGCGCGGCTCGTCCACGTTCGTCCAGCGCGCCCACAACCGGGTGAAGGCCTCGGAGGCGATCTCGTGGGCCGTCTCGTCGTCGTCGACCAGCCGCCGGCACCAGCCGGCCAGGCGCGGGTAGAGGGCGGCGAACAGCTCGGACGCCGCTTCCTCCCGGGAGGACCGTTTCAACACTCTCCACATTCCGTCGTTCATCATGCCGCAGGCCGATCGCCGGGCGGCCGGGCCGGCGGGCGTCACGCCCACCGGCCCGGCCACCCGCTAGCCGCGGTCCGCCGAGGTCAGGGAGGCGTACACCACGACGTTGTCGCGGTATCCGCTCCCGTCGGCGGTGCGGGGGCCGCCGCAGGTGATCAGGCGCAACTCGGGCCGGTCCACGTCGCCGTAGACCTCCTGGGTCGGGAAGTGCGCCTTGGCCACCGTCTGCACCCGGTCCACGGTGAACTCCGCGGACGCGCCGTCCCGCAGCCCCGCCACGACCCGGTCGCCCGGTCGCAGCCGTGCCAGGTCGTGGAAGACCCCGTCGCCGAACCGGCCGACGGTGACGTGCGCCAGGAGCACCGACGGGCCGAGCCGGCCCGGGGTGGGGGAGTGGCGGTACCAGCCGGCTGGCGAGTCGCGCGCCACCGGCGGGACCTCCACGGTGCCGTCCGCGGCCAGCCCCAGTTCCATGACCGGGGTGTCGACCCCGATCGCCGGGATCCGCAGCCGTACCGGGACCGAGCGGGCGAGCTGGGGCGGCGGGGACGGGTGCGTCCGGGCGGCGGCCGGCGACGTCGGGACGACGGCCGGCGCGGCGACGGCACCGTCACCGGAACCGCCCGCGCACCCGCCCGCCCACGGCAGGACCGCGAGGACCGCCAGGACCGCGGCCCACCTCGCACCCGGGGTCATCCGGCGGTGGTGCGCCTGCGCCGCGTCACCACGAACGTGCCGCCGGCCAGGAGCAGCAGGCCGCCGGCGGCCGCCCCCACCACCGCTCCGTCGGGACCCTGGGAGGCCGGGGACTGCACGCCGGTGTCGGGGGCGCCGGCCGGCACCCTGTCGACCTGACGCGGCGACGGCGCCGTGGACGGCGCCGCCGACGGCACCGCGGACGGCGCGCTGCCGCGGGCCGGCGAGGGCTGCGTGCTCGGCCCGTCGGCGAACGCGGGCGCCGTACCCGCGAGCACCGCGGCGCACGCGACGGCGGCGGCGGTCAGAACACTCCTGCGCATGTATCGCTCTCCTTCGTCACCCCGCCCTGCCCCGTCGGGGCGCGGGCGGGTTCTGGCAACTGATCGCGCGAAGAGACGAGGCGGCCCGTGAGCCGGTTGTAAAGAACGGGCAAAGTCGCCCGCGCGGGGCCCCCGGTGAACGGCGGACGACGCGGCGGCGACTGGCCGGAGCCGCCGCCCCGCCGGGCGTCACGGTTGGGCAACACCCAGCTCACGGCGGCAGCCGCACGCGCCCGCGAGCGCATCATGTGATCAGGGTGGGGACGTCAAAAGGGGGCGGGGACCGGTGGAGTTCACGGTGGAGCGGACGCTCGCGAGACGCGGCCGGCGGTGGCTGACCGGGGGCCTGGTCGCGATCGGGGCGGCGGTTGTGTGGCTGGTCGCCTCCGGGAGCGCGACGGCCCCCCTGATGCTGGCGTTCCTGGCGGGCGTGGCGGCCTGGAGCGGCGCGAAGGACCTGCGGAGGTCACGGCAGCCGTTCCGGCTGCGCATCGACGCGTTCGGCATCACGCTGCACGACGCGGAGCTCGCCTGGGAGCAGATCGACAGCGTCTCCCTCTGGCACGTCCCCAACACCGGTGAGGACAGCGAGACCACCACACCGCCCAAACCGCGGCTCACGCTCTGGACGGCACCGGGCGTCGCCTTCCCCCGCAAGCCCGACCGCGGCCGGAGCGACCGGCCGCGCTACACGCTCGTCGACTGCGAGGACCTCGACCAGGGCGTCTCCGATCTGACGGCCGTGCTCGCCGAACACGGCGGCGCCGCCTTCGAGACCGCGCCGCGCGGCGTGCGCCCGCCGGTGCCGGTGACCGTGGCGGGGCCGGAACTGCGCGTGCCCGGCGGGGAGCGGCAGTTCGTCGACGACCGCAGGGCCGGCACCTGGACGCTGGTCTGGGCGGCGCTCGCCGTCGTCTTCAGCTACTCCTTCTGGGAACTCGTCCACGGCCGCATCATCGGCCCCGAACCCTTCACCGCCTTCGGCCCGCTCGGCGCGATCGGCTGCTGGTACCTCACCGGACGGTCGTTCCGGCGCTGGCGCAAGCCGCTGCGGCTGCGCGTCGGGTCCGCCGGGATCGGCATGCGCGAGGCGACCCGCCAGGAGTCGTTCTTCTCCTGGAAGGACATCGCGGCCGTCACCGTCGGCCGCCCCCCGACCACCGACGACACCCGCCCGTGGCTGGTGGTGTGGCCGCTGCCGGGCAGCCGACCCTACGACAACCCCTCCTACCTGGTCGACGGCCACAAGGCCTACGCCCTGGTGCGCCTCGACCGGCTGCCCGGCGGGGCGGCCGCCGTCGCCCCCGTGGTGCGGGAGTACGCGGGGGAGCGCTACGCCGAGACGGCCTGAGCCGTCCGCGGAAAACCGGTTGCGGGGGCCCACCGCGCACCGGCTAGGGTGTCCCCGTCAGACCGCGAGCGAACCGGGAGGTGTTGGAACGATGACTGCCGTCGAGCAGGGCGCTGCCCGCATCCAGAAGATCGTCAACCCCACCTCGGCGGTCGCCGGCTGACCCATCCCGTCGCGGGACAACCCGACGGCACAACCGTGCGCGACCGCCCTCCCGAAGGGCTCTCCTCCGTTGACCAACGGATCCGTCCCGCAGCCGTCCACCGCGCTCACCGCCTACGGCTGGGACTCCGCACTCGACTCCGACTTCGCCGTCCACGCGGAGCGGGGACTCACACCCGGCCGCATCGTCCGCGTCGACCGCGGGCTGTGCGACGTCGTCCTCCCCGGCGGCCCGGACGGTCTGCGGACCGTACGCGCAGACACCGAGGACGTCTTCACCCGCGACCCCATGGGAATCGCCTGCACCGGCGACTGGGCCGCCGTCGACGAGACGCCGGCCGACGGCCCCGCCGTGCGCGCCCTGCTGCCGCGCCGCACCACCTTCGTCCGTTCCACCTCCTCCAAGCGCTCCGAGGGACAGGTCCTCGCGGCCAACGTCGACCTGGCGGTCATCGCCGTGTCGATCGCCGCCGAACTCGACCTCGGGCGGCTCGAACGCTTCGTGTCGCTGGCGTGGACCAGCGGCGCCCAGCCCCTGGTCGTCCTCACCAAGGCCGACCTCGTCGAGGACACCGCCCACCTGCTGGACGACGCGCGCGGCGCGGCACCCGGCGTGGAAGTCCTGGTCGTCAGCGCCGCCACCGGCGACGGCGTGCCGGAGGTGGCCGGGGCGCTGGCCGGCGCCACGTCCGTCCTGCTCGGGCAGTCGGGCGCGGGCAAGTCCACGCTCACCAACGCGCTGCTGGGCCGCGAGGTCCAGGAGGTGCAGGCCATCCGCGACAGCGACGGCAAGGGCCGGCACACCACGACCACCCGCGACATGCTGCCGCTGCCCGGCGGCGGGGTGGTCATCGACACCCCGGGGCTGCGCGGGGTCGGACTGTGGGACGCCGACGCCGGTCTCACCCAGACGTTCTCCGACATCGAGGCGCTGGCCGGCGAATGCCGTTTCCACGACTGCTCGCACGAGTCCGAACCCGGCTGCGCGGTCCTCGCCGCCCTGGACGACGGCGTCCTGACCCACCGCCGGCTGGACAGCTACCGCAAGCTGCTCCGTGAGAACGCGTGGATCGCCTCGCGCACCGACGCCCGGCTCCGCGCCGAGATGCGGCGCGAGTGGAAACTGCGCTCCGCCGCGGGGCGCGAGATGTACGAGCGCAAGCGCGGCGGCGGTCACCGCAAGGTGTACTGACCGGATCCGGCCCGGCTCCCCCACGGGGAGCCGGGCCGGCGGTCATCCGGCTCCGTTGTGGCGCTCACCGCCACGGCGCAAGGTCAGCGGGCTGCCCTCGTGCCAGAAGGTGTAGACGATGCTGCCGAGGCCGAGCGCGACGATGACGACGCCGAGGACGATCGAGTAGACCATGGCTCCTCCAGCCCGTTCGGGATGCGTTTTACCGCACCTTCACCTTCGATGTTCGAACGTGACCTTCCCGTGGCCGTGCCGTCTCACACGCGCGACGGCCCAACTCACAGTTCAGCAACCCGAGTTGTCCGCATGTGCGGCTCATGCCGACGGCAGTCCGCCCCGGGCGACGACCCCGGCGTACCAGCGGGCGCTGTCCTTGGGCGTACGACGCTGGCTCGCGAAGTCCACGTGCACGATGCCGAACCGCTTGCCGTACCCGTAGGCCCACTCGAAGTTGTCCAGCAGCGACCACAGGAAGTAGCCCTGGACGTCCGCGCCGTCGGCCACCGCCCGCTGCACCGCGGCCAGGTGCGCCTGCAGGTAAGCGATCCGCTCCGGGTCGTGGACCGCGCCCTCGGGATCCGCGTAGTCGTCGTACGCCGCGCCGTTCTCGGTGATCAGCAGCGGCACCCCCGGCAGCTCGTCCCGCAGCCTGAGCAGGAGTTCGTGCAGGCCCTGGGCGTCCACCGGCCAGTCCATCGCCGTCCGCGGCCCCGGCGCCGGCACGAACCGCACGTGCGCCTCGGCCCCCGGCCACGGGGACGGCGACGCATGGGTGCCCGCGGCCACCACGGTCGGGGCGTAGTAGTTGAGGCCCAGCGCGTCCACCGGACGGGAGATCGCCCCCAGGTCGCTGTCCGCCACGAACGACCAGTCCGTCAGCGCTGCCGTGTCCCGCAGCAGGTCCTCCGGGTACGCCCCGCGGAACACCGGGTCCAGCCACAGCCGGTTGGCCAGCGCGTCGACCCGCCGGGCCGCCTCCACGTCGGCCGCGCCCGCGGTGTGCGGGCGCACCGCCGCGAGGTTCAGCGTCAGCGACACCTGCGCCGGCACGGGCAGTCGCTCCCGCAGCACGCCGACCGCCAGGCCGTGCCCCAGCAGCAGATGGTGCGCCGCCCGCAGCGCCGCCTCCGGCTCCGTCCGGCCCGGCGCGTGCACGCCCTGCGCGTAGCCCAGGAAGGCCGAGCACCACGGCTCGTTCAGCGTCGTCCACAACGGGACCCGGTCCCCGAGCGCGTCCGCGACGAGCCCCGCGTACTCCGCGAAGCGCTCCGCGGTGTCGCGCACCGGCCAGCCTCCCGTGTCCTCCAGCTCCTGCGGGAGGTCCCAGTGGTACAGGGTGAGGACGGGACGGATCCGGTGGTCCAGCAGCTCGTCGACGAGGGCCCGGTAGAAGTCGAGCCCCTTCTGCACGGCCGGGCCCCGGCCGGTGGGTTGCACCCGTGGCCACGACACGGAGAAGCGGTAGTCCGTGAGGCCGAGCTCCGCCATCAGCGCGACGTCCTCGCGCATGCGGTGGTAGTGGTCGGCGGCGATGTCCCCGGTGTCGCCGTTGCGGACCCTGCCGGGGGTGCGGCTGAAGGTGTCCCAGATCGAGGGGGTACGGCCGTCCTCGTGGGCGGCGCCCTCGATCTGGTAGGCGGCGGTGGCCGCGCCCCACCGGAACCCTCCGGGGAACCCGAGTGCCGTGTGCGGCGCGTTGTGAGTGCGGGGTGCGGTCGTGGTCATGCGTGCGTGCTCCTTGTGTGCCGGGTGGGTTGTGGTTCCGGCCCGTTGTTGTGTGCGGTTTGTTTGCGCCTGCGGCGGGCTGTTCGCCCGCCCTCCCGCCCTCCCCCAGCCTTCGGCCGGGGGGACCCCCATCCGGCATGGTTGGTGCGGGGCTCGCTCTGTGCATGGGTGGGCCGGGGGCGGGGCCTCCGGGGTGGGCATCCTGTACCGCATATTTATGTGCATGGCGGGCAGCACTTGCTCTTGCCGTCGCTGCCGCACATCACATACACGTCAGCGTCCAGAACGCCCACCCTCCCCCAGCCTTCGGCCGGGGGTGCCCCCAACTCCCCCACCCCTCCGCCGGTTCCGCGACCAACGGCCGGTGGGGGTGCGAAGGTGGTCCGGGGCTGCCGCACGTGCCTATCTGACCCCCCGCCTGCCGTTGTGCGCTCATACGACGGGAGGGGGTGTGGCGGGGTGCGCCCGGAAACGACGAGCGGAGGACCCGGTGCCCAAGGATGTTGGGGTAAACCGCGAGCGTTGAGGACGTGCGCCGGCGCGGCGCCGACCCCACAACGAGGTGTGCAGGCCCGCACCAATCGCGCCGGGCAATCGGGCGGGAGGGCGGGAGACAGCCCGCCGCAGGCGCAAGGGACCCGCACACAACCACCGGGCAGCGCGGCGCAGCCACCCACAGGCGCAACGCACCCGCACACAACCACCGGGCCGCACAACCACCCCCCCCGGCCCCCTTACCCCTTCACCGCACCCTGCATGATCCCCCCGACGATCTGCCTCCCCAGCACCCCGAAGACCAGCAGCACCGGCACCGTCCCCAACAACGTCCCCGCCATGATCACGGACTGGTCGTGCACGTACCCCCCACCCAGTTGCCGCAAGGCAACCTGCACCGTGGGCTCCTGCGACGTGAGCGCGATGATCGGCCAGAAGAAGTCGTTCCAGGACGCCATGAACGTGAGCATCCCGAGCACCGCCATCCCCGGCCGGGCGACCGGCACGACGATGCTCCAGAAGATCCGCGCCGTCGAGGCCCCGTCGACGCGGCCCGCCTCGATCAGCTCGTCCGGCAGCGACTGCACGAGGTACTGCCGCATGAAGAAGACCCCGAACGCCGAGACGAGCCCGGGGAGGATGACGGACTGGAGCTGGTTCACCCAGTGCAGCTCCGCGATGAGCATGAACAGCGGGATGACGCCCAGCTGGGGCGGGATCATCATCGTGCCGACGGTCAGGGCGAGCAGCGCGTTGCGGCCCCGGAAGCGGAGCTTGGCGAAGGCGAACCCGGCGAGCGTGGAGCACAGGACGGTGCCGACCGTCACCGACCCGGAGACGACGAGGGAGTTGAGCAGGGCCTTGCCGATGTCGGCCTGCTCCAGCACCTGGCGGAGGTTGTGCCCGAGGTTGCCCCCGGGCAGCAGTGCCGGCGGGCTCGCGGCGAGCTCCGCGTTGGAACGGGTCGCGGCGACGATCGTCCAGTAGAAGGGGAAGGCGGAGATCGCCGCCGCGACGATCAGGACGGCGTAGGCGAGCCGCCCGCCGTGGTGCTGCCGGCCCGCCCGGGACGGGCGGAGGCGGGGGAGGGGACGTGCGGTCCCGGTGTCGCGGCCGGGCCGCGGCCGTGTGAGGAGCGCGCTCACCGGCGGGTCCCCTTCCGTGAACGGCGCCGTGCCAGCGCGGTGTTGAGCAGGACCAGCAGGACGATGAGGACGAACGTCACCCAGGCGATGGCGGCGGCGCGGCCCAGGTGGAAGTAGCCCCAGCCCTGCTCGTACATGTAGAGGCCGAGGGTCTGGTACTGGTGGGAGATGCCGCCCGAGATGCTCCCCTCGAACAGCAGCGGTTCGCCGAAGAGCTGGGTGGCGCCGATCGTGGAGACGACGATCGTGAAGAGGATCGTGGGCCGCAGCCCGGGCAGCGTGACGTGGAGGAACTGCCGCCACCGCGAGGCGCCGTCGAGTTCGGCCGCCTCGTACAGCTCCCCGGGGACGGACTGCATGCCGGCGAGGTAGATCAGCGCGTTGTAGCCGGTCCACCGCCAGGTGACGATGGTGGAGACCGCGACCTGCGAGGCGACCGTCCCGGACTGCCAGTCTACGGGCCCGATGCCGGCCAGCCCGAGCGCCCAGTTGACCAGGCCGAAGTCGCGGCCGAAGAGCTGGGCGAAGACCAGGGTGGCGGCGGCCACGGACGTGGCGTACGGCAGGAGCATCGTGACGCGGAAGAAGGTGCGGCCGCGCAGCTTGTAGTTGAGCAGGTGGGCGAGGCCGAGCGCCATGAGCAGCTGCGGCACGGTGGAGACGACGCCGATGGTGAAGGTGTTGCGCAGCGCGGTCCAGAAGAAGTCGTCACCCAGGAGCGCGGCGTAGTTGTCCAGGCCGCGCCACTCCATGTCACCGGGGGTCTGGAGCTCGACGCGGTACAGGGAGACGTACGCCGTGTAGAGCAGCGGGAACAGCCCGAACGCGGCGAACAGCGCGAAGAACGGCGCGATGTAGGCGTAGGGCGACAACCGGGCGAGCAGTCGCCGCGGGGGCGCGGGGGCTGCCGGGGGCCGGGCGGGGGACACCGGCGCGGCGGCGGTCAGGGTCATGGGGGACCTTCGGGTGTCGGGGGAGTGGCGGGGCGGGGCGGCCGGGCGCGGAGGACCGGGGGTGCGGTCCCGCGCGCGCCCGGCGCCGGCGGGGCGGGGCCGTCAGCCGACGGCGTTCTCGACGCCCTTCCTGGCGTGGCTCCACGCCGTCGCGGAGTCCGTGCCCTTGCGTTCGACCTCGCCGAGCGCGTTGGTGATCTGCTGGTTGACGTCACCGTCGTGCACGCCGAGCACCTGCACCGGCGAGGCCTCGGCGGCGGCGCCGAAGATCTGCCCGATGGGCGCGTCGCTGAAGTACGGGTCGGTGACGTCCTTGACGGACTCGATCGCCCCGACGTTGGAGGGGAAGCTGCCCTGCTTCTTGAAGAGCTTGGCCTGCTGCTCCGCCGCCGTCAGCCACTTGACCAGCTCGAAGGCCTCCTTGGCGTGCGCGGAGCCCTTGGGGACGGCCAGGTAGGACCCTCCCCAGTTGCCCGCCGCGCCGCCCGGGAGCGGGGCGACGTCCCACTTGCCCTTGCCGGTCTCGCCGGCCTGGCCCTTGATGTAGCCCAGCATCCAGGCCGGGCATCCGACGGTGGCGAAGGAGCCGCTGCTGAAGGCCTGGTT
Source organism: Streptomyces sp. NPDC005722 (assembly GCF_040630935.1). Classification (NCBI taxonomy): domain Bacteria; kingdom Bacillati; phylum Actinomycetota; class Actinomycetes; order Kitasatosporales; family Streptomycetaceae; genus Streptomyces; species Streptomyces sp. NPDC005722. The sequence goes on from NZ_JBEXYN010000004.1 coordinate 183,794, forward strand.
CCAGGCGGGCGTCCACTGGGCGAGCTTGGCGCTCAGTCCGTCCTGGGCGGCCTTCACGGAGAGGTCCCAGGCGTTCTTGACGGCGGCGTTGTCGTCGTAGATCAGCTTGCCGGAGGCGTCGTAGTAACGCTCCTTCTCCTGGCCGACGATGACGGAGTAGAGGCTGCCGACGCTGTCCACCCAGGCGCTCTTGGCCCCGGCCTTCGCCCTGTACTGCCGGCCGAGTTCCAGGTAGCCGTCCCACGTGGACCACTTCTGCGCCAGCTCGGCCCGGTCGGTGGGCAGTCCCGCCTTCTCGAGCAGGTCGGTGCGGTAGCAGATCGCCTCGGGGCCGACGTCGGTGCCCAGGCCCAGGGTGCGGCCGTCGGAGGTGGTCGCGGCGGACCACTTGGCGGCCGAGAAGTCGGCCTTGAGCTCCTTGGCCCCGAGGGCGCCCAGGTCCTCGAACCTGTCGGCCTGCTGCTGGGTGACCGACGCGATGCGCCCCACCTCGATGCCCTGGACGTCGGCGAGGCCGCCGCCGCCCGCGAGCCTGGTCTGCAGGGCCTTCCAGTAGTCGGCCTCGTTCTCGGTGCTGCTCTCCTTGACGGTGACGCCGGGGTGGAGCTTCTCGTACTCGTCGTACAGGCCGGCTTCCTTGTAGCCGAAGGTGCCGAACAGGTCGACGGTGATCGTGACCTTGCCGTCCTTGTCCGCGGACGTGCCGGTCGAACCGGATCCGCAGGCGGCGAGGAGCGCCCCGGCGAGCGCGACCGCCCCGAGTCGGAGGGTGGCGCGTCTGGCGGCTCGGGCGATGGGCATGGAAGCCTCCCATGGCTTCGGGACGGGTGAGAGGGCTCTCGTGCACGGCTCTTGAGAGCGCTCTCAAGCGATGCCCAGGAGAGTGCCGCCGCAGCCGGTGGTTCGTCAAGAGCCGAATGGATAACGGCCGGTGGGGCGGCTCCGGGTCCCGTGCGGCTCCACGTCGTGACGGCATGTCCGGCCGGCGCCGTGACCCTCCGCGATGCTCTCCGGAAGCCCGTGGCCATGGGCGCGGAAACGGTCGTGAAAGGGCACGGAATTGACATCTGTAGGGCTCAAGCATTCGTCCTCGGCCATGTCGTGCGATGGCCGGAGGGGGGTGTCGGAGGGCTGCTAGAAATTACCCGCCGGCGTGAATGTTCGTGCATGAGTACGGCTTTTCCGCGCCTCCCGTCCGTACGTCCGCGAGCCCGCCCGTATGCCCGAACAGACGCAGCAAGGGGAGCGATGACCTCGGCACCATCGGGTTCCGTGCCCGCCCGGAATGCCGCTCACGGTCTGCTCGGCCGCGCGCTGTCCAGGTGCCACGACGAACGGGCCAGCGGTGTGCTGCGGGTGCAGGGCAGCCCCGGCGGGGCCTTCCACCTGCTCGACGGCGCGGTGGTGGCCGTCGAGAGCCCCGGCGCGCCGGGGGTCGGGACGCTGCTCGTCCGCTCCGGGCGCATCGACGCCGACGAGTGGAACGCCGCCCACGACGCCGCGGGAACGGGGCTGTGGCCGGGCGCGGCGATCGCCGCCGGGGGACGGCTCGGCACGGCCGAGTTCCAGGTGCTGCACATGATGGCCGTCCAGGACGCGGTCTTCGCCGTACTGGCCGGACGGCTGGACAACTGCGCCTTTGACCCCGACGCGCCCGGAACCGTGCCGGCCGCCCTGCCGGCGGGCCTGGCCCCCGGCGTGGAGCCGGAGGAACTGCTGGTGGAGGCCGGTCGCCGGCTCTCCGCACTGGCCTCCCTGCCGCGCCCGGTCTCCCCCGACCGTGACCGGGTCGCCGCCGTGGGGCCGCCTGCGTGGGCGGACGAACCGCTGGCCCCGGTGCGTCGCGAGATCCTCGGCTGCGCCAACGGCCGCCGCAGCCCCCGGGACATCGCTTTCCTCATCGGCCGCGGGGTCTACACCATCACCGTGGAGGTCGCCCGGATGTGCGCCGAGGGCCTCGTCGAGACCGTCCCGGCCCCATCCCCGGCGGATCCGTCCCCGCCGTCCGCCGCGGACCCCGTCCCGCCGCCCCCTCCGGAGCCGCCCCCCGATCCGTTCGGCGTGCTCCCCGCCGAGCCGGCCGGGCCCGCCGCGCCGCGTCCGTCCGCCGATCCCCCGCAGGACGTCCCGGACCCGGGACCGTACCCGCCCGTACCGGACCGGAAGCCGGACGAGGTCCCCACGGCGGCCCCGGTCGCCGAGGGCCTGCCCCGCCGTGAGCCGGGCGCCAGCGGCATTCGCGAGGCGCTCGACGCCGGCCGTCCGCAAACGGGCTGGAAAGGATTTCTCCGGCCGCGAGGACGGAGCCGGACCGATTCCCCGTGACCGCAATGCCATGACCGATTCCCCGTGACCGATTCCCCCGTGACCGGAATCCCCGGGGACCGACCGAACACCGAACGAAGGGAATTCAAGGAGGTGCACGTGCATGAATCATGACGCCCTGGTCGCCGAGATGCGCGCTTTGCGGGACCGGGTGGTCGGTGTCACCGACACGGCCGTCGCGGCCGTCGACGGCCTGCTGATCGCCGCCGACACCGAGGACGCCATCGACCCCAACGGGCTCGCCGCGCTGGCCGCGGCCAGTCTGGGACTCGCCCGGCGGATGGCCGCGGCGGCGCTGCGCGGTCCGCTCCGCAGGACCGTGACCTGCAGCAGCGGCGGCTACACCGCCGTCTACGCGGTCGGCGAGACCGCGCTCCTCGTCGTCGTGGGCGACGAGGGCGTGAACGTCCCCCAGTTGCACGTCGAGGCCAGGTCCGCCGTCGAGCGCATCGGCGCGATCCTGCTCGCACCCGATCCCGGCCCGGGCGCCGTGCCCGCGCCGCCGGAGTCCGCGTACGACCCCGAGGGGGTCCTCGGATGACGACCCCGCCCCCCGCGAAGACCGCAGAAGGAGTGCTGTGAGCACCACCGGAAAACGCCCGCACGGCAACCTGTCCGACCAGGTCATGGGCCTGGTGAAGACCCTGCGCCAGGAGGTCCCCGACTGCCTCGCCGCCGGTGTGGTCGACATGTCGACGGGCATGTTGCTGTCCGTCGACACCGTCGACAGCCATCCGCCGGAGGTCCTGGACCTGCTCGCCGCGGCGACCCTCGACCTCTTCCAGGGACGCACGGTCGTGATGATCGAGGACGTCTTCAAGGAGCGCCGCGGGGTCACCAGCGACGCGCACTACTTCCAGGAGATCCTGGTCAACAGCGACAACCTGACCCACCTGTTCATGCGCAACAACCTGAACGAGGACGTCGTCGCCGTCGTCGTCTGCCGCCGTTCGGTCAACGTGGGCATGCTCTTCGCCCAGGCCCGCCGTGTGGTCAAGGAGCAGGGCGCGTTCTGAGCCCCGGCCGGTCAGGCGCTGGCGCGCCGCACCAGCCGGGTGGGGGTGACGAGCGAGGACAGCGGACGGCCGCCGCTGTCCTCCTCCGCCCGCCGCTCCAGGCCGCGGACGAGCAGCCTGACCATCAACCGGCCCATCTCCTCGATCTCCTGACGGATCGTCGTCAGCGGGGGATCGGCCAGCTCGGCCACCGAGGCCATGTCGTCGAAGCCCACGACCGCGACGTCCTCCGGCACCCGTCGGCCCCGCTCGCGCAGCACCCGCAGCGCGCCGCACGCCATGAGGTCGGAGGCGACGAAGACGGCGTCGACGTCCGGTGCCCGGTCCAGCAGCACGGCCATGGCGCGCGCTCCGCCGGCCTCGGAGAAGTCGCCCTCGACGACCAGGCGGGGGTCGGCGTCCATGAGGATGTCGTGGTAGCCGTCGAGCCGGTCGACCGACGCGGTCTGGTCCAGGGGGCCGGTGACGGTCGCGATCCGCTCCCGCCCCAGCGAGACCAGGTGGCGCACCGCCTCGCGGGCCCCGCCGCGGTTGTCGGAGTCCACGTACAGCAGGCTGCGGTCCCCCTCGGCCCCCGGCCAGCCGGGGCGCCCGCCGAAGACGGTGGGCAGCGCGATCCGGCGGATGATGCCGGGCAGCGGGTCCTCGGCGTGCAGCGAGAAGACCAGCGCGCCGTCCACGTGCCCGCCGGCCAGGTAGCGGCCCACGCGGTCGTAGTCGGCCGTGCCCTCCACCAGCAGCAGTACCAGCTGCGAGTCGTGCACCGCCAGCTCACGGCTGATCCCGAGCAGCTGCTGTGCGAAGAAGGGGTCCGCGAAGACCCGGGTCTCCGGCTCCGCGACGATGACGGCGACGGCCCCGGTGCGCCGGGTGACCAGCGAACGGGCCGCCTGGTTGGGTACGTAGCCCAGCTCCTCGACGGCCTTGCGGACCTTCTCCACCAGCACCTCGCGCACCCCCGTCCCGCCGTTCACCACACGGGAGACGGTGGCCCGGGAGACCCCGGCCCGTTCGGCGACGGCCTCGAGCGTCGGGCGTGCTCCGGAGATCTGGTCGGACAAGGGGTGCTCCTCTCGGGACGGGAACAGCGTAGTCCCTCCCGGGAGCGGGGAGAGAGCGCTCTCCCCGCAGCTCGGAGGCTGTTTCTGAGAGCGCTCTCCACGGGTCTCCCGGCGGTCAGCGCACCGGGAAGCCGAAGCTGTAGCCCTGCTGCTTGAGCCAGGGCAGCACCTGCCGCAGCGCCTCGACCGTCTGGCCGCGGTCCCCGCCCGCGTCGTGGAAGAGCACGGTGGGCCCGTTGGGGATCTCGTGCTCGACGGTGGACACCAGCGTGGCCGTGCCCGGCTGCTTGAAGTCCTCGGAGTCGACGTTCCAGCCCAGCGGGCGCATGCCGCGGGACGCCGCCAACTGGCGGCTGTACGGGGTGAAGGCACCGCCCGGAGCCCGGTAGTACAGCGGGCGGACGCCGCCCGAGGCGCGGGTGATCATGCGCTCGGCGTCCAGGATCTCCTTCGCCTGGTACTCCCGCGACTTGCTGTTCATCGTGGTGTCGTGCGTGACGCTGTGGTCGCACAGCCGGTGCCCGGCGGCCACCACGGCCTTCACCAGGTCGGGGTGGGCCCGGGCCTGCGTGCCGACCATGCAGAAGGTCGCCTTCACCCCGTTGTCCGCCAGCACCTGGAGGACCTGCGGGGTCCACTGCGGGTCCGGCCCGTCGTCGATGGTGATGTTGACGCCCCGCGGGCCCTCGTCGGAGGCGTGGGCGATGTCCATGTTCACCACGGGCGCGGGCAGCGCCTCGTCCGGCACGGAGGTCTGCCCCGGTATGGGGCGCGGCGGGGCGGAGGCGGAGGGCCTCGCCGGACGTTCCGCCGCCTGCCGCCCGTCGGCGGTGCCCGCCTGGGCGGTCCACACCGACGCCAGCGCGGCCACCCCCGCCACGCCCAACGCCGCTGCCAGCACCCGGCCGTTCGTCCCGCGCATCCCGCTCCACCCCATGTCGCACCACTCCCCGCGTCCCGTGTTCCGTGTCCCGCACCTGCACACGGGATGACGGGGGCGGGGTGTCGGGGGATCCGCCTGTTACGGAGCCCTGACGATTCCGGCGACGGACGGCGACGGACGGCGACGCAGCGGGCCGAGGCCGGCGGGTCTGGGCCGGCTTACGAGGTGAGGACGGCCGCCAGCCAGGCCCCGGCGACCAGCAGGCACGCGAACAACTCGACCAGCAGCGCCGTTCCGGCGGCGCGCATGGCCGTACGGGTGGAGGACCAGGCCGCGCCGTGACTGCCGAGCCGCAGCCGCTCGCCGCCGTAGAGGGAGAGGGCGAAACCGGCCGGCGCGCCCACGACCGGCAGCAGGAAGAAGCCGGCGACGGCCCACAGCCCCGCGACCAGGAAGGCCCGCCGGGGCACCCCGGCCTCCCGCACCGACCGGGTGGGCAGCAGCAGTTGGACGGCCTGGTTGAGCAGCAGCACACCGGTCGCCGCCGCCAGGACGCCCCAGGACAGCGGCGTGTGCAGATGGGTCGACCACCACAGGACCGCCGCCCAGCACATCAGCGGTCCCGGCGCGCCCGGTACGAGCACGCCCAGCAGTCCGGACAGCATGACGGCACCGATCAGGCACAGCTGTCCGGTCCCCATGGGCCCAGCGTGCCGGAAGCCGGGCCCGGACGCCCCATGGTTTTCCGGCCTCGTAGGGCGGCGCCCCGCGTCAAGGCGCCTCAGCCGCGGCTGCGTTCCACCCAGCCCCGCTCGTACGCGTGCCAGCCCAGTTGCAGCCGGGTCGACACCTCGGCGAGCTCCATCAGCCGCTTCACCCGGCGCTGCACCGTCCGCAGCCCCAGCTCCAGTTGCTTGGCGACGCTGGCGTCGGTGAGCCCGGCCAGCAGCAGCGACAGGATCTGCAGGTCGAGGGCGTCGGGCGCGTCCGGTGACTCCTCCCGCGGAACGCCCCCGGTGCCCAGCCGGATCGGCACGGCCTCGCGCCAGACGCCCTCGAACAGGGCCGTCAGCGAGTCCAGCAGCCCGCTGCCGTGGACGACCAGCGCCGCGGGGCGGCCCGCGTCCCGGGCCATGGGCACCATCGCCAGCGAACGGTCGGCCAGCACCAGCTTGGTCGGCACCCGTTCCACCACCCGCACCTGCTCCTCGCGGCCCAGCGCCGCGGTGAGTTCGGCGATGCCGTTCGGGCCGCTGATGACCTCGCGCTCGACGACCACGCGGAAGCTCACCCCGCGTTCGGCGGCGAGCTCCTCGGCGGTGTTCTCCATCCCCGACACCACCATCGGGGTCCCCGTCACGAGGGCGCAGACCTCCTTCTCCGCCCCCAGCTGGAGCTGGTTGAAGCGGTGCGCCACCGCCCCGGCCCCCGTCACCACCTCCACCAGGTCGTGCGCCGAGGGCTCCGCCGCCACGCCCCGGTACTCCTGCGCCAGCGCCGCGGCCGTCATCTCGGCCTGCTCCAACCGGTGCCGCTGCTGGGTGAGCAGGGCGCCCAGCGCGACCGTGGGCGGGGCGGCCACCCAACGTCCGGGCCGGGCGGAGGAGCGCGCGACCAGCCCCTGCCGCTCCAGCAGCCGCAGGACCCTGGCCGCCTCGTCCTCCGGCATGCCGAGCCGGTGCGAGAGGTCCACGACCTCGGCGGCCCCCAGCCCCACGAGGGCGCGGTACGCCGCTTCCTGGGCATCGTCCAGCCCTATGGCACCGAGCACGGGCACCCCTTCCGGATCCGCGGGACACGACACGCGGGCATGGCGGAAATGAGCCATGGCGTAATCCCGCCGCCCGCCATCATCCCTGCTCGAACCCCTGTGCTGGCAAGGTGTCCCCACTGGATCGTCCGACGTGCGGCCCGAGGAGGGGGCCGGCCGCCCGTCGGACCATTCGCGTGCCCGAACCCTGTTCCCCCGCGCGCCCGCCGGTGGACAATAGGGGCATGAGTCAGCAGGGGGAGACGGACCGCCGCCAAGAGGACCAGTGGTGGCGGCAGTTGTACGGGCAGCCCGACCCCGCGGGGCGCGAGCCCGGCGACACGCTCGACGACCGTTACAGCTCGGCGCTCTCCGCGCTCGGCGAGGAGGCGGACGGCGATGCCGCCACGGTGCCGCGGCAGGCCGGACCGCAGGAGACCGCCGCGCAGGAGACCGTTTCGTGGGAGACGGAACCGCCCGCCGCGCCCGCCGCGCCCGCCGCGCCCGGCGACGACCGTAGCGCCGGCGCCGCTCCGGGCGCGGCCTCCACCGGCCGGTCCGGGCACGGCACCGACGCGGACGACGCCGGCCCGCCCGACACCCTGCGGCTGCGCCGTCCGGGCCCGCCGGCGGCCGGCCCGCCGCCCGCCCCGCGCCCCTGGCAGTACCAGGGGCCGCCCCCCTCGTCGGCGGCGCCCGAAGCGGCCCCGGCACCGCCCGGACTGCCGCCGGGCTGGGCCCCGGCCGAACCCGCCCCGGAGCCCCCGCGGTCGGCGGCGCCCCCGGGACCCCCGGCGCCCGCCGCCCCCGTGGCCGGGTCCGCACCGGCCGCCCTGCCCGAGCCCACGCTCCCCGGGGTGCCCTACGTCGGCGACGGCCCGCCCACGTACGACCCCGAGCCCACCGCCTGGCCGGCGGCCGACCCCGACGCCCTCGACGACCTCGTCCCGGACACCGAACTCGACGGCGCCCGCTACGGGCTGCTGACGGTCCGTACGGCCTCGGTGCGCGGCGACTCCGCCCGCTACCGGGGCGAGCCGCGCCGCGACGCCGTCCTGACCGCCCGCTTCGGCGCCGGCGACGACGCGATGCTGCTGATCGCGGTCGCCACCGGCCCGCGCACCTCGGACACCGCCCACCGCGCGGCCCGCGACGCCTGCACCTGGATGGCGGCGGCCGTCGGCCGCAGCCACGCGCGGCTCAGCGAGGACATCCGCGCCTCCCGCCGGGGCTCCCTGAAGTCCGGGCTGCACCGGCTCACCGACCGCTGCTACGGACGGCTGCGCGCCCGCGGCGAGGACCTCGGCCTGGACCCGGTGGAGTACAGCGCCACCCTGCGCTGCCTGCTGCTGCCCGCCGACCCCGACTGCCGCATCCGGCTCTTCTTCGGCGTCGGCGACGGCGGGCTCTACCGCATCCGCGGCGGCGAGTGGCAGGACCTCGACCCCTGGCGGCCCGACGAGCGCGCCGAGACCGAGGACAGCCCGGCCGTGCGCTTCCGCTTCCGTGCCTCCGTGGCGCGTTCCGGCGACACCCTGCTGCTGTGCAGCGGCGGCCTGGCCGGGCCGCTGCGCGGCGAGCCCGCCCTCGTCGGCCGCCTCACGCAGCGCTGGGGTGCCGCCGAGCCGCCGGGACTGCCGGCCTTCCTCGGCGACACCCAGACCAGGGTCAAGGGCTACGCCGACGACCGCACGGCCGTCGCCGTCTGGGACGCCTGACCCCGACGCGGCCCCGGGGTGAGCCGCAGCGTCAGGACCTGGAAGGGGCGCAGCGCGACGGCGACCGCGTCGCCGTCGCGCCCGGCGTCCCCGAGCGGCCGTTCCAGCAGGTCGGTGACCTGGGCACGGACCAGGGGGAAGTCCGTGGCGAGCGTGCCCGAGGCGCGGTCCCCCCGCGACTCGTACAGGCGCACCACCACGTCACCGGAGCGGTCGTCGGCGAGCTTGACCGACTCCACGGTGATGCCGGGATGGCCGGCCCGCAGCAGCGGCCGCAGCGACGGCAGTGCATCCGCCCGCCGCAGCGGCAGGTTGAGCGCGAGTCCCTCCGCGACCGCGTCGCCCACCGCCGCTCCGGGCAGCAGCGCGTAGCGGAAGCGGTGCGTGCCCTGGTCGGTGTGCGGATCGGGGCTGTGCGGGGCGCGCAGCAGGGTGAGCCGGACGGTGGTGTCGGTGCCGGTACGGCCCGCGTCGTGGCCGTAGGTGGAGTCGTTGAGCAGCGCGATCCCGTAGCCGGGCTCGCCGACGTGCAGCCAGCGGTGCGCACAGATCTCGAACCGGGCCGCGTCCCAGCCGGTGTTGACGTGCGTGGGGCGGTGCACGTGCCCGAACTGGATCTCCGCGGTGGAGCGCTCGGCGAGCACGTCCAGCGGGAAGCACGCCTTCAGCACCTTCTCCGACTCGTGCCAGTCCACTTCCGTGAGCACGTCCAGCCGGCGGCTGCCCGCGGACAGCCGGAGCTCCTGGACGACGCGGCTGCCGCCGAAGGCGCGCACGACCCGCACGGAGGCCCGCAGCGGCCCCTCCTCGACGAGTTCGACCGACTCCGCCGACGTCAGGTCGGTGTGCTTGCGCCGGTAGTGGCGGTCGATGTCCCAGGCGTCCCACTTGGTCGGGTGGTCGGGGTGCAGTTGCAGCAGGTTGCCGCGCGCCCCTGGCGCCAGCACCTCCCGTCCGGCGGTCAGGTCGCGCACCGAGGCCAGCAGCCCGTCCGTGTCGACGGCGACCCGCAGCAGGCCGTTGCCGAGCACGATCAGCCCGTCCTCCCGCACGACGCGCACCGGCTCGTCCACGACCTCCGGCCGGCCCCCGAGGGCCGTGGTGCCCAGCGCCGGGACGCCGACCGCCACCGCCACCCGGCCGTCCGGCAGGGGCTGAGCGCCACTGTCCGCCGGCAGGGCCGCCGCGGCGTCGGCGTCCAACTCGACCACCTCCTGCCGTGCGTACGGCGAGGCGTTGAGCAGGGCGGGGGAGTCCTGGGACCCGTTGCCGCCCAGCGCCCGCACCGCCGCCGCGAGGAGGGCCTCCAGTTCCTCCCGCACCTCCGCGTAGGTGTCACGCGCCTCGCGGTGCACCCAGGCGATGGAACTGCCCGGCAGGATGTCGTGGAACTGGTGCAGCAGCACCGTCTTCCAGATCCGGTCCAGCTCCTCGTACGGGTAGACGTACGAGGACGGCGCCTCCAGCGCGGCCGCCGTGCACCACAACTCGGCCTCGCGCAGCAGGTGCTCACTGCGTCGGTTGCCCTGCTTGGTCCTGGCCTGCGTGGTGTACGTCGCGCGGTGCAGCTCCAGGTAGAGCTCTCCCGACCACACCGGGGCACGCTCGCCGTACTCGGCCTCGGCAGCCGTGAAGAAGGCGGCCGGCTTCTCGATCTCCACCCGGGGCGACCCCTCCAGGGAACGCAGCCGGCGCGCCTTCTCCAGCATCTCCCGGGTGGGACCGCCACCGCCGTCCCCCCAGCCGAACGGCACCATGGACCGCGTGGCGCGCCCCTTCTCGGCGAAGTTGCGGACCGCGTGCGCCAGTTCGCGGCCGGAGAGCTGCGAGTTGTAGGTGTCGACGGGCGGGAAGTGGGTGAACACGCGCGTGCCGTCGATGCCCTCCCACCAGAAGGTGTGGTGCGGCATCTTGTTGGTCTGGTTCCAGGACAGCTTCTGGGTGAGGAACCAGCGGACCCCGGCGAGCTTCGCCAGCTGCGGGAAGGCGGCGGTGTAGCCGAAGGAGTCCGGCAGCCAGATCTCCTCGGTCTCCACGCCCAGTTCGTCGAGGAAGAAGCGCTTGCCGTGGACGAGCTGCCGGGCCAGCGCCTCGCCGCCGGGCATGTTGGCGTCGGATTCGACCCACATGGAACCGACGGGCGCCCAGTTGCCGTTCCTGACGGCCTGCTGGATGCGCTGCCACACCACCGGCTGGTGCTCCTTCACCCAGGCGTACTGCTGGGCCTGCGAGCAGGCGAAGACCAGCTCGGGGTAGTCACGGGCGAGCGCGGTGACGTTGGCGAAGGTGCGCGAGGCCTTGCGGACGGTCTCCCGCAGCGGCCACAGCCACGCCGAGTCGATGTGCGCGTGGCCGGTCGCCGAGACATGGTGGGCTCCGGCGTGCGCGGGACGGGAGAGCGCCCCGGCCAGCTCGCGGCGGGCGTCGGCGGCGGTGCCGTGCACGTCGTGCAGGTCCAGCGCGTCCAGGGCGTCCTCCAGAGCGCGCAGGATCTCGTGGCGGCGCGGGTCGTGGAAGTCCAGCTCGTGCATCAGGCCCTCGAGGACCTCGACGTCCAGCACGAGGTGCCAGACGTCCTCGTCCAGGACGGCCAGTTCGGCGGTGTCGAAGCGGTACAGCGGTTCCGCCCCGGCGGTCAGCACGTCGCCCAGTGGGGTCGGCAGCCAGTCGCGCAGCACGGCGGGGTTGGCCGCCGCCTCCAGCAGGAGGTTCACCCGTTCGCCCCCGGCGGCAGGGGAGGCCACCGGGACGTGCCGGTTGAGCGGGTGGACGCCCTTGACCGGCACCCCCTCGGCGTCGTACACCATCCCCTCGGCCACGAAGCCCGGGCCGTCGTTCCCGAACCCCGGGTCGATCACGGCCTCCACCCGGCGGCCCGCCCACGCCGCCGGCACCGTGCCCTCCAGCCGGAACCAGCTGGTCGACCACGGCGGCCCCCAGGGCGTGCCCACGGAGAACGGTTCGAACCTTCCGTTCGACCAGGCCGTCAGCGCCTCGCCGACCGGCGGGGGCTCCCCCCTCCGGTCCTCCACGTGCCAGGCCGACATGCCCAGCGGCACCCGGTCGGCGTAGCGGGCGGGCCGCACGAACTGGTTCATGGCCCTGGTCAGACGGCCCTCGACCAGCAGACGGTCGTCGTGCATCTCAGCTCCTCGGGTCGGCTCACCGGATGGATTCCCCGTCAATGCGGTGGTGTCCCGTAACGCCCTGAAGGCGGACGGGGTTTTCGTGGCATGAGAAAAATCGCGCGTCCCCGCGGACTCTCCCGGCGCAGGTTCCTCGGTGCGGCAGCCCGGCTCGCCCCCCTCGCGGCCGTGCCCGCCGTGTCCCTGCCCGGTACGGGGGCGGCCGCGGCGGCCGAACCGTACGCCGCGCTCGCCCGGGCGTCCGTCACCGAGTTCCGCAGCGCCTGGGACGCCTACCGCAGACTCGCCTGGGGACGCGACGAGTTGCGGCCGGTCGCCGGTACCGGCTCGGACTTCTTCATCCCCGGCAGCACCCTCGGCCTGACGATCGTCGAGTCGCTGGACACCCTCTACCTGATGGAACTGGACGAGGAGCTGGACGCCGGCGTCCAGTGGGTGCGCGACGACCTCGTGCTCGGGCAGGACGCGCCCGTGCAGGTCTTCGAGACAATCATCCGCCTGGTTGGCGGGCTGCTCTCGGGGCACCTGGCCACCAAGGACACGGTCCTGCTCGACCGCGCCCGCGAACTGGCGGACCGGCTGCTGCCCGCCTTCACCCGCTCGCCCACCGGGGCGCCCTACCGCTACGTGAACCTGGCCACCGGCGCGGTCTCCGGCAAGGAGAACTACCTCGCCGAGATCGGCACCTGCATCACCGAGTTCGGCGAGCTGTCCCGGCTCACCGGCGACCGCAAGTACTACGACGCGGCGAAGAAGGCCCTGCGCGCCGTCTACGACCGCCGCTCGCGGCTGAACCTGCTCGGCACCGGCATGAACGTCGAGACCGGCGCCTGGACCGGCACCACCGCCACCCTCGACCCGCCCGTCGACTCCTTCTACGAGTACCTCTGGGACGGCTGGGAGCTGTACCGGGACGAGGAGCTGCGCACCTGGTACACCACGCTCACCGCCGCCGTCCTGCGGCACTTGACCGAGCGCCGCTCCGGACGGCTCTGGTTCCGCCAGGCCGACATGCGCACGGGCGCCGCCACCGGGCACGCGCAGTCCGAACTGACCGCCTTCTACGCGGGACTGCTCGCCCAGAGCGGCCGCGTCGCCGAGGGCGAGGCCTACCACGACAGCTGGGCCGCCGCCCTGCGCTCCTTCCGCCTGCCACCCGAGAGCCTGGACTACCACGGCATGCGCGCCCTGGACGCCTCCTACCCGCTGCGTCCGGAGTACGTGGACTCCTGCCTCTTCCTGTGGCTCGCCACGGGCAAGGACCTCTACCGGCTGCGGGCCGCGGAGATGTTCCGGCGGCAGAGGCAGTACTGCAAGGTGGCCAACGGCTACACCGTGGTGCGCGACGTGACGGCCCGTCCCATGAAGCTGGGCGACCTGACGCCCGCCTACTGGTTCAGCGAGAACGCCAAGTACTACTACCTGCTGTTCGCCCGGGCGCGCCGATTCGACTACCGCTCCCACTACCTCACCACCGAGGGCAACGTCCTGCGCGGACTGCGCTGATCCGGGGGCGGCCGCCCCCGGATCACGGCCGGTCGGCCGCGGCGACGGCCACCTCCGCCTCGTGGTCCACGGGGAAGTTGACCGAGCCGGCGATGAAGCACAACCGCTGGGCCTCGGCGTGCAGTGTGACGGCGGCGTCCACCATGGCGGCGGAGGCCACCTCCACCCGGGGCCGCAGCAGGGCACGGGTGAAGTGGCCGCCGCCGTCCCCGGTCTCCTCCATCGTGCCCTCGGCCCGGTCGGTGTAGGAGGTGACGACCACTCCGGCGACGGTGCACACGTGCAGGTAGGAGAGCATGTGGCACTGCGACAGCGCGGCGAGCAGCAGCTGTTCGGGGTTCCAGCGGGCGGGGTCGCCGCGGAAGGCGGGGTCCGAGCTGCCGGGTATCGCGGGGACGGGCAGACCGGGGGCGGTGACCTCGTGCTCCCGCCCGTAGCCGCGGTACGTGCTGGTGCCCGCACCCCGGTTGCCGGTCCAGACGACCTCGGTGGTGTAGGTGTGGCGCTTGCTGATGTCGGGCACGGCTATCGCTCCTCCTCCGTCCCGTCCCGCTCGTAGGCGGAACAGGTGTCCATGACGTGCTCGCGGGCGGCCGCGTGGGCCTCCGCGGCGCGGCCCGCGGCGATCGCGGCGAGCAGCCGGCGGTGCTGGGCGGCGACCTGGCCGGGGCGCTCCGGCGCGGCCAGCGATCGCTGCGTGGAGACCTGTATCTGGTCCCACAGCCGCTCCAGCGATCCCGCGGCCACCGGGTTCGCCGACAAGGTGGCGACGCGGGTGTGGAAGCGTCGGTTGTGCCGTACGGCCTCGGCCTGCCGGCCGGCTGCCGTGGCTTCCTCCGCCTGTTCCGCGAGCCGTTCCAGCGCGGTCAGTTCGGCGGGCGCCAGCTCCCCGCGCCGCTGCCGCTCCGCGGCCAGCTCCGCCGTCAGGGCCTCCAGCACTCCTCGTACCTCATAGGCGTGCCGCAGGGCCTCCGGCCCCAGTTCGACGACGCTCACCCCGCGCCCCGTGGAACGCACCAGCCCGTCCGCGACCAGCGCCCGGAACGCCTCCCGCACCGGCGTACGGCTCATCGCCAGCACCGCCGCCGCCTCGAGCTCGGTCAGGCGCTGGCCGGGGGCGTACACCCCGTCCAGGATCAGTTCCCGCAGCCGCGTGCGCGCGGCATCCGTCTGCTGCACCCCTCCACTGTATCCATTGCATGCATTGCATGCAATGGGTTGTGAGCGCTCCGTCCCCGGTCCATGACTGGACGTGGTCGCGGTGGGGCATGCATTGCGCGTAGATGTTCGAACCCGAAAGGGCGTCAGCGGCCGGAGCGGAGCCGATGGAACGTCAGCCTGTCCAGCCGGGCGGCAGGGAGGCCGGGGGGCCCGTCGAGGCGCGCCGCCTGCACCGGCCCCTCCAGCACGCAGACCTGCCGGCCGTCGCCGATGTGCGCAGGCTGCTGCGCGAGGCGTTACGGAGCTGGGGCGTGCCCGCCCTCGCCGACACGGCGGAACTCCTCACCACCGAACTCGTCACCAACGCCCTGCGCCACACCGACCGCGGCGCCGTCCTCACCGTGACGCTGCAGCCCGGCGCCGCCTGCCGACTGCGCGTCGAGGTACGCGACTTCACCACCCGCCACCCGCGGCTGCGCGCCCCCTCCGACCGCCGTACCTCGGGCCGCGGACTGCTGCTCGTCCAGTCGCTCGCCGACGCCTGGGGAGTGCGCCCCGACGGCGACGGCACCGGGAAGATCGTCTGGTTCGAACTCGACGCCGGGGCCCGCTGACCCGCCCGCGAACGCCCCGCCCGCGACCCGTCCACGCCCCTTGCCCCGGAACGCCGCTGCCCCGGCCGGGATTCCGGGCCGGGGCAGCGAACCGATGAGACGTCACATGCGCGGGTTATCAGCCGTACTGGCGCTCCAGGGCGGCGAGCTTGCGCTCCAGCGAGTCCAGCTTGGGGAGCGCCATCGTGTCGTCCTCGGCGGTGAGGTCGATCGTCGTACGGGCGGTCTCCTCACGTACGGGCGACAGGGCGGGCCGGGAGCGCGAGGGCAGTTCGGCCTTCTCCGGTTCTATGGCAGGCTCCGCGCCGGACTGGGCGCCGGCCGCGGCCGAGGAGGGCAGCTCGTACTTGCTGCCGCCGCGGTTCCAGATCCGGTGCTGCCGGTTGATCGCCTTGATGCGGGCCCGCTCCAGGCGCTCGTGCTCGCGGCGGCGGATGGCCTCCTGCTCCTTGCGGGCGCGCTCCTCGCGGACCTCCTCGACGGCCTCGTCCAGGGTGCGGACGCCCTCGAGCAGCATCAACGACCAGGCGCCGTACGTCTCGCGGGGCGCGCGCAGCCAGCGGACCATGCGGATCTGCGGCAGCGGCCGCGGGATCAGCCCCTGCTCGCGCAGGGCGGCCCGGCGGGTCTGCTTCAGCGCGCGGTCGAAGAGCACCGCCGCGGACAGCGACATGCCCGCGAAGAACTCCGGGGCGCCGGCGTGGCCGCCGCCGCGCGGGGCGTGCACCCAGTTGAACCAGGCCGCCGCGCCCGCGAACAGCCACACCAGCAGCCGCGAGCCCAGCGCGGCGTCACCGTGGCTCGCCTCGCGGACGGCGAGCACCGAGCAGAACATCGCGGCGCCGTCGAGCCCGAAGGGCACCAGGTACTCCCAGCCGCCGGAGAGGCCGAGGTTCTGCTGTCCGAAGCCGACCAGGCCGTGGAAGGACAGGGCGGCGGCGACCGAGGCGCACCCGAAGAGCAGGACGTACGAGGCCGTGCCGTACAGGGCCTCCTTCTTGCGGCGGCGCTCCTCGGCGCGCTCCCAGGAATCGGCCTGGCCCGCGTCATCCTTGCGGGCCTTGCGGTTGCGCAGGAACACCGCGGCGGCGGCGAGGACCGCCAGACCGACGGCGCACGGGAGCGCCCAGTCCAGCGTTATGTCCGTAAGTCTCATCGTGCGATTCCTTGCGTCGCAGTACCGTCGCGCTCGGGCCGCGAGACGGCGTCCGCGCGCCATCCTGGCGAACGCCTCGGACGCGTGATGCGGTTTCAGGGCAAGAGAACGCCAACGGAGGGGTGGCGTGGGACGAGATCGTCAGAATACTCGAACTGGGTAGCGGGTTTGGTTCAGTTGATCGAGTTGAAACCTGTGACCTGACGGGTGATCAGATGACATGGGGAGAAAGATCCACATGAGGGGTGCCATACCTCGGGCGATCTTGCTCCGGGCGGAGCCGTCACTCCGGGGGCTCGAAGCCGGTCGCCGAGCGTGTTGCAATAGAGGGCGGCGCACATTCCCCGCGGGAGTGCGCCAGCGCACACGACTGCCCGAAGGAGCCCCTGTGGAGTACGCCCCCCGCGCCCAGCGGCGCCCCGCGGCGCCCACCGCCGCGGCCCCCGGGCTGCCCCCCGGTCACGACGAGCGGGTCCGGGGCGCCCACCCGCACGCCGACCCCGGCACCGGGGCCGCCCCGGAGCGCGACGAGGGGTTCCCCCGGCCGCGCCGGATGCCCGAGCGGCACACCGTGCGGGACCAGGTCCTGCGCGCCCTGCGCGGCGCCCTGCTCACCGGCGAGCTGCGCCCCGGGGCCGTGTACTCCGCGCCCGCGCTCGCCGAGCGCTTCGGCGTCTCCGCCACCCCGGTGCGCGAGGCGATGCAGCTGCTGGCCCGCGAGGGCGCCGTGGAGGCCATGCCGAACAAGGGCTTCCGGGTCGCCGAGCGCAGCAGGCGGGACCTCGCCGAGCTCGCCGAGGTGCGCGCGCTCCTGGAGGTCCCCGTCGTGCTGCGGATGGCCCGCACCCTTCCCGCGTCCCGCTGGGAGCAGCTGCGCCCGCTCGCCGAGGCCACGGTGGCCGCCGCGGCCCTCGGCGACCGCGCCGCCTACGCCGAGGCGGACCGGGTCTTCCACCGTGCCCTGCTGGAGCTGTCCGGCAACCGGCAGCTCGTGGCCGTGGCGGACGAGCTGCACCGCAGGTCGCAGTGGCCGGTCACCGAGGACCACGGCCACGCCCGCCCCGGCGCGGCGCCGGTGCGTGGCATCAGCTCCCGCCTGGTCGCCGACGCCACGCAGCACGCGGCACTGCTGGAGGCACTGGTCTCCGGCGACCTCGCCGCCGTCGAGTCACTGGTGCGGGAGCACTTCTCCGGGGCGTGACGCTCAGCCCGCGTCCCCCGCCGCCTCCGGCTCCAGCTCCCGGGCGAGCCACACGGGCACACCGCCCAGCGTCCGGAACAACCGCGCCGCCTCCGCGCGCAGCCGCTCCGCCTCCGGCTCCGGCGACACCCCGGCCAGCGCCGTCAGGGCCGGCGCGACCCCGACCGCGTAGCCGAGCTCCACCCGGATCCGCAGCGACTCGGCGAACCCGTGCCGCGCCTCGGCGACGTCCCCGTCACGGGCCGCCAGCCCGGCCAGGTGCCGCCAGGTGTACGAGGTCAACAGCACGTCGTCGTGGGCGACCGCCCCCGCGTGCGCCCGGCGGTACGCGGCCCGTGCCGCGGCCGGGTCGTCGCCCAGGTTCTCCGCGACCAGACCGCGCCGGAAGTCCAGCAGCGGCCGCCCGGCCGCCCCCGGCGCCAGCAGCGCCGCACTGCGCATCAGCGCCGCCCGCGCCTCGTCCGCCCGGTCGCGGAGCCCGAAGAGCGTCGCCAGGTACGCCAGGTTGCCGCGTTCGCAGGCGGCCTCGCCGCGCTCGTCGTCCGTACGGGCCAGGGCCTCCGCCGTGCGCAGCGCGTCCTCGGCCTCCGCCCAGCCGTCCAGGGTGAACATGCAGCGCTCGATCAGCAGCGCCGCCCGCCGGGTCGCCTCCGCCGGCAGCCGCTCCGCGTGCGGGGCGAGCAACAGCGCGGCCTCCGTCCAGCAACCGCGGCCCCGCAGCCGCGTCACGTCGGGCGGCGTTCCGCCACCCGGCGCGTTCGGTCCCACCTCTGCGTCCGACATGGCGGTGTCCGCCACTTGCCCTCCCCGAAGCGCGTCATTGAGCCGGTTGGGCGGAAGTCCAGCACGACACCGGGTGCCACGCCAAGAGGGCGGACGGCGCGTGATCGAATTCCTGCCCGTCTTCGGCACCGCCCACCCGCAACTCCCGCGCCTCCGGGGCGCATCCGGTGGGGCGCGTGATGTTCACCCGTACCGGTGGGGCCGTGTCGACGCGTGGTGCGTCGTCCGGCGCACCTGATCCGGTTTTCCGGGACGGGGGCGGCCGGTCCGGGGACGTGCGCTCGCGCGCGGTTCGCCCGTCAGGTCGCCGCGCAGCGGCGCGATGCGAGGACGGAGCCCACCACGCGTTCCGGCGCGGGACCCTCCCGTCCCGCCGCCGGGGGAAGGACCGTCATGTCGCCGCACCCGCTGTACCCGCCGAGGACGACCTGAACGCCCCTGCGGATGCGGGCCGCTGCGCACGTGCGGCACCTGCCGGTCCGAGCCGGTCAGCCTCCGCCCCGTGTTCGGCGGCCCGTCCGGCGTCGAGGGTCCCGGCCGGGCGGGGACGCGCAGGCCGGGGCCGGGGCTGCATGGGTATCCTCGCCAGGCCGGCGGCGGAGTCAGCTCATCCGCAGGGCGAGGAAGAAGTCGAGCTTGTCCTCCAGGCGCGACAGGTCGCGGCCCGTCAGTTGCTCGATCCTGCCGATGCGGTAGCGCAGAGTGTTGACGTGCAGATGCAGCCGGTTCGCGCAGCGCGTCCAGGAGCCGTCGCACTCGAGGAAGGCCTCGAGCGTGGGGATGAGCTCCGCGCGGTGGCGCCGGTCGTAGGCGCGCAGCGGGTCCAGGAGCCGGGCGGTGAAGGCGCGGCGGACGTCGTCCGGGACGAACGGCAGCAGCAGGACGTGGGAGGCCAGTTCCTCGTGGCCGGCGACGCAGACCCGGCCCTGGCGGGCCGCGGCGACGCGGCGGGCGTGGCGGGCCTCCTCCAGAGCGCCGCGCAGCCCGTCGGCGGAGTGGACGGCGGCGCTGACGCCGATCGTGAGCCGCCCGTCGCCGTCGAGGCCCCGGGTGAGGGGTCCGCGCAGGACGGAGAGCAGGCCCTGGGCGGACAGTTCCGGGGCGGCGCCGTCGGACTCCAGCGACGACAGCGGGACGAGGGCCAGCGCCTCCTCGCCGGTGTGGGCGACGGCGAGGCGGTCGGCCGGGTCGGGGCCCACCGCGGCAGGGTCGACCAGCGCCTCCTCCAGCAGGGACTGGGCGACCGGGCCGGCCGCGGGCCCGCCGCCCGCCCAGTCGACGCGGGCGACGACGACCTGCCAGTGCGGCGCGGTGCCCAGGCCCGGAACCAGTACGGGTGCGGCCACGCGCAGCCGGGCGGCGATCTCGCCCGGCGGCGCGCCGGTCTGCACGAGGTCCATCACCTCGGCGGCGAGCCGGCGGCGCACGGTGCGCGCGGCGTCCCGCCGGTCGCGCTCGACGGCGATGAGCTGCGTGACGCCGTCCAGCAGGTCCAGGCGCTCGGCTGGCCAGTCGCCCGCGTCCGCGTCGACGGCCAGGAACCAGTCGGAGAGCAGGGTGCCGCGGAGGTCGTCGTCCGGGTCGCCGCTGCGGATCGGGAAGAGCGCGTAGTGGCGGCCCTCGGTGTAGGCGCGGTGCGGCGAGGGGCGGCCGGTCCGCGTGGCGGCGAGGTGCTCGCCGGCCAGTTCGGCCCGTACGGCGGCGGGCAGCGGGTGGTCGGAGCCGGCGATCCGGCGCCCGGTCGTGGACAGCACCCAGGCCCGCAGGTCGAGGTCGCTGCCGAGCAGGTCCAGGACGGCGTCGGGACCGCCGCCCTCGGGCCCGGAGGTCATCAGCCGGCGGTGCCGCTCGACCACGGCGGCCAGGTCCCCGGCGCGCTCGGTCGACACCTGACGTACGACGTGCTCGGTGATGGCGGCGAAGGCGACGTCCTCGTCGACCGCGAAGAGCGGCAGCCGATGCCGGGCGCAGGCCAGCACCAGGTCGTCAGGGACGGAGCCCAGCTCGGCCTCGCCGGCCGCGAGACCGGCGACGCCGGCCGCGGCGAGGATCCGCACGAAGCGCTCCGAGTCCTCCGGCCGGCGGCGCCACGCCAGCCCGGTCAGCACCAGTTCGCCGCCGGAGAGGTAGCGGCTGGGGTCCTTCAGGTCGGTGGTCATCACGCCACGGACCGTGCGGTCCAGCTCCTCCTCGCCGCCGAGCAGCCGCAGGCCGAGGGCATGGGTGTCCAGCAGTGCGCGCAGCCGCATCGTCGTCGCCTTGTCTCGAGCGCTTCCTCGTCCGAACCGGTACCAGGGTGGCGCCCGCCCGGTCGCATCGGTGTTGCCGCGTCGATGCCGACAGGTTTCGGATCCGCGTCTTTCGGAGGAATCTACAAGACCAGCTTAGCGACCAGCGAAGTGCTTCATGTGTTCGGTGACTGCACCCGGCACCCCGCCCGGTCGTGTACTGGGTCACACAGCGCGCACAGGACATGGAACAGCCCCATCCCGTCCCCCCGAGGAAGAAGAGAGCGCTCATGGACTTCCTGCGTCCCGCGACCTGGGAGGAGGCCCTCGCCGCCAAGGCGGAGCACCCCACGGCCGTCCCCATCGCGGGTGGCACCGACGTGATGGTCGAGATCAACTTCGACCACCGCCGGCCCGATGTCCTGCTGGACCTGAACCGGGTCGGCGAGCTGTACGAGTGGGAGGTGGGGGAGGAGACCGTACGGCTGGGCGCCGCGGTCCCCTACACCCGCGTCATCGAGGCCCTGGGCGGCGAACTGCCCGGCCTCGCGCTCGCCGCCCGCACCGTGGGCTCCCCGCAGATCCGCAACCGCGGCAGCGTCGGCGGCAACCTCGGCGCCGCCTCCCCGGCCGGGGACTCGCACCCGCCGCTGCTCGCCGCCGGCGCCGAGGTGGAGGCGGTGTCCGTACGCGGTACCCGGCTCATCCCGGTCGAGGAGTTCTACACCGGGGTGAAGCGCAACGCCCTCGCCCCGGACGAGCTGATCCGCGCCGTGCACATCGCCAAGGCCGACGGCCCCCAGCAGTTCTCCAAGGTCGGCACCCGCAACGCCATGGTCATCGCGGTCTGCGCCTTCGGCCTGGCCCTGCACCCGGCCACCCGCACGGTGCGCACCGGCATCGGCTCGGCCGCCCCCACCCCGGTCCGCGCCACCACGGCCGAGGAGTTCCTGAACGCGGCGCTGGAGGAGGAGGGCCTGTGGGACAGCGGCAGGACCCTGCCGCCGTCCGTGGCCCGCGAGTTCGCCGAGCTGGTCGCCGCCTGCGCCAGCCCCATCGACGACGTGCGCGGCAGCGCCGCCTACCGCCGCCACGCCCTCCAGGTGATGGCCCGCCGCACCCTCGGCTGGACCTGGGACGCCTACCGCGGCGACGAGAGGAGCTCCCGATGCGCGTGACCTTCACCGTCAACGGACGGCGCCAGGAGGCCGACGACGTGTGGGAGGGCGAGAGCCTGCTGTACGTCCTGCGCGAGCGCATGGGCCTGCCCGGCTCCAAGAACGCCTGCGAGCAGGGCGAGTGCGGCTCCTGCACGGTACGGCTCGACGGGGTGCCGGTGTGCGCCTGCCTGGTCGCGGCCGGCCAGGTGCAGGACCGGGAGGTCGTGACCGTCGAGGGACTGGCGGACTTCGCCAAGGAGCGCGACACCGGCGAGGCGGGGCCCGGCACCGACCCGGGCGCCGCACAGCGGTGGCAGGCACGCCCCGCGGGCCCGGCCGGCGAACTGTCGCCGGTCCAGCAGGCCTTCGTCGACGCCGGAGCCGTCCAGTGCGGCTTCTGCACCCCGGGCCTGCTGGTCGCCGCGGACGAACTGCTCGAACGCAACGCCCAGCCCACCGACGCCGACATCCGCGAGGCCCTGTCGGGCAACCTGTGCCGCTGCACCGGCTACGAGAAGATCCTCGACGCGGTCCGCCTCGCGGCCGCCCGCACCGGGACGGAGGGCTGACCGCGATGGGCGTGACCCGGACCCCCACCCCCACCACGCAGGGCAGCGAGAGCCGCGGCGGCATCGGCGAGTCCACGCTGCGCCCGGACGGCGTCCTGAAGACCACCGGTGAGTTCGCCTACGCCTCCGACCTGTGGCACGAGGACATGCTGTGGGGCCACACCCTGCGCAGCCCCCACGCGCACGCCGAGATCGTCTCCCTCGACGTCTCGCGGGCGCTGGCGCAGCCCGGCGTGTACGCCGTGCTCACCTACGACGACCTGCCCACCGACGTGCGGCACTACGGCCTGGAGATCCAGGACACCCCCGTCCTCGCCCACGGCCGGGTACGCCACCACGGCGAACCGGTGGCGCTCGTCGCCGCCGACCACCCCGAGACCGCCCGCCGCGCCGCCGCGAAGATCGACGTCGAGTACCGGCAACTGCCCGTCGTCGTCGACGAGGCGACGGCCACCGCCCCGGACGCGCCGCTGCTCCACGAGGGCCGCACCGACCACCACAGCGGCCACGTACCGCACCCCAACGTCGTGCACCGCCAGCCGATCGTCCGTGGCGACGCCGACGCGGCCGCCCGGCGCGCCGACGTCATCGTCACCGGGGACTACGAGGTCGGCATGCAGGACCAGGCCTTCCTGGGCCCCGAGTCCGGCCTCGCCGTGCCCGCCGAGGACGGCGGCGTCGACCTCTACATCGCCACCCAGTGGCTGCACGCCGACCTCCGCCAGATCGCCCCCGTCCTCGGCCTGCCCGAGGAGAAGGTCCGCATGACGCTCTCCGGCGTCGGCGGCGCCTTCGGCGGGCGCGAGGACCTGTCGATGCAGATCCACGCCTGCCTGCTGGCGCTGCGCACCGGCAAGCCCGTCAAGATGGTCTACAACCGCTTCGAGTCCTTCTTCGGGCACGTCCACCGGCACCCCGCCAAGCTGCACTACGAGCACGGCGCCACCCGCGACGGGAAGATCACCCACATGCGGTGCCGCATCGTGCTGGACGGCGGCGCCTACGCCTCCTCCTCGCCGGCCGTCGTCGGCAACGCCTCCTCGCTCAGCGCCGGCCCGTACGTCATCGACGACGTCGACATCGAGGCCCTCGCGCTCTACACCAACAACCCGCCCTGCGGCGCCATGCGCGGCTTCGGCGCGGTCCAGGCCTGCTTCGCCTACGAGGCGCAGATGGACAGGCTCGCCGCCGCGCTCGACATGGACCCGGTGGAGTTCCGGCGGCTCAACGCCATGTCGCAGGGCGCCGTCATGCCCACCGGACAGGTCGTCGACTCCCCGGCGCCCGTCGCCGAACTGCTGCGCCGCGTCAAGGCGATGCCGATGCCGCCCGAGCGGGAGTGGGAGAGCGCCGGCGGCGCCGTGGACGTCCGCGGGCTGCCCGGCGGGCTGTCCAACACCACCCACGGCGAGGGCGTCGTCCGGGGCGTCGGCTACGCCGTCGGCATCAAGAACGTCGGCTTCTCCGAGGGCTTCGACGACTACTCCACCGCCCGCGTCCGCCTGGAGGTGCTCGCCGGCCGGCCGGTCGCCACCGTCCACACCGCGATGGCCGAGGTCGGCCAGGGCGGCGTCACCGTCCACGCCCAGATCGCCCGCACCGAACTCGGCGTCACCCAGGTCACCATCAACCCCGCCGACACCCGGGTCGGTTCGGCCGGCTCCACCTCCGCCTCCCGGCAGACGTACGTCACCGGCGGCGCGGTGCGGCACACCTGCGAGGCGGTGCGCGAACGCGTCCTGGACATGGGCCGGGCCAGGTTCGGCAGCAACCACCCCGCCTGGGCCACCGCCGAACTCCTGCTGGAGGGCGGCAAGGTCGTCACCGACGGCGGGGAGGTGCTGGCCGACCTCGCCGAGGTGCTGGGCGACGAGACGATCGACGTCGAACGGGAGTGGCGGCACCGCCCCACCGAGCCCTTCGACCTGCGCACCGGCCAGGGCCGCGGGCACGTGCAGTACTCCTTCGCCGCGCACCGCGCCGTCGTGGACGTCGACACCGAACTCGGCCTCGTCAAGGTCGTCGAACTCGCCTGCGCGCAGGACGTCGGCAAGGCGCTCAACCCGCTGTCGGTCATCGGCCAGATCCAGGGCGGCACCACCCAGGGCCTCGGCCTGGCCGTCATGGAGGAGATCCTCGTCTCCGACCGCGCCACCGTCCGGAACCCGTCCTTCACCGACTACCTCATCCCCACCATCCTCGACACGCCGCCCATCCCCGTCGACGTGCTCGAACTCGCCGACGACCACGCCCCGTACGGGCTGCGCGGCGTCGGCGAGGCCCCGACCCTGTCCTCCACCCCGGCCGTCGTCGCCGCCATCCGCGCGGCGACCGGACTCGCCCTCGGCCGCGTACCGGTCCGGCCGGAGCACCTGACCGGTACGTGAGGCAGCGCCGTCCGGCGCCGTCCGGCGCCGGGCGGTCACACCGCACCACTCTCGGGCCGTCCCCCGGTCGTGCTGCGGACCATCCCAAATCCCGTACGGCACAAGCCGTCCGGGTGCCCCTGTGAACCTTGGGAGTGGCACCGCATGACCCAGTCGACCCCGTCAGCCACACACGCAACCGCCCCCGCCTCCGCCCCCGTCCCCGGCGCCGCGCCCCCGCCCCGGCCAGGCGGCCGGGACCGGCTCGACCGGTACTTCCACATATCCGACCGCGGCTCCACCGTCGCCCGCGAACTCCGCGGGGGCCTGACGACCTTCATGGCGATGGCCTACATCCTGCTGCTCAACCCGCTGCTGCTGTCCGGCCCCGACGTCGACGGCCACCGGCTCGGCCAGACCGGGCTGATCACGGCGACCGCGCTCGCCGCCGCCGTCTCCACCCTCCTCATGGGCCTCGTCGGCAAGGTGCCGCTCGCCCTCGCCGCGGGACTCTCCGTCTCCGGCGTGCTCGCCGCACAGGTCGCCCCGCACATGACCTGGCCCCAGGCGATGGGGATGTGCGTCCTGTACGGCCTGGTGATCGTGCTCCTCGTGGTCTCCGGACTGCGCGAGGTCATCATGAACGCGATCCCGCTGCCGCTCAAACACGGGATCACCATCGGCATCGGCATGTTCATCGCCCTGATCGGGCTGGTCAACGCCGGGTTCGTGGGCCGCGGCGAGGGCAGCCCGCTGACCCTGGGCGCCGGCGGGCAACTGGCCGGCTGGCCCGTGCTGGTCTTCTGCGTCACCCTGCTGTTGATCTTCATGCTGCAGGCGCGCGAGGTCCCCGGTGCCATCCTCATCGGCATCGTGACCGGCACCGTCCTCGCCGTGACCGTCCACGCGGCCGGCGGCACCGACGCCGAGGTGTGGGGGCTGACCGTCCCCGAACTGCCCGGCCACGTCGTCTCCGCACCCGACTTCGGGCTGTTCGGGCACGTCGAGTTCGGCGGCTGGGAGCACATCGGGGCGCTGGGCGCCGGCATGATCGTCTTCACGCTCGTCCTGGCCGGCTTCTTCGACGCGATGGCCACCATCATCGGCGTCGGCACGGAGGCGAAGCTCGCCGACGACAAGGGACGCATGCCGGGGCTCGGCAAGGCCCTGTTCGTCGACGGCGCGGGCGGCGCGATCGGCGGCGCCTGCGGCGCCTCCGGGCAGACCGTCTTCGTCGAGTCCGCGACCGGGGTCGGCGAGGGCGCCCGCACGGGCCTGTCGTCCGTGGTCACCGGCCTCCTCTTCGCCGCCGGGCTGTTCCTCACCCCGCTGGCGCAGGTCGTCCCCGGCCAGGTCGCCGCGGCGGCCCTGGTCGTGATCGGCGCCATGATGATGGGCAACGCCCGGCACGTCGACTGGGGCGACCGCTCGGTCGCCGTGCCCGTCTTCCTCACCGTGGCCCTGATGCCCTTCACCTACTCCATCACCGCCGGGGTCGGCGCCGGCGTCATCGCGTACACCGCGATCAAGTCCGCCCAGGGCCGGTTCCGTGAGCCCGGGATCCTCATGTGGGTGCTCACGGCCGTCTTCGTCGTCCACTTCGCCCTGCACCCCCTGGAAGGCTGGCTCGGCGTCAGCTAGAAGGAGTCCCCGCCATGCTGGACATCGCCGACGAACTCACCCGCTGGTCCGCGCAGGGCCGGCCGTACGCCGTCGCCACCGTCGTCGCGGTCGGCGGCAGCGCACCGCGGCAGCCCGGCGCGGCGCTCGCCGTCGACGCCGGCGGCACCGCCGTCGGCAGCGTGTCCGGCGGCTGCGTCGAGGGCGCCGTCTACGAGCTCTGCCAGGAGGTGCTGGAGACCGGCGAGCCATTGCTCCGGAGCTTCGGCTACGCCGACGACGACGCCTTCGCCGTGGGGCTGACCTGCGGCGGGGTCATCGACGTCTTCGTCCAGCGGGTCGCGCCCGGGACGCAGGCGCGGCCGGAGCTCGCCGGTGCGCTGGCCGCCGCCTCCCGGGGGGAGGCGGCGGCGCTGGCCAGGGTCGTGGCCGGGCCCGCCGGCCTGCCCGGCCGGGCCCTGCTGGTGCGTCCCGGCGGGGCGTACGAGGGCACCCTCGGTGACCCGGAACTGGACCGCACTGCCGCGGCCGAGGCGCACGCCCTGCTGAACGCGGGCCGCACCGGGGTTGTCGGGCTCGGCGTAGGTGCCGGTGCGGGTGCGGGTGCCGGTGCCGGCCTCGGCGGCATCGGTGCGGAGGGTGGGCGCTGTGGCGAGCCGCTCAGGCTGCTGGTCGAGGCCAGCATCCCGCCGCCGCGCCTGCTGGTGTTCGGGGCGATCGACTTCGCCGCCGCCCTGGTGCGGGTCGGCACGTTCCTCGGCTACCGGGTGAGCGTCTGCGACGCACGCCCGGTCTTCGCGACGGCCGGGCGCTTCCCGGAGGCGGACGAGGTCGTCGTGGAGTGGCCGCACCGGTACCTGGAGCGCACCCCGGTCGACGGCCGCACCGTCGTGTGCGTCCTCACGCACGATGCCAAGTTCGACGTGCCCCTGCTGGAGCGGGCCCTGCGCATGCCCGTCGCGTACGTCGGTGCCATGGGGTCCCGGCGCACCCATGCGGACCGCCTGGGCCGGCTGCGCGACGCGGGCCTCGGCGAGGCCGAACTGGGGCGGCTGCGCAGCCCGATCGGCCTCGACCTCGGTGCGCGCACCCCGGAGGAGACGGCGTTGTCCATCGCGGCGGAGTTCGTGGCGCACCGGGGTGGGGGGACGGGGCGGCCGCTTACGGATGTGACCACGCCGATTCATCCCGTGGGGTTGTGCGGGGTGTGAGCCTGCGGCGCCATTGGGGGCGGCGGTTGTTGTTGCGGCCGGTGGGTTGTGTGCGGGTTGTTTGTGGCTGAGGTTGGGGCTTTTCCCCCGCCCTCCCGCCCGATTGCCCGGCGCGATTGGTGCGGGCCTGCGCACCTCGTTGTGGGGTCGGCGCCGCGCCGGCGCACGTCCTCAACGCTCGCGGTTTACCCCAACATCCTCGGGCGCCGGGTCCGCCGCTCGTCTCCCCCAGCCTTCGGCCGGGGGGACCCCCATGGGCGCACCCCGACACACCCCCTCCCGTCGTATGGGCGCACAACGGCCGGTGGGGGGTACGAGGGCAGCCCAGGGCACCCCGAACCGCTCTCTGACCCCCACGGCCCCACGGTGCAAGCCCGCATCATTCGGCACCGCGTATGCCGCTCGTCTTCCTCAGTCTTCGGCCAGGGGGAGCACCCCGACACCCCCCCCTCCCGAGGTACGGGCGCACGACGGCCGGTGGGGGGGCATAGGGGCAGCCCGGGGTTGCCCCGAACCGCCCTGTGGCCCCCTACGGCCCTACGGTTCGAGCCCACGGTGGCCATCCGGCCTTCTCAGACCGCTCTGGTGGAGGTCGATGGGGTCCGGCACGAAGGCCCACCTTCGCGAGCCCGGGGATGAGGACTCCCAGACCGTCCTCATCGACACCCGCTTGGCCCGCCACGGCTCCGAGGTTCCAGCTCGGAGTGCTCCGTATCGGGTCTACCGCTCGCCCCCAGCCTGCGGCCAGGGGGAGCACCCCCGTCACGGCCCTTACCCCTTGTGTGGGCGCAGGGTGTCCCGTTGGGGGTGTGTCGGACAGGTGCGGTGACCCCGGCTGCCTTGTGACCTCCCACCGGCCGTTGGTCGCTGTCGATTCGGAGGGGGTGGGGTCGGAGGGGTGGGCGTTCTGGACGCTGACGTGTATTTGATGTGCGGCAGCGACGGCACCGACGAGTGGTGCCCGTCATGCACATAAATATGCGGTACAGGATGCCCACCCCGGAGGCCCCGCCCCCGGCCCACCCATGCACAGTGCGCAGGCCCGCACCAATCGCGCCGGGCAATCGGGCGGGAGGGCGGGGAAACAGCCCGCCGCAGGCGCAAACAAACCGCACACAACAACGGGCCGCAACCACGGACCCCGGGCGCACGCTACCGCAGCTGCTGCTCGGCCCAGATCACCTTCCCCTCGGCCGTGTAGCGCGTCCCCCAGCGCTCCGCGAACTGCGACACGAGGAACAGCCCCCGCCCGCCCTCGTCCGTCGCGGCCGCGTACCGCAGGTGCGGGGAGGTGCTGCCGGCGTCGGAGACCTCGCAGACCAGCACCTGGTCGAGGATCAGCCGGACCTTGATGGGCTCGGCCCCGTACCGGATCGCGTTGGTGATGAGCTCGCTGAGCACCAGCTCCGTCGTGAAGGACAGGTCCTCCAACCCCCAGGCGCTCAACTGCCGCTGGACCGCCGCGCGCACCCCGGAGACCGCGGCCGGGTCGCTGGGCACGTCCCAGTCGGCGACGTGGCCGGGGTCGAGGACGCGGGTGCGGGCGACGAGGAGTGCGATGTCGTCGCCGGGCCGGTCGGGCAGCATGGCCTTGAACACGTCGCGGCAGGTGTCCTCGGGGTCGCGGCCCGCCTCGGACAGGGAGCGGCGCAGGAGTTCCAGGCCCTCGTCGATGTCCCGGTCGCGGTCCTCCACGAGGCCGTCGGTGTAGAGCACCAGGCTGCTGCCCTCGGGCAGCGTCAGCTCCACGGCCTCGAAGGGCAGTCCGCCCAGGCCCAGCGGGGGCCCGGCCGGTACGTCGGGGAACTCGACGGTCCCGTCGGGGTGGACGACCGCGGGGAGCAGGTGCCCGGCGCGGGCCATCGCGCAGGTGCCGGACACCGGGTCGTAGACGGCGTACAGGCAGGTGGCGCCCGCGACGGTGGTGCCCGCGGGGGCGGTGCCGTCGCCGGTGGGACCGGACTCGTTCTGGTCGATGCGGCCGACCAACTCGTCCAGGTGCACCAGCAGTTCGTCCGGCGGAAGGTCCAGCGTGGTGAAGTTGTGCACAGCGGTCCGCAGCCGCCCCATGGTGGCGGCCGCGTGCAGCCCGTGCCCGACGACGTCGCCGACCACGAGGGCGACCCGTGCCCCGGGCAGGGGGAGGACGTCGAACCAGTCGCCGCCGACCCCCGCCTGCGCGGGCAGGTACCGGTAGGCGGCCTCCAGTGCGGTCAGCCGCGGCAACTCCCTCGGTAGCAGGCTGTGCTGGAGGGTGACCGCCATGGTGTGCTCGCGGGTGTAGCGGCGGGCGTTGTCGACGCACACCGCGGCCCGCGCCGCGAGTTCCTCGGCGAGCTTGAGGTCCTCCTCGTCGAACGGCTCCGGGGCCTGCGAGCGCCAGAAGTTCACCATGCCGAGGAGCACGCCGCGGGCGCTGAGCGGGGCGCAGATCAGCGAGTGGATGCCGAAGCCGACGACCTTCGCGCTGCGCTGCGGGTCCTGCGCCTGCCAGCCGGGGGAGTCCGCGAGCCGGGGCTCCAGGACGGCCCGGCCGCCGGCGATGCCGGCCGCCTGCGGACTGGACGGCACGAAATGCAGCGGGTGCCCCGTGGGGTACAGCGGGTGGTCGTCGCGGATCCCGCTCACCGCGACCCGGCGCATCTCCACCGACGGGTCCGGCCGCGGCTCGTCGCCGCGCAGCACCCGTACCGCGAGGTCCACGGTGACGTAGTCGGCGAAGCGCGGCACCGACACCTGCGCCAGTTCCTCCGCGGTCCTGGTGATGTCCAGCGTGGTGCCGATGCCCATGCTCGCGTCGTACAGCAGCCGCAGCCGGGTCCTGGCGGTCTCGACGCGCCCGGACAGCGCCCGCAGTTCGGTGGCGTCACGCAGGGTCGCCACGCTGCCCGGCGGGCCGCCGTTGCGGTCGGTGTGGCGGTTGTTGAGCACCAGCAGCCGGCCCCCGGCCGGCAGCACCTCGTCGGTCGTGTCACGGCCGGAGGCCAGCAGTTCGCGGGCGCGCTCGTCCAGGCCGAGCCCGGTGACGGGCCGGCCCTCCGCGTCGGCGGGCAGGTCCAGCAGCCGTCGCGCCTCGTCGTTGGCGAGCAGCAGCCGCCGGTCGCCGTCGAGGATGAGGACGCCCTCGCGCACGGCGTGCAGCACGGCGTCGTGGTGCTCGTACATGCGCGTCATCTCGACGGGGCCGAGGCCCCTGGTCTGCCGGGTGAGCCGCCTGGCGATCAGCCAGCTGCCGGCGGTGGCGAGGGCCAGCACCGCCGCCGAGAAGCCCAGCAGGACCGGCAGTTGCTCGTTGACCGCGCCGCTGACCTTGGCGATGGTGATGCCGGAGGACACGATGCCGACGACCCTGCCCCGGTCGTCGAGCACCGGCACGTTCGCCTGCACCAGCGGGCCGATGGTGCCCACGATGCTCTCGGTGACCACCTGGCCGCGCAGGGCGGGACCGATGTTCCCGACGAACTTCTTGCCGATGCGGTCGGGTTTGGGGTGCGTGTAGCGGATCCCCTGCAGGTCCGTCACCACGATGAAGTCCACCCCGGAGCGCCGGCGCGCCTGTTCGGCCTTCGGCTGCAGCACCGCGGTGGGGTCGGGCGAGGCGAGCGCCGCCGCCAGGCCCGGCGAGCTCGCGAAGGTCGTGGCCACCGCCACCGACCGGTTGCGGGCCTCCTGTTCGCTGTCGTGCCGCGCCTGCACGACGAGTTCGACGACGGCGGCGGCGACCAGCAGGACGACGACCACGACCTGCAGCAGGAAGACCTGCCCGGCCACGCTGCGCCCGGCCAGCGGCGCTCGCAGCCCCCGCTCCGGTGGTTTCCTCGAGGGGCGATGATCGCTCGGCCCGGCCATAGGCTATGTCTACACTCCCGGGCACTGCCGGGGCGACCGTTACCCCCGAGTTGTTCGTGGCCGTACGGTGTCCGCATGCGCAGGACGACACCGGGGGCCGTGCTGGGCCGCCGTACGCTCAACAGGGCCCTGCTGGACCGGCAACTGCTGCTGGGGCGGTCGGGGATGAGCGCCGTGGAGGCGGTCGGGCATCTGGTGGGCCTTCAGTCGCAGGCCCCGCACGCGGCGTACGCCGCCCTGTGGACCCGGCTGGAGGGCTTCGCCTTCGGCGACCTGTCGCGGCTGCTGCTGGACCGCGCGGTGGTGCGGATCGCGCTGCTGCGCGGCACCGTCCATCTGGTCACCGCGGACGACGCGTTGCGGCTGCGGCCGGTGCTGCAGCCGCTGCTGGACCGGCAGATCGCCCAGGGCTCCTGGGGTCCGGGGGTGCGCGGGGTGGACCGCGACGAGGCCGTCGCCGCCTGCCGGGAGCTGGTCGAGGCGGAGCCGCGTACCCCGGGGGAGCTGCGCGAACTGCTCGGCCCGCGCTGGCCGGACGCCGATCCGGCGTCGCTCGCCAACGCGCTGCGCAACTGGCTGCCGCTGGTGCAGGTGCCGCCGCGCGGCGTGTGGGGGGTGTCCGGGCGGACCGCGTACACCACGGCCGATGCCTGGCTCGGACGTCCCCCGGTCGCGCCCCCCGACCCGCGGGCGCTGGTGCGCCGCTACCTGGCGGCCTTCGGGCCCGCCTCCGTCGCCGACGCGCAGAAGTGGTCGGGGCTCACGGGGCTGCGGGAGGTCTTCGCCGCGATGGGACTGCGCGGCTACCGCGACGAGGAGGGCCGGGTGCTGTACGACGACCCGGACGCCGCGCCGCTGCCCGATCCGGACCTGCCGGTGGGCGCCCGCTTCGTCGCCGACTTCGACAACCTGGTGCTCTCGCACGCCGACCGTTCGCGGATCCTGGCGCGGGAGCACGTGCGGAGGGTGATGACGGCCAACGGCATCGTCCGCGGCACGGTCCTCGTCGACGGCTTCGTGGGCGGCACCTGGAGCACCGGGCGGGCGCGTGGTTCCGCCGTGGTCACGGTCGTGCCGTTCGCGCCGCTCGCCGCCGCCGACCGTGACGCGCTGGAGGCCGAGGGCAGACGGCTGCTCGCCGCCTCCGACCCGGAGGCGGACCACCACGACGTGCGCTTCGCCTGAGGGGAGCGGGCGGCACGGCGGGGCCGGGCGGGGGATCGTTCCGCCCGGCCCCGGGCCCCGCCTCCCCGCCCGGTCGCCGGCCGGTGCGGGCCGGGCGACCGGGGACGGCGCGGAGTTCAGCCGCGCAGCGGAGCGAGGGCGCGGCTCCAGTCGATGACCTCGTCGATGAGGGTCGACAGGCTCGCGGCCTGGTGCTCGCCGGGGGCGAACTCGCTGAAGTTGACGAAGTCGGTGAAGAGGGAGAGCGCGACCTGGGTGCGCACGTCGGCCATCTTCAGCTCGCCGGCGATCAGGCGCAGGTGCTCGGCGGCGCGGGCGCCGCCCACGGAGCCGTAGGACACGACGCCCAGCGCCTTGTGGTTCCACTCGGCGAACAGGTAGTCGATGGCGTTCTTCAGCACGCCCGAGGTGGAGTGGTTGTACTCCGGGGTGATGAAGATGAAGCCGTCGAAGCTGCCGATCTTGGCGGCCCACTCCTTGGTGTGGCTGTTCTGGTACTGGCCCATGGCCGGCGGGATCGGCTCGTCGAGGTGGGGGAGCGGGTAGTCGGCGAGGTCCACGAGCTCGAAGGTGGCGTCGCCGCTGTGCTGGGCGGCCTGCTCGACGACCCAGTGCGCGACCTTCTCGCCGTTGCGGCCGGGGCGGGTGCTGCCGAGGATGATGCCGATCCTGGTCATGAGGCGTGTTTCCCGATCTGTGTGGTGCGGGGTATGAATTGAAGCTTCAACTTGAAGCTTCAAGTGCACAGTAACAGATCGAATTGAAGCTTCAAGCGGTCCGATAGCCTGTGCGGCATGACGAAGAACACAGCGGCACCGCCCTCGCCCGCCGCTGCGGAGCCGCGCTGGCTGCGCGGCGGCGAGCTGGCCGCGTGGATGTCGATGGCCCGCGTCATCGCGCGGCTCCTGCCGGCCCTGGAGCGCGAGCTGGAGCGCGACGCGGACCTGAACTGGATGGAGTACCACGTCCTCGCGATGCTCTCCGAGCAGGAGCGGCACACCATCAGGATGAGCGTGCTCGCGGACCGCGCGAGCTCCTCCCTGTCCCGGCTGTCGCACGTGGTGCGGCGCCTGGAGCACCAGGGCTTCGTCCGCCGCGAGACGGACCCCGGGGACGGCCGCTACACGCTGGCGATCCTCACGCCCGAGGGGTACGAGAAGCTGGTGGCTTCCGCTCCCGCGCACGTCGAGGCCGTGCGCCGGATGGTCCTGGACCCGCTGGACCCGGGCGAGCTGGTGGCCCTCAAGCCCGTCTTCGACCGGATCTACGCCGCCGTGGACGCCGCCGAGCGCGGCGGCCGCTGATGTGGAGGGGGGTCGCTGCGGGCGGCTCGTGACAGCCCGCAGCGACCCCCGGCTCGGCCTGACCCGCCGGGTCAGGAGTTCGTCCGGACCGTGCCCTGCGACGCGCACCCGGCCGGCGGTGGGCTTCCTCACGCGGGGTGAGCCCTGACGCGGGCCCCTCAGGATGCCGGTGGGGGGAACGCACGGGTCGCCGGTGGGGGCGGCGCTGCATCCCGCGCGTGACGGCACGGCCCGGCCCGGCGTCTTCGCCGGCGACCGCTGACGAGGGGCGAGTTGGCGCACGTGCACTCGAGGGACGGGGCAACCTGCTTGCTCTGTGCGGGACCCAGGCTAGGGACGCGGCCCGGGCACCCCAATGAGGGAAAGCCCCTGACCCGGTTGCGTAGGGAAACCCCTCGGTCACATCACGTGTTCGCCCGCGAGCCGGTACCGACCCTGCCGTGGGCCCGGTCCGGGGCCGGACCGCGTTCGTCTGCGGGCTGTGGTGCCGGCTGGGCGGCGGACGATGTGCGTCCGGGAGGTGTGTGGTGCGGGCTCGCGGCTGGTGGCGTGCTCGGGGAGGGGCGCGGTCCTGCGTGGTGGGGTCCGGCTCCGGTGGGCGCCAGCCCGCGCGCCGTCCGCGGGTCCGACGACACGGCCGGTCCGGGCCGCCCCGACGGTTCCACCCGCCGGTGTGGGGTGTGGCGGTCGTGGGGTGCGTTCTCCGGCGGCGTGCTTGTTGTCGCCTTTGTGGTTC
This sequence comes from Streptomyces sp. NPDC005722, assembly GCF_040630935.1. NCBI lineage: Bacteria > Bacillati > Actinomycetota > Actinomycetes > Kitasatosporales > Streptomycetaceae > Streptomyces > Streptomyces sp. NPDC005722. The sequence goes on from NZ_JBEXYN010000004.1 coordinate 218,342, forward strand.
CTCATGCCGTGCGGTCGGTGGCGCTTTCCGGGACGGGTCTGGGTGCCCGGTGTGCCCGGGGCGCGTCCGCCCGCCGGTGAGGGGCGGGGCGGACGCGGGGTCCGGGTCCGGGGGGCGCCTTCGCCGGCTCAGCCGGCGCGGCGGCCCGCCGCGAGGCGGACGATGTCGACGCGCGAGCGGATGCCGAGCTTGCGGTAGACCCGGGTCAGGGTCGCCTCGACCGTCTTGACGCTGATGAAGAGCGTGGCGGCGATCTCCCGGTTGGTGGCGCCCTCCAGGACGAGCGCGGCCACCTGGCGTTCCATCGAGGCCAGGCCGTCCAGCTCCGGCGCCGCCGCCGCCGCGGGGGGCGCCGGGGCCGGGCCCACCAGTTCCAGCCAGGGCAGGGCCTTGGACCGCCGGAACAGCCGGGCGGCCTCGTCCAGTGCCGCGCGGGCCGCGCCGCGGTTGCGCCGGTCCGCCTCGACCTGGGCCAGCGCGAAGACGGCGCGGGCCTCCTCCAGGCCGTAGCCGAGCGCCGCGAGCCGCTGCCGGGCCCCGGTCAGCACCGCCACCGCGCCGTCGCTGTCGCCGCGGGCGGCGAGCAGCATCCCCTCGGCGCGCTCCAGGACGGCCAGGATGCTCTGCCGTCCCAGCCGCAGGGCGTGCCGGCGCGTCTCGTCGACGACCTCCCGCGCCTCCCCGAGCGCGCCGGTCAGGACCAGCGCCTCGGCGAGGTCGCCCTGCCAGCGGCCGCGCGCGGGCTCCGTCACGCCCATCTCGCGCTCCAGCGCGCGCACCCGGCGCAGCGCGTCCACCGCGCCCTGCGGGTCGGCGCCGACCAGCCGCGCGTGCCCGAGCGCGTACAACGCCCGTGTCATGTAGGGCATGTCGCTGTCGGCCTCGGCCCGTCGTACCGCGTCCCCGGCCAGCGACAGCGCGCGTTCCACCGTGCCGCCGGCCGCCTCCGTCAGGGCCGCGATCTGCAGCGCGAAGCCCTCGCCGATGCCGATGTCCTCGGCCAGCCGCAGGCTCTCGCGGGCCAGGTCGAGCGCCGTGCCGCAGCGCCCGGAGCGCAGCTCGATCTCGGCGAGGCTGCGCACCGAGTAGACCTCGGTCTCCACCGCGCCCCGCTGCCGTGCCTCACCGGCCAGCCACGTCAACGCGGCTCGCGCCTCGTCGAGCTGATCCTTCATCAGCAGGTAGCGGGAGCGGATGTAGACCGGGCCGTTGTGGTTCATGGCCACGTCCGGGTCCTGCGGTTCCGCCGAGGCCAGGGCGAGGGTCGCGGGGGCGTCGGGGTGGCCCATGGTCGTCTCGTTGAGCGCCTTGAAGGACAGCGCCAGCAACTCGGTGCGCCGGTCGCCGGCCTGCGCGGCGAGCGCCGCCGAGCGGGCGGCCTCGGCGCGCGCCTCGTGCATCTGGCCGTCCACCAGGGCCCGCCAGGCGAGCTGGTAGCGCACCAGGCCCTGCAGCCGCGGGTCGTCGCCGGCGTCCGCAAGGGCCTGCGGGAAGACGTCGTCGACCTCGGACAGGGCCTGCCCCACCGAGTCGATCACCACGCTCCACGCCCGCACCCGGTCCGCCGGGATCGTGGCGTGGGCCAGCACCTCGCGGGCGGTGGCACGGGCGAGTTCGGGTTCCGCGGCGGTCAGTGCGTCCTCGGCGGCGCGCAGCCGCCGCTCGTCCGCGGTGGGCACCGCGTCCTCGGGGGTGTGCCGGGCGGCCAGCAGGCCGAGTTGGGCGGCCACCGAGGGGGCGCCGCGGGCCCGCGCCTCGTCCGCGGCCTCGGACAGGCTCGCCGCGACCCGTTCGTCCTTGCCGCTCGTCGCCAGCGCCAGGTGCCTGGCCCGCTCGATCGGGTCGCCGGCGGCCGCGGCCAGCGCGGCGTGCGCGCTGCGCCGGTCCTCCGGCGTGGCCTCCGCGTACAGCGCCGCGGAGATCAGCGGATGCGCGAACCGCACCAGTTCGGTGCCGTCGTGGTGGTCCATCTCCACCAGACCGAGGGAGGCCGCCACCCCCGTCTCGCTCTCGGCGTTGGCGCGGCCGGCGCTGCGCAGCGTGGCGAGGGTCGGACGGGCCCCCGCGCTGGCGATGAGCAGCGTGCGGCGGGTCTCCGCGGAGAGCATCTCCAGCCGGTTGAGGACCAGGGCGCGCAGCGAGGTCGGCACGGGCAGCGGCTCACCGGGACGCGGTGGGGTGCGGCTCTCGGCGAGGGCACGGCCGAGCTCCAGGGCGAAGAGCGGATTGCCGCCGCTGGTGCGGTGGATGTCCCGGACGACCGCGCGCGGCAGGCCCGTGTGCCCGCGCCCGTCGAGGAGTTCGGAGACGTCCGGCCGGGACAGCGGCGTCACCCGCAGCGTGAGCACGTCCTGGGGGAAGGCGCGCAGGTAGCGGTCGTGCTGGTCCTGCGGATCGGAGTCGGTGCGTACGGCGCCGAGCACCCGCACCGGCAGCTCGGCGACCCGGCGGGCCGCGAAGGCCAGCAGTTCGGCGCTGGCGGGGTCCATCCACTGCAGGTCGTCCACGACGATCAGCACCGGGCCGTCGGCCGCCAGCGCCCGCAGCACCGACAGCACCGCCAGGCGCAGCGCGAGCCCGTCCCGTTGCAGCGAGGACTCCCCGCGGCCGGTGAGCGCGGACTCCAGCGCGGCCCGCTGCGGTGCGGGCAGGCGGTCGGACACCCGGTCGGCGACCAGGCCGAGCAGATCGACCAGGGCGAGGAAGGGGAGGTGCGATTCGGATTCGGTCGCGGAACAGCGCAGCACCGTGGGCTCGGCGCCGTATTCCTCGGCGAGTGTCCGCAATACGGTGGACTTCCCGATTCCGGCCGGTCCGTACAGCAGCAGGCTGCCCCCCTGGACGAGGTGTCCGCGGGCCCGCGCGAGCACCTCACCTCGCCCGATCACCTGGTCGGGTCGGGGTCTGGCCGGCACGTCGAAGACCTGCTCCACGGTCGCCGCTCCCCTCGTGTCGTGTCCGGGACAATGTTATGCAAAGAGCCGTGGAAATCGCGGGGTACGGGCGCGGCTCTTCGACCCACGTCCGGTACGGGGAAATGCACCGCCGCCGCCGAATTGTCGTCGTGCGGAGGCGGCGGACCGGGAAATGCGCGGGGGCAGCGGCCTGTTGAACACCGGACCGTTCGTCAGGCCGGCCCCCGTCCCGTGTGTGCCGGTGGACACACCCCGAATGATCGGTCCGATCCCGCCGGCGGTCAAACCCCGAAATGGCCCCGAACGGGGTGAACACGACGGCATGTCCGTACTTCCGCGGCTGCCCGTGATCAGGGTGCTTTGCGGGTGAACGCGGTACCGGGACGCGGCCGGCGGGGCCGTTCCGCCGCCGACGTCCCCCGCGGCCGGCGGCGTTCCGGCAGGTCGTTCCGTACCGGGTCCGCAGGCCGGGCCGGGCTGCCTCGAAGGTCCGGCCCGGCGTATCAGGGGAGCAGGCCGGCGCGGCGCGCGGCGACGACCGCCTCCAGCCGGGTGTGGGCGCCGAGCTTGCGCATGGCCGAGCGCAGATAGCTCTTCACCGTCTCCGGACGCAGCCCCAGCCGGTCGGCGGCAGCGGCGTTGGTGGCCCCCGTGGCCACGCACGCCAGGACGTCCAGTTCACGGGAGGAGACCACGACCGTCCGCCCGGCGGGGGAGCGGTCCCGGCCCCCCGCGGCCCCGGTCGCCGCCGCGAGCCGGCCGCAGGCGGCGAGCAGTTCCTGCCGCAGCAGCGGATCGGCGACCCGGCCGGCCAGCGCCCGCAGCTCGCCGTGGGCCTCGCGGACCTCCTCCCAGGCCGCCGGGTCCCCGGCGGTCGGCTGCCGGCACGTGGACAGCAGGCGGTCGGCCTCGTCCCGGACCGCCAGGCGCTGTTCCAGCTCGCGCGCCGCCTCCACCGCGGCGCTGACCGGACGGTCGCCGAGCGCCAGCGGACGGCGCAGCGCGCCGTAGAGCACCCCGCGCACCCGGCGGCGCACCACCACCGGCACCGCCAGGACCGAACGCAGGCCCTCGGCGGCCACCGCCGCGTCGTACTCGTGGCTGATCACCCGGGACGTGCTGTAGTCGGTGACGGCCAGCGGCCGGGAGAGGGCGATCGTCTTGCCGCCCAGGCCGTTGCCCGTGGCGATGGTGAGCCCCTGCAGCGAGGCGGTGGCCGTGCCGGACAGCTCGCTGATCCGCAGCCGGCCCGGTTCCGGGAGCAGCCCTCCGAAGGCCACCGGCAGACCGCTGGTGCGCCTCATCCGCAGCAGTGCCGCCCGCAGCTCCGCCGCCTCGCCCGATCCCGTCACGCCCTCGCCGCTCCTTCACCCCCGTTCGGGGGTAGTGAGAGCCTCGTCACTGACAACAGGATGCTACCGAGGGGGCCGGCGACGAGGAGGACACATGACGGCAACCAGCGGGACGGACGAGTTCCGGGCGGCCCGGGACTTCCTGCTGCGCCACCGCGAGGACTACAAGGCGGCGTACGAGGGCTTCCGCTGGCCGCGGCCCGAGCACTTCAACTGGGCGCTGGACTGGTTCGACGCCATCGCCCGCGGCAACGACCGGCCCGCCCTGCACATCGTCGAGGAGGACGGCACCGAGTCCGTCGTCTCCTTCGCCGCGATGTCCGAGCGCTCCTCCCGGGTCGCGAACCGGCTGCGCGCCCTCGGAGTGGCCGCCGGCGACCGGATCGTGGTCATGCTGGGCAACCAGACCGAGCTGTGGGAGACGGCGCTCGCCGCCATGAAGCTGCGGGCCGTGGTCATCCCGGCCACCCCGCTGCTCGGCCCCGCCGACCTCACCGACCGCGTGGAGCGCGGCCGGGCCCGCCACGTGGTCGTCCGGGCCGCGGACACGGAGAAGTTCGAGCAGGTGCCGGGCGGGTACACCAGGATCGCCGTCGGCGGCGCCCCGGCGGGCTGGCACGCCTACGAGGACGCGTACGACGCCCCGGCGGACTTCACGCCCGACGGCGACACCCGCGGCGACGACCCGCTGATGCTGTACTTCACCTCGGGCACCACCGCCAAGCCCAAGCTGGTCGAGCACACCCACCTGTCCTACCCGGTGGGCCACCTGGCGACGATGTACTGGATCGGCCTGCGCCCCGGCGACGTCCACCTCAACATCTCCTCGCCCGGCTGGGCCAAGCACGCCTGGTCCAACCTCTTCGCGCCGTGGAACGCCGAGGCGACGGTCTTCATCCACAACTACACGCGCTTCGACGCGGGCCGGCTGATGGCCGAGATGGACCGGGCCGGCGTCACCAGCTTCTGCGCGCCGCCCACCGTCTGGCGGATGCTGATCCAGGCCGACCTCGGCGTGCTGCGCACGCCGCCGCGTGAGGTCGTCGCCGCAGGCGAGCCGCTGAACCCCGAGGTCATCGAGCACGTGCGGCGCACCTGGGGCCTCACCATCCGGGACGGCTTCGGCCAGACCGAGACCGCCGTCCAGGTCTCCAACGCGCCGGGGCAGCCCCTCAAGCCGGGCTCCATGGGCCGCCCCAGCCCCGGCTACGTCGTGGAGCTCGTCGACCCGGTCACCGGCGAGCCCGGCGACGAGGGGGAGATCTGCCTCGACCTGTCCACCCGCCCGGTGGGCCTGATGACCGGCTACGCGGGCGACCCGGAGCGCACCGCCGAGGCCATGGCCGGCGGCTGGTACCGCACCGGCGACATCGGCTCCCGCGACGCCGAGGGCTACATCACCTACATCGGGCGCGCCGACGACGTCTTCAAGGCCTCCGACTACAAGATCTCGCCCTTCGAGCTGGAGAGCGCCCTGCTGGAGCACGATTCCGTGGCAGAGGCTGCCGTCGTCCCGGCGCCCGACCCGCTGCGGCTGGCCGTGCCCAAGGCGTACGTCGTCCTCGCCGAGGAGTGGGAGCCGGGACCGGAGACCGCCGCCGCGCTGTTCGCCCACTCGCGGGCCGTGCTCGCCCCCTACAAGCGGGTGCGGCGCATCGAGTTCGCCGAGCTGCCCAAGACCGTGTCCGGCAAGATCCGCCGCATCGAGCTGCGCCGGCGCACCGCCGAGGGCGCCGTCGGCACCGAGTACCGCGAGGAGGACCACCGGTGAGCACCCCCGTGAGCCCCGTCGAGCCGTCCTACGCGAGCGGCACGGGCACCACCGCGCTGCTCGGCGACACCATCGGCCGCAACCTCGACCGGGCGGTCGCCGCCTGGCCGGAGCGCGAGGCGCTGGTGGACGTGCCCAGCGGCCGCCGCTGGACGTACGCGGAGTTCGGCGCCGCCGTCGACGACGTGGCGCGCGGCCTGCTCGCCAAGGGCGTCGGGAAGGGAGACCGGGTGGGCATCTGGGCCGTCAACTGCCCCGAGTGGGTGCTCGTCCAGTACGCCACCGCCCGCATCGGCGCGATCATGGTCAACATCAACCCGGCCTACCGCGTCCACGAGCTGGCGTTCGTCCTCGACCAGGCCGGCATCGAGGTGCTGGTCGCCTCGAGCGCCTTCAAGGCGAGCGACTACCGCGCGATGGTCGAGCAGGTCCGGGGGCAGTGCCCCGCGGTCTCGGAGGTCGTGTACATCGGCGACCCGACGTGGGACGGCCTCGTCGCGGCCGGGGCCCACGTCCCCCACGAGCGGCTCGCCGAGCGCGCGGCGGAACTGTCCTGCGACGACCCGGTCAACATCCAGTACACCTCGGGCACCACCGGCTTCCCCAAGGGCGCGACCCTCTCCCACCACAACATCCTCAACAACGGCTACTTCGTGGGCGAGCTGGTGGGCTACTCCGAGCAGGACCGGGTCTGCCTGCCGGTGCCGTTCTACCACTGCTTCGGCATGGTCATGGGCAACCTGGGCGCCACCTCGCACGGCGCCTGCATCGTCATCCCGGCGCCCGGCTTCGACCCGGCGGCGACGCTGCGCGCGGTGGAACAGGAGCGCTGCACCTCGCTGTACGGGGTGCCGACGATGTTCATCGCCGAGCTCAACCTGCCGGACTTCGCGACGTACGACCTCTCCTCGCTGCGCACCGGCATCATGGCGGGTTCCCCCTGCCCGGTCGAGGTGATGAAGCGCGTCGTCGCCGAGATGCACATGGCGGAGGTCTCCATCTGCTACGGCATGACCGAGACCTCGCCGGTCTCCACCCAGACCCGCCGGGACGACGACCTGGAGCGCCGCACCGGCACCGTCGGCCGGGTGCTGCCGCACGTCGAGGTCAAGGTCGTCGGCCCGGACGGCGTGACGGTGCCGCGCGGCACGACCGGCGAACTGTGCACCCGGGGCTACTCGGTGATGCTGGGCTACTGGGACGAGCCGGAGCGGACCGCGGAGGCGATCGACGCGGGCCGCTGGATGCACACCGGCGACCTGGCCGTGATGCGGGAGGACGGCTACCTGCAGATCGTCGGCCGCATCAAGGACATGATCATCCGTGGTGGGGAGAACGTCTACCCGCGCGAGGTCGAGGAGTTCCTGCACGCCCACCCGAAGATCGCGGACGTGCAGGTGGTCGGCGTGCCCGACGAGCGGTACGGCGAGGAGATCCTGGCCTGCGTCGTCCTCAAGGACCCGGCGTCCGCACTGACGGTGCAGGAGCTCGCCGAGTACTGCCGCGGCCGGCTCGCGCACTACAAGGTGCCGCGCCACCTGCGGCTGATGGACGCCTTCCCGATGACCGTCAGCGGCAAGGTCCGCAAGGTCGAACTGCGGGAGTCCTTCAGGCCCGCGTGAGGTCCGCGACCCGCCGCGCCACCGCCTCCGGGGGCGCGGCGGTCGTGTCGACCACCGTCGCCGCGGCCCGCAGCCAGGGCAGGGCCTTCGCGTACTCCTCCAGGTGGTCCAGCCGCCACTGCCGGGCGCCGGTCTCCACCGTGTCCTGCTCGATCCTGCGGGTGAGGGTGGCCGGGTCGGTGTGCAGCACGAAGTGCCGTACGGGTAGCCCGGACTGCTCCAGCCCCCGCGCGATCTCCCGCCAGTACTTCTCCACCAGCACGGTCTGCGGCACGATCAGCGTCCCGCCGAGGTAGCCGTGCAGCTGCGCGAGCGAGGCCACGGCCAGCGCCCGCCAGGGCGGCCACTCCTGGAAGTCCCGTACGGGCACGGCCCGGGCGAGCGTGTGCCGCAGCATGAAACCGACCTGTTCGGTGTCGAAGACGTGCGCTCCGGGAACGAGCCGTTCCAGGTGCGCGCACGTCGTGGTCTTGCCCGCACCGAAGGTGCCGTTCAGCCAGATGATCACGCACGCCACCGTAGCCGCCGCCGTTACCCTGGCAACACGGCTGACACGTACGGGAGATGGGGGCGACGGGGATGGGTCACTGGGAGGACGTCCGGCCGGGCAGCGGTGACCAGTCCGCCATTCCGGAGCTGGTGTCCGCCGTGGTCGGCGCGGGCGGGGTGGTGCTGCTGAGTTCGTTCATGCAGGCCATGGGGACCAAGCTCGGCGAGATGACCGCGGCGCGCATGGGCGGCCGGGGCTTCTGGCGGCGGCGCGCGACCACCGAGGAGGAGCAGACGGCGGCCGCCTTCGTCGCGGCGGTGAAGAAGCTCGGCTCGGTCCGGCGCGAGGGCGGCGGGGTGCTGCGGCTGGTGGACGAGGCCTCCCGGACCCGGGTGCAGGTGCATCCGCTGCTTCCGGTGGAGGCGGTCGCCCAGTTCCAGCGACTCGACCTGAGCCATCCGGAGGTCGTGGGCCTGGAGATCGCCTGGACGGGCACCCTCGGCGACCACCCGCAGGGCGTCTGGGCCACCACGGGTGGTGCCGAGGGCGCCGGCACCCGCTACCTGTGGAACGACGTCCGCCGGACCTGGGAGCCCCACCGCCGCAGTTCCTGAGGAACACCGCCGTCCGCGCGGAACCGGTCGTTCACCCGGCGGACACCGGACCGTCACGACGTGCGTCCCGGCCGCCGGGAGCGGTTGCTAGGGTGCGAGCTGCGCTGCCGCGGAAGCCCCGTTGCGGGGGGACGCCGCGGCGCGGATGCCCCGGGGGACGGGTGTGCCCGAGCCCCGGCCCACGCGGCGGGGCTGCACTCGGCACATCCTGGGTTTGGAAGGTTTCATGACGGCTTCTCCCGACGAGCCGGCGCCGGCGGCCGGCGAGAGCCCGGCGGTGGGCTCCCCCGCCGGTGCGGGGCTGCCCCGGCGGACGCGGAGGACGTCCGCGATCGCCGACGCCTCCTCCACCACCAGCCGGACCCCCACGGACTGGAGCGGCGACGCGTCGACGCCGCGCGCCAAGCAGGCCGCCGCCGCGCTGCCCGGGCCGCAGGACGGGTCCGCGCAGCCGGAATCCGCCTACGCGGACGGCTTCGCCGCCGGCCTCGCCTTCGCCACCCGTTCCGCACCCGCCCCCGACCCGGAGCGCGCACCGGCGGCGGACGCGGGCGCCGTCCCGCAGGCGCCTCCCGCGGCTCCCGCCACCGGGCGGCGCGGCTGGTCGCGTCCGCTCCTGCTGGTCGGCGCGGGCCTTGCGGTGGGTGTGCTCGCCTGCGTGCCGTTCCTCGTGCGGGGTGCGGGCGCGCAGGAGCGCGGCCCGGCTGCCGTGACCCTCACGGACGAGGACCCCGCCGGCGGTGCGACACCCGGCGCGGGCCCGGATCCGGCGAGCCCCGACGGCAGCCGGTCGCCGTCCGCCGGGAACGGCCCGTGGCCGTCGGAGTCCGGTTCGCCGGACGGGACGGCCGCCACCCCGAGCGCCACCGACGGGGCCGGCTCCGGCGCCGCGAGCGGCGTGCCGGCGCAGCGTCCCGCCGTGGGCCCGTCGCACTCCGCCGCCTCCGGCACGGCGATCCGCAGCCACGACTCGGGCCGCTGCATCGACGGCAGCATTCCCTGGGGTGAACCGCTGCAGCTGTGGGACTGCACGGGCGGCGCGGCGCAGTCCTGGCGGATCAGGCCCGACGGCAGCATCCGTTCCCAGGGCAAGTGCATGGACGTCGTGGACGGTTCACGGGAGGACGGCGCGGCCGTCCAACTGGTCGACTGCAACGGCACCGGCGCCCAGCGGTTCCGCCTCAACGCCGCCCACGACCTGGTCAACGTCCAGGCCGACAAGTGCGTCCAGGCGGAGGACTCGCCGGCGGTCAACGGCACCAGGCTGCGGCTGCGGAGCTGCAGCGGCGCGGACGACCAGAAGTGGAGCCGCGCCTGACGGCCGGTCCGCGAGGAAGCGCGGGCGGCGGTCAGGAGTTGTCGTTCCGTGCCAGGCACAGCACGTACTTGGTCGAGCCGTACTCCGCCAGGAACGCGGCCACCGTGCGGGGGTAGACGTCGCAGCGGCCGGTGTCGGTGGTGTCCTCGAAGCGGCCGACGACCTCGTACTGGGCCTCCGCGGAACCGCAGTCGACGACCTTCACGTCCGGGAAGAAGGTCTGCCCGTTGCTGTGGACGCAGTCGCCGGCCTCGGCGAAATCGGGGTCGTCGTGGAGCACCAGCCAGCCCGCGCCGATCAGGAGCACGGGTATCAGCAGGCCCAGGGCGGTGGGGCGGAGCAGGATCGGCCGGCCGGGGTCGGCGGGCGTGCCGGGGGCACCGGGGACCGGCTCGGCCAGGCGGTTGATCCTCCGGCGCTGGAACAGGTTGACCAGCAGCGTGAGCGGGTTGACCAGCATCGAGGCCGGGCTCCACCAGCCCTGCACCAGGCTGTTGGAGACCATCTCGCGGTGCTTGGCGATGCCGCAGCGCCGGCAGAACGGGGCCCGGACCTTCAGGAAACGCATCATCACGACCATGCCCTGGTGGCCGCGGACGGTCGCCTGGACGGCCGGCACGGAGCCGCAGAACAGGCAGGAGCGTCCGTAGCCCGGCACCTCCTGCCCGAACGGCGGCAAGGGTCTCGGCCGCGCGGCCGGGGGCACCGCCGGTGCCTGCGGCGGCGGTTGGGGTCCTGAGGGGGGCTGGGACTGCGCGGGCGTGGGCGTGGGCGTGGTCAAGGGGATCACCTGGGGTCCGTGTGAAGCCGATGTGAAGGGCGAGCGGAACCCTAGTGGGTGGTACCGACATCCATCGACCCCGTTCCCGGACGGCTTTCGCGCCTCCTTCTTGACCCGCGCGCCAGGGTCGCCCTATGTTCACAGTAGTTCCGCATGACAAAAGAAGACTTCCGCTATGTGGAATGTCGAAAGGTCGTGGGGAAGTGTGGAGCACCGGGCGCGACAACCTGGCCAGCAGGACGACGCAGGAGTGACCGAATGCCTCGAATGACCGCCGCCCGAGCGGCAGTGGAGATCCTCAAGCGCGAGGGCGTGGACACCGCGTTCGGCGTGCCCGGCGCCGCGATCAACCCCTTCTACGCCGCCCTCAAGGCCTCCGGCGGCATCCAGCACACGCTGGCCCGGCACGTGGAGGGGGCCTCCCACATGGCCGAGGGCTACACCCGTACCGCCCCCGGCAACATCGGCGTCTGCATCGGCACCTCGGGTCCGGCCGGCACCGACATGATCACGGGCCTCTACTCGGCCACCGGCGACTCGATCCCGATCCTCTGCATCACCGGTCAGGCGCCCACCGCCGTGATCCACAAGGAGGACTTCCAGGCCGTGGACATCGCGTCCATCGCCGCGCCCGTGACCAAGGCGGCGACCACCGTCCTGGAGGCGGCCCAGGTCCCCGGGGTCTTCCAGAAGGCCTTCCACCTCATGCGCTCCGGACGTCCCGGCCCGGTCCTGATCGACCTGCCGGTCGACGTCCAGCTGACCGAGATCGAGTTCGACCCCGAGACGTACGAGCCGCTGCCGGTGTGGAAGCCGGCCGCCACCCGCCGCCAGATCGAGAAGGCGCTCGCCATGATGACCGCCGCCGAGCGGCCGCTGATCGTGGCGGGCGGCGGGGTGATCAACGCCGACGCGGCCGGACTGCTGGTGGAGTTCGCCGAGCTGACCGGCACCCCGGTGGTGCCGACCCTGATGGGCTGGGGCGCCATCCCGGACGACCACGACCTCAACGCGGGCATGGTCGGCCTGCAGACCTCGCACCGCTACGGCAACGCGACCTTCCTGGAGTCGGACTTCGTCCTCGGCATCGGCAACCGCTGGGCCAACCGCCACACCGGCCGGATCGACGTCTACACCAAGGGCCGCACCTTCGTGCACGTCGACATCGAGCCCACCCAGATCGGCAAGATCTTCGCCCCCGACTTCGGGATCGCCTCCGACGCCGGCGCCGCGCTCGAGCTGTTCGTCGAGGTGGCCGAGGAGCTGAGGGCCGCCGGCGAACTGCCCGACCGCTCCACCTGGGCGGCCTCCGCCCGGGAGCGCAAGGCGACCCTGCACCGCCGGACGCACTTCGACGACATCCCGATGAAGCCGCAGCGCGTGTACGAGGAGATGAACCGCGCCTTCGGCCCCGACACCCGCTACGTCACCACGATCGGCCTGTCCCAGATCGCGGGCGCGCAGATGCTGCACGTCTACCGGCCGCGGCACTGGATCAACTGCGGCCAGGCGGGGCCCCTCGGCTGGACCGTGCCGGCGGCCCTGGGCGTGGCGAAGGCCGACCCGTCGACCCCGGTGGTGGCCCTGTCGGGCGACTACGACTTCCAGTTCATGATCGAGGAGCTCGCGGTCGGCGCGCAGCACCGGATCCCGTACGTCCACGTCCTGGTGAACAACGCCTACCTGGGCCTGATCCGCCAGGCGCAGCGGGCCTTCGACATCGACTTCGAGGTCAACCTGGAGTTCGAGAACGTCAACTCGCCCGAGCTGGGCGCCTACGGCGTCGACCACGTCAAGGTCGCCGAGGGCCTGGGCTGCAAGGCGATCCGGGTCACCGACCCGGCCGGGCTCGGGGCCGCCTTCGAGCAGGCGAAGAAGCTCGCGGCCGAGTACCGGGTGCCGGTGGTCGTCGAGGCGATCCTGGAACGGGTCACCAACATCTCCATGAGCGTCACCAACGACATCGGCAACGTGGTGGAGTTCGAGGAACTGGCCACCGAACCCGGCCACGCGCCCACCGAGATCATCCCGCTCGCGGGCTCCTGAGACCGGCTCGCCCCACGTGCCACCGGCCGCCGCGTCCTGACCTCCCGGGCGCGGCGGCCGGACTCCACGCGCGGCCGACCCGGGAACCGCGGCGGGTCCCGGGGCAGCAGGCTCAGAGCGGCCCGAACAGCCAGTTGCCGGGGGCCTCGGGGTCGGTGCCGATGTAGTACGCGCGGATGGCCGCCACCAGTTCGGCCGTGCTCACACAGCCGTCGCCGTCGGTGTCGATGCGGTTGAAGGCGGCGGCGATGTCGGTCAGCGGGGTGTTGAAGGCCCGCTGCAGGACCTCGAACTCCCCGCGCACGACGTGTCCGTCGCCGTCGGTGTCGCACAGGAGGGCGACGGCCTCGGCCGCCGGGTGGAAGACCGGGTCGAAGGCGGGTCCCTCGATGAAGGCCTTGGTCATCCCGTGGTGGTACTCCGCGGAGGACAGCCGCCCGTCGCGGTCCCTGTCGGCGTACGCCGCCAGCTCCGCCCAGACGGCGTCCAGCCGCACCGCCACCGCCTTGCCCTTGGGCGAGGTGGGGGACATGCCGAAACCGTGGATCAGCCGCGCGCCGACGTCCTGGAAGTCGGCGCGCTCGGCGTACCCGTTGCCGTCCGTGTCCAGACGGCGGAAGGATTTGTCGAGCTTGCGCTTCAGAAGGGCCGTAGACATCGCTGCGTCCTTGACGTAGTCCTGGGGTGCCGTACGGAGGGGAACCTCTCGATACTCCCCCGGGAGCGGCGGTCGCGCGACCCGAGTGACCACGGACGGTGAAGGGCAGCCCTGAGCTCGTCCCGGCTCAGGGCGTGGCGTGCGGGCCCGTCCTGATCAGTACGTCGGCGGCGTCGTTGACCGGCTGGGGCGTGCCGGTGAGGTCCATGACGAAGAGCGGCACACCCAGCCGGTCCGCGCGCAGCCGCGCCTCGTGGGCGTAGCCCGCCAGGGAGAAGAAGGCCCCGGTGGAGTCCTCGTTGAGGCAGTTGAGCCAGAGGGTCTCCACGTCCCGCAGCGGCGTCGGCCGGGTCGTCGGGTCGACCTGGGCCACGACCCCGTCGCCGCGCAGGTCGATGCCGTTCGCGGCGCGGTCCCCCGCGGTGCGCACCCCCGCGAAGCCGAGCCACTTCAGGTACTGCGCGGCGGCGGTGACCGCGTCCCTCGCGGTACGGATGGTCACCGGCCGGAACGGCGGCCGGGACGCCGGCGCGGAGGCCCCCGGGCCGTCCTGCCGCAGCGGGGGGACCGGGCGCCGCTCGGGCACCCGCAGCGCCCGGGTGTCCACCGGCAGCCGCACCACCGCCCCGCAGTCGCAGCCCAGTTCGGGCTGCGGCCACTGGTCGTCGCGTCCGCAGTCCGGGCAGCGCATGGCCACCCAGGAGTCGTCCCAGGACCGGTGGCGGATCTGCAGCGGGACGCCGCCGCGCAGGATCGGCAGGGCCAGCGGCGTGCCGCAGGCGCAGGGGAAGGTGGGTGCGGTGTAGGCGTGCTCCCGGCGGCAGGCCGGACAGCGCACGGGCACGCTCTCTGCCATGGTTCGCGACTCCTGGGCGGTACGGCGGTACGGCGTTGCGGGCGACGCGGCGGGACGGCGGTGCTCGCCGGAACGGTCCTGCCCTCCATGCTCCCGCAAGCGGAGCCCGTCGCGCACCCGTCTTGCCGTCCCCGGTCTCCGCGGACACGCACCACCGCCCGGGCACCCGGTCCGCGTCCGGCCCGGCCGCGGTACGGGTCCCCGGGCGGGGCCCGGTCCGCGCCGCCTCGACCTACCCCTCAGAAGTTCTCGGCGGCGCGGACGTTCGTGGTTCCGGGCGGCGGCGCCCCGTCGGGCGCGACGGGACGTGTCGGGGCGCCGCCGCCCGGAAGCCGGGGGTCAGCCGCCGGCCGGCAGGCCGGACAGCCGCTCCACACCGCGCAGCAGGGCGGAGTGGTCCAGGCCGCCGTCGCCCTGCGCCCGCAGGGAGGCGACGAGGTTCGCCACCACCGAGCCGACGGGCAGGGCGGCGCCGACGTTGCGGGCGGCGTCGGTGACGATGCCCATGTCCTTGTGGTGCAGGTCGATGCGGAAGCCCGGGGCGTACGCGCGGTCGAGGAAGTTCTGCTTCTTGCGGGTGAGCACCGTGGAACCGGCGAGGCCGCCGTTCAGCACCTCCAGGGCCGCGGGGAGGTCGACACCGGACTTCTCCAGGAAGACCACGGCCTCGGCGCACGCCTGGATGTTCACCGCGACGATCAGCTGGTTGGCCGCCTTGACGGTCTGCCCGGCGCCGTGCGGCCCGCACAGGACGACGGTCTTGCCGAGGGCGTCGAACAGGGGCCGCGCCTCGTCGAAGTCGGCCTGCTCGCCGCCCACCATGATGGACAGCACCGCCTCCACGGCGCCGGCCTCGCCGCCCGAGACGGGGGCGTCCAGGACCCGGATGCCCTTGGCGGCCGCGGCCTTCGCGAGGTCGACCGAGGTCTGCGGGGTGATCGAGGACATGTCGATCAGGAGCGTGCCCGGCCGGGCGTTCGCCAGGATGCCGGCCTCGCCGTAGGCGACGGCCTCCACCTGGGGGGAGGCCGGGACCATGGTGACGACGACGTCGGCGTCCTTCACGGCCTCGGCGATCGAGGCCGCGGGCGTGCCGCCGGCCGCGGCCAGGCGGTCGAGCTTGTCCTGCTCCAGCGTGTGGCCGGTGACGGAGTACCCGGCCTTGATCAGGTTCTCCGACATGGGGGAGCCCATGATGCCGAGGCCGATCCACGCGACCGTGGGAAGTGTGCTGGTCATGATGTCCTCTCCGGATTACTTGTCGGCGTCGGCGAGCCAGCCGAAGGACGCGGCGCTGCCCTCGGGACCCGGCTTGTACTCCAGGCCGACGAAGCCGTCGTAGCCCGCGTCGCCCAGCCGGCCCAGGAGGGCGGCCAGCGGCAGGGAGCCCGTGCCGGGGGCACCCCGGCCGGGGTCGTCGGCGATCTGGACGTGACCGGTGCGGTCCGCGTAGGCGTCGATCACGGCGGGCAGGTCCTCGCCGTTCATCGACAGGTGGTAGAGGTCGAGCAGGAACCGGGCGTTGCCCAGCCCCGTCTCGGCGTTGACCTTGTCGACCACCTCGACCGCGGCGGCCGCGCTCACCAGCGGATAGCGCGGCGACTCCGGCGCGTTGAGGGCCTCGACCAGCAGGACCGCGCCGACCCGGTCGGCCGCGTGCGCGGCCCGGACCAGGTTCTCCAGGGCGAGTTCGTCCTGCGCCTCGGGGCTCACGCCGTCCACCCGGTTGCCGTACAGCGCGTTGAGGGCCGTGCAGCCCACCGAGCGGGCGAAGTCGGCGGCGACGTCGATGTTGGCGCGGAAGCGGGCGGACTCCTCGCCCGGCAGGGACAGGGCGCCGCGGTCGGGGCCGGGGAGCTCGCCCGCGTAGAAGTTCAGGCCCACCAGTTGGGTGCCGGCCTCCTGCAACGCGTCGCGCAGGGCGTCGAGTTCCGACTGCGGAGGGGTCGGCATCCGGGTCCACGGCCACCACAGCTCGACCGCGGAGAAGCCGGCCGCGGCGGCCGCCGCGGGGCGCTCCAGGAGCGGGAGTTCGGTGAAGAGGATCGAGAGGTTCACATCGAAGCGCGTGGAGTCGAAGCCCATCACATGCGCCCTTCCGTAATACGGAAACTAATTTCTACTTAACGGAAGACTCCCGGAGCCGGACGGCGGCTGTCAAGAGGGATGTCCCGGAAAGCCGCTGACCAGCTAGGTTGAGGGGCGTGCGCTTGAGACTCGAATTCACCACCGAGCCCTTCGACCTGGACGAGCCCCCGCGGCACGCCGTGGTGGGCCGCGAGGTCCTGGAGACGGCCGGGCTGGACGCCGTCGACGTCGGGCCCTTCGGCAACTCGGCCGAGGGTGGTACGGAGCAGGTGGTCGCGGTGGTCGGCGATCTGTTGCGGCGCACCCTCCAGGCCGGTGCGACCCGGGTGTCGCTGCAGGTCAACGTCGTGGGTGAGGCGGACCGGTGAGCGAGCCGGTCGAGCACCCGCTCCGTGCGGCGATCAAGCCGCTCGCCGACGCCATGGGCGCCGAACTGGTGCCGCCGGGCGAGGCGCGCGGTGACGACGTCGTGCTCAGCTGGGAGGGCGCGGAGGTCGTCGCCGTACGGCTGCCGCACCTCGCGGACTCGCTCGACCACATCCTGGCCGACCTCGAGCGCCGCCACGGCAAGGCGCTGTCGGAGCTGGGGCGCAAGGAGAAGCAGACGGTCGTCCGCATCCTGGAGGAGCGCGGCGCCTTCTCCGTGCGCCACGGCGTGGAGACGGTCGCCTCGGCGCTCGGCGTGAGCCGCTTCACCGTCTACAACTACCTCAACAGGGAGAACGCGGCGAAGGAAGGCCGGTAGCCCGCGGGCCGGTGCGCGGGTCCGCGCGCGGAGGGGCCGGCGGCGGCGGCCGTCCGGGCGTCGTGGGCCGCGACTTTTCAACAAACTGTTGACGTCGTGTGGTGGACGCTCCTAGCGTGCCCTTGTGACTTCCAGCCCATCCCCGGGCCTGGCCCGGTTCAACGCCGCCGGCGGACCGGAGGCGGCGGCGCTGCTGCACGAGGTCTGCGCGAGCCGCTCCTGGGGCGCCGCCGTCACGGCGGCCCGCCCGTACGACACCCTCGACGCGCTGCTCGCCGCCTCCGACGCCGCGACGGCCCGCCTCGGCCCCGACGACCTGGCCGAGGCGATCGCGGGCCATCCGCCGATCGGCCGGCCCCGGCCCGGCGACCCGGTGTCCGCCCGCGAACAGAGCGGGGTACGGGACACCCAGCGCGCGGAACTGCTCGCCCTGAACCTCGCCTACCAGGAGCGGCACGGCCACGTCTTCCTCATCTGCGCCACCGGGAGGACCGGCGACCAGATGCTGGCCGCGCTCCAGGAGCGCATCGGCAACGACCCGGGCACCGAGCGCGAGGTCGTCCGCACCGAACTGGGGAGGATCAACCGCGTACGGCTCATCCGGCTCGTCGCGACCCCGCAGGAGGACCCCTCATGACCTCCGTGTCCACCCACGTCCTGGACACCAGCGCCGGCCGCCCCGCGCGCGGCGTCGCCGTCACCCTGGAGGTGCGCGCCGGGAGCGCGGCCCCCTGGGCGCCGCACGGCACCTCCCGGACCGACGCCGACGGCCGCTGCAAGGACCTGCCCGACCCGCCGGCGGGCACGACCCACGTACGGCTGGAGTTCGCCACCGAGCCCTACCTCACCGGTCAGGGCACCGACCACCGCAGTCGAGCCGAGGACCAGCAGGACGCCCCCCGCACCGGGGACAGCGGAGCCTTCTTCCCGGAGGTGGCGATCGTCTTCGCCGTCGAGCCGGGCGAGCACTACCACGTACCGCTGCTGCTCAACCCGTTCGGCTACTCCGTATACCGAGGGAGCTAGCACCGACATGTCGCCCACCCGACTCGGCCAGAACCAGTACGGCAAGGCGGAGACCCGCGTCGTCCACGTCACCCGCGACGGCGCGACCCACCACGTCAAGGACCTCAACGTCTCCGTCGCGCTCTCCGGCGCCATGGACGACGTCCACACTTCCGGCAGCAACGCCGCCGTGCTGCCCACCGACACCACCAAGAACACCGTCTTCGCCTTCGCCAAGCAGCACGGCGTCGCCTCCGCCGAGCAGTTCGGCATCCACCTCGCCCGGCACTTCGTCACGGGCCAGCAGTCCATCGCCCGGGCCAGGATCCGCATCGAGGAGTACGGCTGGGAGCGGATCGCGCGGGAGCATTCCTTCGTCCGTGGCGGCGGCGAGACCCGCACCACCGAGGTCACCTTCGACGGCTCGCGGTGGCAGGTCGTCTCCGGCCTGAGGGACCTCGTGGTCATGAACACCACCGACTCCGAGTTCTGGGGCTTCGTCAAGGACCGGTACACCACGCTGCCGGAGACCCGCGACCGTGTCCTCGCCACCGAGGTCCGCGCCCGCTGGCGGTTCCACTGGACCCGGGACGAGGACCCCGCCCCGCCCTGGGAGGAGTCGTACGCCGAGGTCCGCCGCCACCTCCTCGACGCCTTCGCGGGCACCTACTCGCTCTCCCTGCAGCAGACGCTGTACGCGATGGGCGACCGGGTCGTCGAGCACCGTCCCGAGGTCGACGAGGTGCGGCTCTCGCTCCCCAACAAGCACCACTTCCTCGTCGACCTCGAGCCCTTCGGCCTGAAGAACGACACCCCCGACAGCGCCGTGTACTTCGCGGCCGACCGCCCCTACGGCCTCATCGAGGGCACCGTCCTGCGCGACGGAGCCGAGCCCCGCATCCCGGAGACGGACTGAGAGGCCCCGCCATGACCGCCCCAGCAGAGCGCACCGTCATCGAGAACTGCGCCGTCGCCACCGTCGACGCGGCCGGCACCGAGTACCCGGACGGCCACGTCGTCGTCGCCGGCGACCGCATCGAATCCGTCGGCCCCGGTCGTGCCCCCGCCGGACTGGACGGGGTCGTCAGGAGGGTGGACGGCACCGGCCACCTGCTCACCCCCGGCCTGGTCAACACCCACCACCACTTCTACCAGTGGCTCACCCGGGGCCTGGCCACCGACCACAACCTCTTCGACTGGCTCGTCGCCCTCTACCCCACCTGGGCCCGCATCGACGAGCCGATGACCCACGCGGCGGCCCAGGGCTCCCTGGCCATGATGGCCCGCGGCGGGGTCACCACCGCCATGGACCACCACTACGTCTTCCCCCGCGGCACCGGAGACCTGTCCGGCGCCATCATCCGGGCCGCCGCCGGCATGGGCGTGCGCTTCACCCTCGCCCGCGGCTCGATGGACCGCGGCGAGTCCGACGGCGGACTGCCCCCGGACTTCGCCGTCGAGACCCTCGAGGACGCCCTCGCCGCCACCGAGGAGACGATCGACAAGCACCACGACGCCTCGCCCGGCGCCATGACGCAGATCGCCGTCGCCCCCTGCTCGCCGTTCTCGGTCTCCACCGAACTGCTGCGCCAGGGCGCGGTACTCGCCCGGCGCAAGGGCGTGCGGCTGCACACCCACGGCAGCGAGACCGTGGAGGAGGAGCAGTTCTGCAAGGAACTGTTCGGCATGGGGCCGACGGACTACTTCGAGTCCACCGGCTGGCTCGGCGAGGACGTGTGGATGGCGCACTGCGTCCACATGGCCGACTCCGACATCGCGGCCTTCGCCCGCACGCGGACCGGCGTCGCCCACTGCCCGTCCTCCAACGCCCGCCTGGCCGCGGGAATCGCCCGGGTCCCCGACATGCTCGCGGCCGGCGTCCCGGTCGGCCTCGGCGTGGACGGCAGCGCCTCCAACGAATCGGGCGAGCTGCACACCGAGTTGCGCAACGCGCTGCTCATCAACCGCCTCGGCGCCCACCGCGAGGCCGCGCTGACGGCCCGTCAGGCCCTGCGGCTGGGCACGTTCGGCGGCGCCCAAGTGCTCGGCCGGGCCGCGGAGATCGGTTCCCTGGAACCGGGCAAGCTCGCCGACCTCGTCCTGTGGCGGATGGACACCCTCGCCCACGCCTCGATCGCCGACCCGGTCGCCGCCCTGGTCCTGGGCGCGGCGGCCCCCGTCACCCTCTCCCTGGTGAACGGCCGCCCGGTGGTGGAGCAGGGCCGACTCGTCGCCGTCGACGAGGAGGCCGTCGCGCGCGCCACCCGCGACCAGGCCCGGCGGCTCGCGCGGATCGTGGGCCTGACGGGCTGACCGCCGCGGTCCCGCGCAGACCCCGGCCGGGGGAGGGACGGCCCCCCGGCCGGTGCCGGGTCCCGCCCTGCCCGGGGCGGGACCCGGCGTTCGCCCGCGTCCGGCGCCGACCGCGGGCGGGGCGGGGCCGGAATCGGATGGAGCGCCCCGCACCGGCTCTGTTACGGTCGCCGTGCCGGCCGCGGGACTTCGGTGCGACTTCCGGAACCTGCCTCTGAAGCAATGATTCGCTGCTCGTGCCCCCTTTCCCCGGCCGGCGTCCACAACGGGGGGAGCCGACGCCATGGGCGAGCGGGGGGCGGCCGTCGCCGCCGAGGACGTGCTGCTGTTCGTCAACGCGGCGATCACCGCGACCGGTCAGCGCGAGTTCCGTTCCGGCGCGCGGGAGCAGCGGCTGTCGCTGGACTTCCTCCACACGTACATGCTGGGCAACTACCGCGACCTGTACGCCGGGGTCCTCGCCCTCGACGTCAACGACCACAACGCGGCGCTGATCATCCGCCGGCTGCTGGAGACCGCCGCCGAGGCCACCGCCGAACAGCGGCGCAGCGAGGGCCGGCTCATCGCCGGCCGGCTGGCCCTGCTCCCGCCCCAGCGGGTGTACGGGCTCTTCGGCGACCTGCGCCGGGCCGGGGTCAACAACCGGCGCACCCGGGCGATCATCCGCGACTGGCTCGCCGCCCGCCCCGACCAGGCCTTCGACGCGGTGAAGTACCGCAGCGGGTTCAAGCGGGCACTGAGGCACGCCCATCTCGCCCCCACGGGTGAGGAACTGGGCACCTTCGTGTTCCGGCCGCTCAGCCGGGGCCGCTACGACACACCGCTGCTGGAGGCCTGGCGCCGCGCGCACTTCGCGCAGGACGCCCTCTATGAACTGCCCTACACCGTCGCCGAGGGCTTCGCCGCCAAGCACAAGGTGCCCCGCGAGGTGTTCCTCGAGCGCATCGCCCCGCGCCTGACCCGCCTGGAGACCCTGCGGCTCCAGGAGTCCGCCCACCGGCACGCGGCGGACTCCGTGCCGACCGCCCTGGACCGCATGCCGCTGACCCGTCTCGCCTCCTACGTGCTCTCGCTGCCCGCCGAGGAACGCCTGCGCAGGCGCCGCGAACTGACCGGCGCCCTGGACGCCGCGGCCGTACGGGTGGCCGGAGCGCGCCGGGGGAGCTGGGGCCGGGTCACCGCCGTCCTCGACGACAGCTTCTCCGCGTCGGGTTCGGGCACCAAGCGCCGCCGGCCGCTGGCCGTCGCGCTGGCCTGCCACCACCTGCTCGCGGCGCTCGCCGGCGAGTACACCGGGCTGTGGACGTCCGGGCGGACCGACGCCCTGCTCGTCCACCCGTACGGGGCGACGCCGCTGGGCCGGCGGATCCTCGACGCGCTGGAGACCGGGCCGTCCCGGCTGGTGGTCGTCTCCGACGGCTGGGACAACGCACCCCCGGGCCTGGCGGGCGAGGTGCTCCGGGTCTGGCGCGAGCGCGTCGACCCCGGCCGCCGGACCGAGGTCGTGCACCTCAACCCGGTCTACGACGCGGACGACTTCGACGTGCGCCGGCTGTCCCCGGCCGTGGCCACCGCCGGCATCCGCGACGCCGAGGACCTGCCCGCGCTCGTCGAACTCGCCCAGTTCGCCGAGGGCCGCACCGGCCCGGCCGAACTGGCCGCCTACCTCGACGCCCGCGTGCAGCGACTGTTCGACCGGACCGACCGGGGGGAACCCGCCCGATGACCGCACTCGACCTGACCGGCCTGGACACCCGCCCCTCCCAGGTCTGGGGCGCCGTGCGCCTGGTCCCGCTGGTGCGCGAACAGCCCGTCGAGGACCTCCGGCTGCACCCGCGGCTCCTCGGCGACGGGCCGTCCGTCGTCCAGACCGGCCCGCGGCACGACTACGTCGCGTACGTCCCGCACGCGTTCGTCGCCACCTGGACCGGTGACGGCACCCCGGCCGCCGCCTACGGCACGCAGCTGGCCGCGGACGACGACGACGCGCGCCCCGCGACGGCCGGCCTGCGCATGCACCGCCGGATGGCCCGGCGCGAGGCCAAGGGCAGGCTGCGCTTCCTCCCCCTGCACCTGGCGCTGGAGGGCTATCTGGCACTGCACTTCGGCGGCCCCTCGATCGCCTGGGAGGAGTGGTCGCAGCGCGCGCTGCGCCGGGGCCTGTCCCCGCGGGCGGAGGAGGCGTACACGGGGGCCGACGTGCGCGGACTCGCCGACGCGCTCCGGATCTTCGAGATCCACCCCGGTCAGTGCGGCGTCCTGCTCTACCTCGCCGACGCCCTGGCCGCGGCCTTCGTCGTGCCGCACCCCGACGACTACCGCGCGCTGCACCCGACCCTCGTGCGGGACCTGTACGGCGAACTCGTCCACCACTACGCCACGCTGATGCCGCCCGTCCAGGAGTTCCGCGCCCGCATCCCCGGCGCGGGCATCGACTCCCTGGCGGAGCTGCGTGCCGTGGCGGCGGGACAGGAGCGGGCCTGGGCGCGGTTCCACGACACGACCATGGCCGCCGCGCTCCTGGAGCAGCCCCGCACCTGGCGGAAGGTGTACCGGATGGGCCCCTTCACGCTCTCCCGGTTCCTGCCGGGGTTCCGCCCCGGGCAGGAGAACCACATCGGCGAGGCCGTCACGGACCGCCGGGGCCGGACCGTCTACCTCAAGACCTTCCGGCTCTCGGAGAACCAGGTGCGCCGCGGCCACCTGCTCGACCGCCTCGCCGCCCACGACTGGCACCTGGGCCGCACCGCGGCGGCCCTCGGCGTCGACGAGGCGCAACTGGGCCGGCGCCTGGAGTCGGCCGGCTTCGGCCCACTGCTGCGCCAGGACGTCCTCGACGGCCACCGGGCGCGGACCCGCACCGGCTGATCCCTACCGGTGGCCCGGGCCCCGGCCCTGGGAACGGCCCTGGGCCTCACGCAGCACCGCGCCCCCGCGGGAGACGGTGTACAGGTCGGTCGGCACCGGCCAGCCCTTCTGCCCCGCGTGGTCGCCGTTGAGCCCGCGGGCCCACTTGCTGTAGTCGGTCTCCAGACCGTTCCCGGTGATGCGGATGCCGGGCGGCACCATCCGGGCGGCGCCCGACGCCGGTTCGGCCACCGTGTGCCGCAGGGTGACGAACAGGGCCTGGTTGGCGGGATGGTCGGGTCCCGCGTCCAGGTGCCGGGCGACGACCTCCCGGCGCACCGGCAGCCACAGCCGCAGCGCGGTCCGCGCCGACCGGGGGAGCGCGAACTCCTGCCGGGTCGCGGTCGTCCGGCCGGGCAGGTTCACGGTCAGCCGGATGCGGGACTCCCCGGCCGACAGGTCGGTGACGTCGGCGGCCACCAGTCCCTCGCGGGGCACCGCCGTCGCCCACAGCACCTCCAGCGCCGCCAGCAGCCGCAGCCGGTACGGCTCGCGGCGCGGCTCGGCGGCGGTGGCGAGCGCCCGGCGCAGCACGATGTGCCCGGTGAAGTCCAGGGGCTCCTTGGTGTGCTTGGACCAGGGGCGCATCCCGCGGGCCTGCCACCCGAAGGGGGCCCGCCCGGCGGCCCGGTTGAGGTCGGCGACGCCGTCCATGATGTCGCGCTGGCTGGCGGGGGTGAGCGGCCGGCCCAGCTGCCCCGCCCGGGTGCGGTACCGGCCGGCCGCGATGCGGCCGAGCACGGTGTCGGGCCGCCCCGGGTGGCCCAGGACGGCGTCGGAGAACAGGTCGTCGAGGCTGCCCAGCGCCCGCGGTGGGACGTCGGCGGCGGCGCGCTCCAGCACCGCGGTGGCCTTGCGGAGCCGTTCCTCCCGGGAGCGGGAGGTGGCGATGCCCGGGTCGGCGAGGGCGCGTTCCAGGGCGGCGCGGAGCTGGCGGAGGGCGGGCGCGGTCACGGCAGCAGGGTAGGGGCAGGCACCGACAGACGGGGGAGACGCGTCACGGGAGGGACAAGTAATGCGGGGGTCGAGACTGTCTGGCAGACGCCCGCCCCGCAGCCCGCGCCGTGCCCGCGGGCCACCGGGCGCCTCCGCGGATCCCCACGTCGGGACCGCTGCCGCCCGCACCGCCTCCTCCTCGGCGCGAACCTGTGGATCAACGTCGTGCGCGCAGTGCGTACAGTGCGGGGCAGCAGTGGTTCACGACACCGCCCGCCCGGAGCACCGAGGGGAACACCGTGCGACTCCACGTCGACCAGCGCCACGAACGGGTAATGGAGTTGGTCCGTCAACGGGGCACCCTGCGGGTGTCCGACCTCGCCGACGAACTGGGCGTGTCGACCGTGACCGTGCGCCGGGACGTGGAGACGCTGGCCGAGCAGGGCCGGCTGCGCCGGGTCCACGGTTCCGTCCTGGCGCCCACCGCCGGTGGCGCCGCGGAGTCCGCCCGTGCGGGGGCGCGGGACGCCGAGGGGCTCGTGGTCGGCATGGTGGTGCCCACCCTCGACTACTCGTTCGGCGAGATCGTGCAGGGCGCCCGGGAGGCCGTGGAGGCGCGTGGGGGGCGGCTGGTCCTGGGCCTGTCCGGGTACCTGCCCGAGGGTGACGAGGAGCAGGCCGGCCGGCTGGTCGCCTCCGGGGTGGACGGGCTGCTGTTGACCCCGGGCTGGACGCCCGCGCCCGGGGGCGGGGCCCGGATCGCCGAGCGCGCGGTGCCCCTGGTGCTGGTGGAGCGGCTGGCGCCGCCCGGGAGCCAGGCGGCGGAGCTGGACCGGGTGCGGACGGATTCCGCGCAGGGGGCGGTCATGGCGGTGCGGCACCTGGCGGCGCTGGGACACCGGTCGGTCGCGCTGGTGCTCCAGGAGACGGCGCACGCCGGGCAGTTGCGGTCCGGGTACGCGGCCGCGGTGGCGGCGCTGGGACTGGTCCCGGCGCCCGGGTCGCCGTTCACCGCGGCGGCGGATCTGCCGGAGGCCGAGCGGGTGGACGTGGCGGTGCGGCACGTGCGCGCGCTGGTGGAGGAGCACGGGGTGCACGCGGTGCTGATGCACGGCGACGAACTGGCGGTCATGGTGGTCTCGCGCCTGCGGGCGCTGGGGCTGCGGGTTCCGCAGGACCTGGCGGTGGTGGTCCACGACGACCAGGTGGCGGGTCTCGCGGATCCGCCGCTGACGGCGGTCGCGGCACCCAAGCGGGCGGTGGGGGAGGCGGCCGTCGCGCTGCTGCTGGAGCGTGTCGCGGCGGGCGGCGGGTCGTCGCCGCGGCGGCACGTGGATCTGCTGCCCTCGTTGCGGGTGCGGGCCTCGTGCGGGGCGGCGCAGGGGGTCTGACGGGGCGGACGGAGGCGGGCGGCACGGGGGCGGGCGCCACGGGCGCGGCCGCGGGGTCAGAAGTGGCAGACCGCCAGGAGTGCCATGTCGTCGCTGCGCGGGCCGCCGGTGTGCGCGTGGACGTCGTCGAGGAGGGCGTCGAGGAGTTCGTCGGGGCCGTCGAAGGGCACGGTGGCCAGCCGGGCGACGGGGTCGTAGAAGGTGCCGCCGGCGTCGCGTGCCTCGGTGACGCCGTCGGTGTGCATGAGCAGGGCGGCGCCAGGTGGGAAGGGGAGCGTGTCGACCTCGTCGGTGACGTCGTCGAGCCCCATTCCCAGGGGCAGGGCGTGGGCCGCGGGTTCGGCGCAGCGCACGGTGCCGCCGTGCAGGACCAGTGGGGGAGGGTGGCCGCGGTTGACCAGGCGCAGTCCGCTGTCGCCGGGCGGGAACTCGGCGAGGACGGCGGTGACGAACCATTCCAGGCGGTCCATGCCCTCGCGGCGTTCGGCCGCGCGCCACAGTGCCCGGTCCATGCGGTTCGCGACGCCGGCGAGGGTGGGTTCCTCGTCGGCGGCCATGCGGAACGCGCCGAGCACCACGGTGGCGGCCTCCACGGCTGCCATGCCCTTGCCGCGTACGTCGCCCATGATGCAGCGCAGTCCGTAGGGCGTGTCCTGGACGGCGTAGAGGTCGCCGCCGATCTCGGCCTCGGCCTCGGCGGTCTCGTAGCGGGCGGCGATGCGGTAGGGGCCGACGCGTCGCGGCGGTGCGGGCAGTACGGCGCGTTGGACGGCGGCGGCGACGCCGCGTGCGGAGCGCAGCCGGACGTCGCGGACGTGGAGGAGGCGGTTGATGAACACGGCCACGACGGCGACGGCGGTGATCGAGAGCAGTTCGCTGATGCCGCCGGGGCCGCCGAGGTAGCCGAAGTGGCTGAGGATGCCCGCGTCGGCGGCGATGGCGCCGGCCCCGACCAGCGCGGTGCCGGGCAGGGACATCAGGGGGGCCGCGAGCATGGGGGCGACGGAGTAGAAGGCGGTGGCGCTGAACTGGGCGGGGGTCAGGTAGTCGACGAGGAAGCCGCCGACGAGCAGCACGACGGGGAGCATGCGGGCGTACCGCAGTACGTCGCGTCCTTCGTCGGTGAGGTCCTCGCCCCCGCTCGCCACGCGTGTGCTCCTGCCGTCGCTGTCGGGCCGCCGGACTGGATCCCAGGGTCGCCGGGGTCGGGTCGGGGGGCCAGCGGTGGCGGTCCCGGCGGGTGAACGGCGGGCGGGCCGTGCGGTCCCGGGTAGCGGGGCGGGGCGGCTCGGGCGAGGCTGGTGGCACGATCCGTGAGCACAGGGAGCAGCAGCGATGATCCGCACCGACGCCCTCAACGAGCCGGCCGTCCGCGCCTTCGTCTCGGCGGTGAACGCCGGGGACCGCAAGGCCTTCGAGGCCGCGCTCACCGAGAACGCGACGATGTCCGACGACGGCTCCGACCGCAACCTCAAGGAGTGGGCGGACCGGGAGATCTTCGAGTCGCACGGTCACATGGACGTGCAGTCCCAGGATTCGGCGGGGCTCACCCTCATCGCGGACTACCGCAACGACGCGTGGGGCGAGATGCGCACGAAGTGGCGGTTCACGGTGGACGAGGGCAAGATCAGCCGCTTCGACACCGGTCAGGCCTGAGCGCGGACCGCGCGTCGTCCGGCGGGGCCGGTCAGCCGGCCCTGACGTCGCGGTACTCCAGCAGGTAGCGCCAGAACAGCAGGCGCCTGATGCGGCTGCCGGGCAGCAGGTGTGCCGCGTCGGCGCGGATCTGCGGCAGGGGTGTGTCCGGTGGGCGTACGGGGGCCCGGACGGGTCCGGGGGTGCGGCCGCGGATCCGGTCGGTGACGGCCGCGACCGTGCGGGCGGCGGCGTTGACGGGGACGGCGGTCAGGCTGACGGCCCAGTCGGCGGGGGTGCGTTCGGGGTAGCAGCCCAGGACGAGCAGGACGCCGCCGGGCGCGAGGGCGGCGCGCAGTGCGGTGAGCGTGCCGAACGGCATGTGGTGCAGGGCGGCCAGGCAGGTGATGAGGTCGTAGTGGCCCCGGGGGAGGTCCACGCGGGTGACGTCGGCGACGCGGAAGGTGACTCCGGGGGTGGTTCCGGCGGCGGCGACGGCCTCGGGGGAGGCGTCGACGGCGTCGACGCGCAGTCCTCGGGCGGCCAGGCGCCGGGCGAAGCGGCCGGTGCCGCAGCCGACGTCGAGGGCGGTGAGTGCGCCGGGCGGGACCTTGCGCAGCAGCAGGCGGTGGTAGTGGTCGTTGTGGTCAAAGGGCATGCGGGGTGCCCTTCCAGGCCATGAGGTTGGCGAAGAGCTCTGCCTGTTCGACGGCGTCGTCGAGGGCGTGGTGGGTGTGCCGGCGGCGGGAGAGCAGTTCCGGGGGCATGGTGCCCTTGGCGACGGCGCGCAGCGGTACGCCGGCCTTGGTGGCGTAGAGGGTCTTCATGTCGAGGCAGCCGGAGTGCCCGAAGGGGCTGGATCCGGTGTAGCGGATCAGGTACCAGTACAGGAACATCCAGTCGTAGGCGGCGGGGTAGCCGGTCATGACGGGCTGGGCGCCTTCGCTGACGGTGTGCACCCAGGTGGTGAACTCGGTCATGGCGGCTGCCGGTTCGCTTCCCTCGGCGGCCAGGCGTGCCCGGTCGAGGCCGCTGACGGCGAGTGCCTGCGGGTCGGTCTCGGTTCCGGCCGGGCGCAGTTCGCGGTAGAAGGTGTCGCGCTCGGGGTCGGCGGCGGTGAATCCCGTGGCGTCCTGCCGTCCCGCGACGGCGGCTCCGAGGCTGAGCATCGAGTACGGGCCGGGGATGGGCCCGTCCGCCTCGACGTCGACCGAGATGTACAGGCTGGGCCTCGCGGCGCGTGGTCGTGCTGCTGGCATGCCGACGATCATGCCAGTGCCCCCGTGCCCGCCGGGTGTCTTTTCCCGGTGCGGGTCCGTGTGGGGCGGTGGCCCCCGGCCGGGGACGGCCGGGGGCAGGGTGGGTGGTTCAGTCGAGCAGTTCGTAGGCGGGCAGGGTGAGGAAGTCGACGTAGGTCTCGTCGAGTGCCGTCTTGAGCAGCAGGTCGTGGGCCTGCTGCCAGCGGCCGGCGGCGAAGGCCTGCTCGCCGGTCTCCTCGCGGATGGCGGTGAGTTCGCGGTCGGCCAGGGCGCGTACGAGGTCGGCGGTGGCCTTCTCCCCGTTGTCGGCGAGGACGACGCCCGCGTTGACCCACTGCCAGATCTGGGAGCGGGAGATCTCGGCGGTGGCGGCGTCCTCCATGAGGTTGAAGATGGCGACGGCGCCCATGCCGCGCAGCCATGCCTCGATGTAGCGGGTGCCGACCTGGACGGCGTTGCGCAGTCCCTCGTAGGTGGGCTTGGCGTCGAGGGAGTCGACGGCCAGCAGGTCGGCGGCGGTGACGTGGACGTCCTCGCGCAGCCGGTCCTTCTGGTTCGGCCGGTCGCCGAGGACGGCGTCGAAGGAGGCGCGGGCGATGGGCACGAGGTCGGGGTGGGCGACCCAGGAGCCGTCGAAGCCGTCGTGGGCCTCGCGGTCCTTGTCGGCCTTGACCTTCTCGAAGGCGACCGCGTTGACCTCGGCGTCACGCCGGGAGGGGATGAAGGCGGCCATGCCGCCGATGGCGTGTGCGCCGCGCCTGTGGCAGGTGCGGACGAGCAGTTCGGTGTAGGCGCGCATGAAGGGCGCGGTCATCGTCACGGCGTTGCGGTCGGGCAGGATGAAGCGCTCGCCTGCGTCGCGGAAGTTCTTGACGATGGAGAACAGGTAGTCCCAGCGGCCGGCGTTGAGGCCGGAGGCGTGGTCGCGCAGTTCGTGGAGGATCTCGTCCATCTCGAAGGCCGCGGTGATCGTCTCGATGAGGACGGTGGCGCGGATGGTGCCCTGTGCGATGCCGAGGTGGTCCTGGGCGAGGACGAACACGTCGTTCCACAGGCGGGCTTCGAGGTGCGACTCGGTCTTGGGGAGGTAGAAGTAGGGACCCTTGCCCTTGGCGAGCAGACGGTGCGCGTTGTGGAAGAAGTACAGGCCGAAGTCGACGAGGGCGCCGGGGACGGGTTCGCCGTCGACGGTCAGGTGGCGTTCGTCGAGGTGCCAGCCGCGGGGGCGCACGACGACAGTGGCGAGTTCGGCCTCGTCCTTGAGTGCGTAGAACTTGCCCTCGGGGGAGGTGAAGTCGATGCGGCGCTCGTAGGCGTCGATCAGGTTGACCTGGCCGCCGACGACGTTCTCCCAGGTGGGAGCGGAGGCGTCCTCGAAGTCGGCGAGCCAGATCCGGGCGCCGGAGTTGAGGGCGTTGATGGTCATCTTGCGGTCGGTGGGGCCGGTGATCTCCACCCTGCGGTCGTCGAGGGCGGCGGGGGCGTCGGCGACGCGCCAGTCGCCCTCGCGGATGTGGGCGGTCTCCGGGAGGAAGTCCAGGGTGCCGGTGCGGGCGATCTCGGCGCGGCGTTCGCCGCGTTTGGCGAGGAGTTCGGCGCGGCGGGGAGCGAACCGGCGGTGCAGCTCGGCGAGGAAGGCGAGCGCCCCGTCGGTCAGTACTTCCTCCGCGCGCTCGACGGGGGGTGCGGTGGCGGCGACGACGGCGTGCGGTGCGGGTCCTGGTGCGGACATGAACCTGACTCTCCTCTTGCCGGTGAGGGGTGCCGTGCGACCGGGAGAGCCGGGCGGCCACCGGGCCCCGGCCCTGGCACGGGGTGCCGGACCGGGCGGGTTGCGGCTGCGAGGCGCGCCGATCGTACGGGCGCTTCTGCTGGGTGGAGCATAGTTTTTGCATTGCGGAAGTTCAACGTTCTGTGGCACCCGGTGCAGGGGGCTCCGGCGGATCCGCCAGCAGCCGCAGGTCATCCGGGGTGTCGATGTCGGCGGGGAACGCGACGTCCCCGCACTCGACGTGTGCGATCGCCTCCTCGTGCCGCCTCAGGTAGGAGCGTGCCCCCTGGTCTCCGACCGCACTCGCGGCGATCGCCGCCCAGTGGGCGGCGCCCAGCAGGATCGGGTGGCCCCGTCTGCCGCCGTACGTGGCGGACGCGAGGGTGCGCGGCGAGGCGTAGGCGGCCACCACCCGGGCCACCGCGGTGGCCCCGATCCCGGGCTGGTCCACCAGTGCCACGACCACGGCCGGCGCGCCGGTGTCCGCCAGCGCCTCCAGGCCCGCGCGCAGCGAGGAGCCCATGCCCTGCTCCCAGTGCGGGTTCACGGTGACGGCGTAGCCGTCCAGCGCGGCCCGTTCGCGTACCTGCGCCGCCGCCGCGCCCAGCACGATGTGGACGGGGCCGCAGCCGCCGGCGCGCAGCGTCCGCGCCGCGTGCTCGACCAGCGGCCGGCCGCCGTACTCCAGCAGCGCCTTCGGGCGGCCGCCCAGCCGCCTGCCCCCGCCGGCCGCCAGCAGCAGCCCGGCGACGGCGCCCGTGCCCGCGTCGCTTCCCATGCTCCCTGGATACCGTGGACGGGGGGCGGGGGAAAGGACCGGCCATGACGCGCTGGATCATCGCCGTACGCCACGGGGAGAGCGAGGCCAACGTGGCCTTCGCCCGCGGCAGGTCGCTGCACGGGGTCCGGGACGCCGCTGTGGCGCTGACGGCGCTCGGGCGGGAGCAGTCGGCGCGCCTCGGCCGCGACCTGCTCGCCCTGCCCGCCGCCGAGGCGCCCGCCCGGGCCGGCTGCTCGCCCTTCGAGCGGGCCCGGCAGACCCTCGACGCCGTCGAGGAGGTCCGTACGGCCGCGGGGCGCGCGCCGCTGCCCGTCACCTACGACGAACGCCTGCGGGACCGCGGCATGGGCCGGCTGGAGCTGCTCACCCCCGAAGGGATCCGTGAGCGGTTCCCCGAGGAGGCGCGGCGCCGCGAGCGCGAGGGGGAGGCCGGCTACCGCCCGCCGGGCGGGGAGTCGGTGGGCGACGTCGAGGACCGCGTCCGGGACTTCCTGGAGGAGACCGCCGCCCGCCCCGGCCCGTCGCTGCTGCTCGTCACACACGACGCGGTGGTGCTGGCGCTGCGAAGGCTGCTGGGGACCCCGCCGTCCGGCGACGTCGCCGTCGCCAACGCCTCGATGGCCCGCTGGCGACGCGACGGCGCGGGGCGCTGGCGGCTCGCGGACTGGAACCGGATCGCGGGGCCCGGACGTTAATGTCGGCAAGTCGTCACGTGCGAAGAGAAGTTGCGGCGGATTTCGCTCTCCGTATAGCGGGGGAAGCGCTCCGTCGCGTTTACTGTCCTCCCCGATGCGGCGGACCGGATGGGGCCGGCCGTCCAGGGGGGAATCACCGGGGGCCTACCTGTGGGGGACGTATCAGTGGTGAAGGACGTGGCCGCCCGTGCGGCGGTCGACGACGGCGGGACCCTCGACCCGAGGGTGACCGCCCTGCGGGTCGCGGTCGCCCGCTGTCGCCGTGAACTCGCCGGGTACCGGGGCAACTTACCGGACCGACACATCGCCGAGGACGAGCTCTCCGCGCTGGCCGCCGCCGCGGCCGCCGGCGTCCCGGACGTCCCGCGGCTGCGCCGCGGCCTGCTCGTGATCGCCGGGGCGCTGGGCTCCGTCAGTGCCCTGGCCGGTGCCCTCACCGAGGTCCGGCGGGCGATCGAGCTGTTCGGCACCCCGCGTCCCGAATGACGCGGGGTGCCCGCCGGGCCGGTCAGCCGAGCTCGGCCAGCCGGGGGACGGCCGGAGCGCAGTGGCTGTCGATCCAGGCGGCCGGCTCGGCGTCCGGCGGCACCACGATGACCGTGTCGACACCGAGCTTGGCGTAACCGGCCATGTCGGCGACGAAGGCGTCGGTGTCGCCGTCGCGGATCGACGCCCCGGCGAACAGCAGCGTCTTGCGGATCCCGTCGTAGTCGCGTCCGGCCTCGTCGCAGTGCGCGCGCAGCACGTCCAGCTTGTGCGCGACCTCGGCGGTCGAGGAGGCGAAGAGGTTGCAGGCGTCCGCGTACCGGGCGACCAGGCGCAGCGTCTTCCGCTCGCCGCCGCCCCCGATCATGATCTCCGGACGGGGCGTGCTCACCGGGGCGGGGGTGCTGCGGGTCTCCGCCAGCGAGTAGTGCGTGCCCTCGAAGGCGCCGTCGTCGCTCTGGTCCCACATCTGCAGGCAGATCCGCAGCGTCTCCTCCAGCCGCTCGAAGCGCTCCGCGAGCGGCGGGAAGGGCACGCCCAGGCCCAGGTGCTCCCGCTCGTACCAGGCTGCGCCGAGTCCGAGGGTGGCCCGGCCGCCGGACAGGACGTCGAGGGTGGTCGCGATCTTCGCCAGCGGGCCGGGGTGGCGGTAGGTGACCCCGGTGACGAGGACGCCGAGGCGCACGGAGGAGGTGTGGGCGGCGAGGAAGCCCAGCGTCGTATAGGCCTCCAGCATCGCGGCCTCGGCGCCGCCGTTGTTCTCCATCTGGAAGTAGTGGTCCATCACCGACAGCCAGCCCGCGCCGGCCGACTCGGCGGCCTCACCGGCCGCGGCCAGCGCCGGCGCGAGCCCGGCAGGTCCCGCGGGATGGTCGAACTTCGTGAGGTGCAAGCCCAGTTGCATGGTCGACCCGTCCGGGGTCGTGGTCGCTACGGTGACGACCGTAGGCCTTGGAGTGCGCTCCAGGTCAAGCTTCCGATCCCGCCGCGACGCGAGTGCGACGCCGGAGTCGACACGGTGGGGTCGGTGGTCGGTGGTCGGTGGTCGGTGGTCGGTGGTCGGTGGTTGGGGGGTTGGGGGGTTGGGGGTTCGGGGCGGTCGTTCGGCTGTCGCGCCGTCTCGCGCCCTGCGGGCGCACAGCGGCTGGCTGCGGAGGGGAGGGTGGGGGGCCGGGGCCTGTCGGCGGTGTGCAGGTGGGTGGGTGGCTGGGGTTCAGGCGCCGGAGCGGGTTGCCTCTCCGGTGGCCTCAGGTCTCGTTGCCGTCCGCGGGTATAGATGGCCGGTTGCCACGCCTACTGCCGGTGGGTGGCGCGCCCGCCGTAACCCGCGACTGCGGATATTTCGGGGTGCTGCCGGTCGGTCGGCGGGAGATCGGGCCCGCTTTCGACGGTATAGCCGTCGGAAGAGGGCCCGATCTTTGCGCGGACGGAGATCGGGCTCGCTTTCAGCGGTATGGCCGTCGGAAGAGAGCCCGATGTCGGATCGGGGAAGCACCCGCAGACGCCGGTTACGGCAGGCGCGCCACCCACGAACAGTGGGCGTGGTCACCGGCCATCTGCACCCGCGGACGGCAACGAGACCTCCGCCAAGGGAGAGGAGACCCGCTCCGGCGCCTGAACCCCCGCCACCCGCCGGCGTGCACACTGCAGACGAGCCCCGGACCGCCACCCTCCCGTCCGCAGCCGGCGCCGTGCGCCCGAAGGGCGCGAGACGAACCCGCACCCACCCACCGGCGCGGCCCCCAGCCCCACCGGGTGTGCTCAGGGCGTCCCGTTGCTGGCCAGTGCGGACGACAGCTGCCGCGCCACGCCCTGCAGCACCGGCACGATCTTCTCCGTGGCCGCTTCGGTCACCCGGCCGGCGGGTCCGGAGATGGAGATGGCGGCGGCCGTGGGGGAGTCGGGGACGGTGACCGCCAGGCAGCGGACCCCGACCTCCTGCTCGTTGTCGTCCACGGCGTAGCCCTGGGCGCGGATGTGCTCCAGTTCCGCCAGGAAGGCGTCCGGGTCGACGATGGTCCGCTCCGTGGCCGCCGGCATCCCGGTGCGGGCCAGCAGGGCCCGCACCTCCTCCGGCGCGACGTGCGCCAGCAGGGCCTTGCCGACGCCCGTGGAGTGCGGCAGCACACGCCGTCCGACCTCGGTGAACATCCGCATCGAGTGCCGCGAGGGGACCTGGGCGACGTAGACGACCTCGTCGCCGTCGAGGAGCGCCATGTTGGCGGTCTCGCCGGTCGCCTCGACCAGCTCCGCCAGGTAGGGGCGGGCCCAGGTGCCCAGGAGACGGGCCGAACTCTCGCCGAGCCGGATCAGCCGGGGTCCCAGCGCGTAGCGGCGGTTGGGCTGCTGGCGTACGTAGCCGCAGTCGACCAGGGTGCGCATCAGCCGGTGGATCGTGGGCAGCGGCAGTCCGCTGCTCGCGGACAGTTCGCTGAGGCCCACCTCGCCGCCCGCGTCGGCCATCCGCTCCAGCAGGTCGAAGGCGCGTTCGAGGGACTGCACGCCCCCGGCGCGGTCTGACGCCACGTTTCCTCCCCAGGCGGACGGTGGTAGTGGTGCAGCCTACCGGCCCTGACCAGGCAGGTGACCGCCGTTCGGGGCGGTCGTGGGCGCGGCGCGGGCCGACGGACGTGGAAAACGCATTCCATTGGGTGGAATTACCCAACTGTACTGCCGGGGTCCCGTGCGTGGGCCGGGAAGGGGTTGACGGCGGCTCGGGAGCGAGCGGAGGATGCGTTTCAACAGAACGTTGAATTTCTGTGACGCCGGTGGAAGGGGAACCCCGTGTCCGAGGCCGCTGACGGGATCGAGCTCGTGCTGCGATCACCACGGGTCGTCACACCGGAGGGCGAGCGCCCCGCCGACGTGGCCGTCGCCGGAGGCCGGATCGCCGCCGTGCTGCCGTACGGGAGCGGGCCCCCGGCCGGCGCCCGCCTGGTCGACCTCGGCACCGACGCCCTGCTCCCCGGACTGGTCGACACCCACGTCCACGTCAACGACCCGGGCCGCAGCGAATGGGAGGGCTTCGCGACGGCCACCCGGGCCGCCGCGGCCGGCGGCGTCACCACGCTGATCGACATGCCGCTCAACAGCATCCCGCCGACCACCACCACCGCCCACCTGGAGGTCAAGCGAGCCGCCGCCCGCGGCCGGATCCACACCGACGTCGGTTTCTGGGGCGGCGCCGTCCCCGGCAACGGCAAGGACCTGCGGCCCCTCCACGAGGCCGGGGTCTTCGGTTTCAAGTGCTTCCTGCTGCCCTCCGGCGTCGAGGAGTTCCCGCAACTGGCCCCCGCCGAACTGGCGGAGGCGATGCACGAGATCGCCCGCTTCGACGGGCTGCTGATCGTCCACGCCGAGGACCCCGGGCTCATCGAGGGCGCCCCGCCGGCCGCCGGCCGCGCGTACGCCGGCTTCCTCGCCTCCCGCCCGCGCGCCGCCGAGAACGCCGCCGTCGAGGCGCTGATCGACCTCGCCCGCCGCCTGGACTGCCGTGTGCACGTCCTGCACCTGTCCTCCGCCGAGGCCCTGCCCCTGATCGCGGCCGCCCGCCGCGACGGCGTACGCCTGACGGCCGAGACCTGCCCGCACTACCTGACGCTGACGGCCGAGGAGGTCCCGGACGGCGCGACCCAGTTCAAGTGCTGCCCGCCGATCCGCGAGGCGGGCAACCGGGAGGCCCTGTGGCAGGGCCTGCTCGACGGCACCGTCGACTGCGTCGTCTCCGACCACTCGCCCTCCACCGCCGACCTCAAGCACCTCGACACCGGCGACTTCGGCGCCGCGTGGGGAGGGATCTCCTCCCTCCAGCTCGGCCTGCCCGCGATCTGGACCGAGGCCCGCCGGCGTGGCGGCACGCTCGCCGACGTGGTCCGCTGGATGGCGCGCGGCCCGGCCCGGCTCGCCGGGCTCACCACCAAGGGCGCCGTCGCACCCGGCCACGACGCCGACTTCGCCGTCCTGGCACCCGACGAGAGCTTCACCGTGGACCCGGCGGCGCTCCACCACCGCAACCAGGTCACCGCCTACGCGGGCCGCACCCTCCAGGGGGTCGTACGGAGCACCTGGCTGCACGGCGAGCGGATCGCCGACCACGGCACCCCGGCCGCCCCCTCCGGCCGCCTCATCGAAAGGGAGAACGCGTGACTGCCGTACCCCGGTACACCGGCGCCGCCCAGCCGTACTCCGGAGGGGACCCCTACGCCGACTACCGCGGCGCCGACCTGCCGTTCACGGGTCTCGTCGACCTCGCCGACCGGCGCCTGGGCGCCGGGGTGACCGCCGCCAACGACGAGTTCTTCGCCGAGCGGGAGAACCTGCTCGTCCCCGAGCGGCCCGAGTTCCGGGCCGAGCACTTCGGCCACAAGGGCCAGGTCATGGACGGCTGGGAGACCCGCCGCCGCCGCGGCCCCGACGCCGGCAGCCCGCACCCCGCCGACGCCGACCACGACTGGGCGCTGATCCGGCTCGCCGCGCCCGGCGTCGTACGCGGCGTCGTCGTGGACACCGCCCACTTCCGCGGCAACCATCCCCGGCAGATCGCCCTCGAGGCCACCTGCGCGGCCCTGTCCGCCGCGCCCGCGGACCTGCTGGCCGACGGCGTGGAGTGGACGGAGCTGGTGCCCCGCACGGCCGTCGGCGGGCACGCCGCCAACGGCTTCGAGGTGGCCGTCGAGCGCCGCTTCACCCACCTGCGGCTCCAGCAGTTCCCCGACGGCGGCATCGCCCGGCTGCGGGTGCACGGCGAGGTCGTGCCCGACCCCGCCTGGCTGACCGCGCTGGGCACCTTCGACCTGGTCGCCCTGGAGAACGGCGGCGCCCCCGAGGACGTCTCCGACCGCTTCTACTCCTCCCCGGTCAACCCCATCCTGCCGGGCAGGTCCCGTCGCATGGGCGACGGCTGGGAGACCCGTCGGCGCCGCGACACGGGCCACGACTGGGTGCGCTACCGCCTCGCCGCCCAGGGCACCGTCCGCGCCGTCGAGATCGACACCGGCTACTACAAGGGCAACGCCGCCGGCTGGGCCGCCCTCCTCGGCCGCGACGGCGAGGACGGCGACTGGTTCGAGATCCTGCCCCGCACCCCCCTGCAACCCGACACGGTCCACCGCTTCGTCGTCGACGTCCCGCCCGCCACCCACGTACGGCTGGAGACCTATCCCGACGGCGGCATCGCCCGCCTGCGCCTGTGGGGCTCGCTCACCGACGACGGCACCGCCCGCCTGGCCAGGCGCTGGGCCGACCTGGCCTGACGGCCCTCAGCGGACGTCCGGCACGAGCCGCACCAGGCCGAGCGAGGTCCGGTCGTCGGCCGTCGTCCCGACGCCCAGCAAGCCGCCCGCCGGGGCGGGGTCCATGAGCACCGTGGGCCGGTCGGTCTCCCACGTCCCGCACTCCTGCCACGCGACTGCGGAATCGGCGAGAACCGTCCCGGCCTCGGAGTCGGCTGCGCCCCAGCGCAGGAAGGCCCGGTGCGCGGGGAGGTGACAGGTCGTGGCGGGCCCGGCCGCCGTCACGGCCGACGGGGACCACGCCCGCCAGGTCGTCCACGGCGCACGCCCGGTCGTCGTCGTCGGGGACGGCGACCAGCGGGCCGCCCACTCGCGTCCGACGCCGACAGGTGAGCCCCTCCGGGGCCCCGGTGCCCCGGAGGGGTGCTGGTGCCGCGCGGCGCCGGCGGCTCCCTCGTACGCCGGCGCCGCGCGGGGTCGGGTCAGCCCGCCGGCGTCAGCCGGAAGGACTGGGCGGCGGTGCCGTTGCAGGTGTACTGCTGCAGCAGGGCGCCGTCGGACGGCGAGGCCCCCGCGACGTCGAGGCACTTGGAGCTGTGCCGGGCCGTCAGGACGTACGACCCGTCCGGCTGGAGCACCGGCCTCCACTGCTGGTTGGCGCCCGAGGACCACTGCCAGGTCTGCACCGGCACGGAGTCGCCCGTCGCGGGCGCGCCGCCCGTGACGTCCCAGACCTGCTCGGTGGCGGTCGCGTTGCGGTTCACCACCCGGTAGTAGCCGCCGTCGGTGGGCCGGAACTGCCACTGCTGGTTGGCCTGCCCGGCGACGCAGCTCCACTGCTGCACCGCCGTGCCGTTGGCGGTGCCGCGGTCCTTGGCGTCCACGCACTTGCCCGAGCCGGCGCCGGCCACCTGGTACCAGGCCGAGGTGCTGATGCCGTCCCCGTCGCCGCCCCCGCCGCCGGTCGGCGCGCCGGACCAGGTGAAGGTGGTCGTGGCGCGGGCCGGCAGGCTGTACGAGAAGTGCTGCCCGGCCTCGCGGACCGTCACCTGCTGCGTGGACGACGAGGAGTTGTGGGTGACCAGCACCCGCTGGCCGTCGCTGTTGACGAAGGCCGTGTTCCACACCGGGTCGGTGGCGTTGCTGCCGATCCGCACCGCGCCCGCGCGGACGAACTTCGTCAGCTGCCCCATCGTGTAGTACTCGACGGTGTAGTCGACCTGGCCGCTGCGCGCGTCGCCGTTGTGCACCGTGATCAGCCCGGTGCAGCTGTCGCAGCCGCCCGCGTGCGGGCCCCTGGCCTGGTCCAGCGCTAGCGACCACTTCACGTAGGCGCGGGCCCAGTTGCGGGTGAAGCCGGTGATGTCCCGCAGGTCCTCCAGCTGCTGGTCGCCCACCCAGGTGCCGCCGGAGTGCTCCGTCTCGTACTGCGCCACGCCCGGGTACTGGTCGTGGACCCTGCTGCCCAGCGCGTAGTCCGGCGGGGTCGGCGTGTAGCCGTGCCAGGCGACGCCGCCGAAGAGCGGGTCGTTGCGCAGGGCGGCGTCGGCGAGCTGGCCTGCGCCGGTGGTGTTCCAGTCGCCGTGGTTCCAGTCGTGGACGAGCGCCTTGGTGGTGATCCCGGCCGAACGGAACGCCGGGAAGAGGTGGTTCCTGGTGAAGTCCAGCAGCGTGGCCGCCGTCCACTCCATGGTGGGGTAGCTGCTGTTCGCGCCGCAGCACTGCGGCTCGTTCTGCACCGAGACGTAGTCGACGTGGACGCCGCGCTGCTCGTACGCCTGCAGGTACTTCACGAAGTACTGCGCGTACATGTCGTAGTACTCGGGCCGCAGCTTGCCCATCTGGGTCAGCCTGCCGTTGTCCTTCATCCACGCCGGCGCCGACCACGGCACCGCCATGACCTTCAGGTCGGGGTTGAGCTGACGCGCCCGCTGGGTCATCGGCAGGACGTCGGCGAGGTCCCGGGAGATGGAGAAGTCCGCCAGGTCGCAGCAGGTGTCGTCGTAGGTGTAGTGGCTGCGCGCGATGTCCGAGGCGCCCATCGGGTTGCGCAGGAAGCCCAGGCCTATGCCCTCCGTGGGGGAGAACAGCTTGCGCATCGTGGCGTCACGGGTGGCCGCCGACAGCGCGCCGGAAGAGTTCATCAGCCAGGCCGCGCTGTCGGTGAAGGAGGCCCCGCCGCCCTCGAAGGGCTGGTAGCGGGCGGCGGGGTCCACCGTGATGACCGTGCCGCCGCTGCCGTTGCCCGCCTCGAAGGCGGCCGGGGTCTGCTGCTGCAGGCCCCTGACGACGGTGCTGCCGTCGGAGGTGGTGGTCATCGTGACCTGGACGGCC
Organism: Streptomyces sp. NPDC005722; assembly: GCF_040630935.1. NCBI lineage: Bacteria > Bacillati > Actinomycetota > Actinomycetes > Kitasatosporales > Streptomycetaceae > Streptomyces > Streptomyces sp. NPDC005722. The sequence goes on from NZ_JBEXYN010000004.1 coordinate 258,342, forward strand.
GTGGCGGCGGCCGCCCCGGGTCCGGCGAGCAGTAATCCGGCGAAGGCCGCCGCGACCGCCGTGAGCACGGCGATCAGGCGTCCGACGTGGGGGGAGTGTGGCATCGCGGATCTCCTGTGTGGGGGTGGAGACGGGATGGCGAGGGAGGTCAGGCCGCGTTGCGGGAGCGGCTCCGGTGGGCGGTGATGATGTCGGCGTAGCGGCGGCCGCTGCCCTTCACGGTCCGGCGCTGGGTCTCGTAGTCGACGTGGACGAGGCCGAAGCGCTTGTCGTAGCCGTACGCCCACTCGAAGTTGTCCAGCAGCGACCACGCGAAGTAGCCGGCGAGCGGGGCACCGCCGCGCACGGCGCGGGCGCAGGCCGCCAGGTGCTCCTCCAGGTAGGCGGTGCGCTCGGGGTCGTGGACCTGCCCGTCGGGGCCGACGCGGTCCTCGTACGCCGAGCCGTTCTCGGTGACGTAGATCTTGCGGGCGCCGTACTCCTCGGTCAGCCGCAGCAGCAGCCGCTCCAGGCCGTCGGCGTGCACCTCCCAGTCCATCGCGGTGCGGCGGACGTCCGGGACGCGTACGGCGCGGGTGTGGGGGACCGGCCCCGACGGGTCGTCGGCAACGATGTCACGGAAGTAGTAGTTGAGGCCCAGCCAGTCCAGCGGCGCGGCGATGGTCTCCATGTCGCCCGCCTGGACGGGCAGTTCGACCCCGTACAGCTCCAGCATGTCCTCGGGGTAGCCGCGGCCGTGGATCGGGTCCAGCCACCAGCGGTTGGTGTGCCCGTCGGAGCGCAGCGCCGCGGCGACGTCCTCGGGCCGGTCGGAGGCCGGCTCGCAGGGGCTGAGGTTGTTGACGATGCCGACCTGGGCGTGCGGGACCGCGGCGCGCAGCGCCTGCACCGCCAGGCCGTGGCCCAGGTGCAGGTGGTACGAGGCGCGGACGGCGGCCGTCAGGTCGGTGAGGCCGGGGGCCATCACGCCCTGCAGGTGCCCGATCCACGCGGAGCACAGCGGCTCGTTGAGCGTCGCCCAGTGCGTGACCCGGTCCCCGAGCCGCTCGGCCACCACGGCCGCGTACTCGGCGAAGCGCAGCGCGGTCTCCCGCTCCGGCCAGCCGCCGCGGTCCTGCTGCGCCTGCGGCAGGTCCCAGTGGTACAGGGTGGGGAAGGGGGTGATGCCCGCCTCCAGCAGGGCGTCCACCAGGCGGTCGTAGAAGGCCAGGCCCGCGGGGTTGACCGGTCCGCCGCCCTGCGGCATCACGCGCGGCCAGGCGAGGGAGAAGCGGTACGCGTCCAGGCCGAGCCGGCCCATCAGGCCGATGTCCTCCGGCACGCGGTGGTAGTGGTCGCAGGCGACGTCACCGGTGTCGCCGTTCGCGACCTTCCCCGGCGTGCGGGAGAAGGTGTCCCAGATGGAGGGTGCTCGGCCGTCCTCGGCCACGGCTCCTTCGATCTGGTACGCGGCCGTCGCGGCACCCCACACGAATCCGTCGGGGAGGGCGCTGAGGTCGAGGGTCACGGACTGCCTTTCGTTCGGTGGAGACTGAGGGGCGGTGGGGCTCACTTGACGGCGCCGGCGGTCAGCCCGGCGACGAGGTAGCGCTGCAGGAGCAGGAACCCGGCGACGACGGGCACGCTGACCACGAGCGAGGCGGCCATGACCTGGTTCCAGTACACGTCGGTCTGCGTGGCGTAGCCCTGCAGTCCGACGGCCAGCGTGCGGGTGGTGTCGTTGGTCATGACGGAGGCGAACAGCACCTCGCCCCAGGCCGTCATGAAGGCGTACACGCAGACCGCGACGATCCCCGGTACGGCGGCCGGGACGACCACCCGGAACAGTGCGCCCAGCGGCCCGCATCCGTCGACCATGGCGGCCTCGTCCAGGTCCCGGGGGATCGAGTCGAAGTAGCCCGCCAGCATCCAGATGGAGAAGGGGAGCGAGAAGGTGAGGTAGGTCAGGATCAGGCCGCCGCGGCTGCCGTACAGGGCGATGCCCGTCGCGTTCCCGAGGTTGACGAAGATCAGGAAGAGCGGCAGCAGGAAGAGGATGCCGGGGAACATCTGGGTGGACAGGATCGTCACCGAGAAGAAGCGGCGCCCCTTGAACTCGTAGCGGCTGACCGCGTACGCCGCGAAGACCGCCACCACGACCGAGCAGAGCGTCGCCCCGCCCGCCACGACCAGCGAGTTCACGAAGTACCGGGCGAGCGGCACGGTGTGCCAGATGTCCGCGTACGGGCGCAGGGTGAAGCCGCTGGGGAACCAGCGGAACGGGCCCTGGACGTCCTGCAGCGGCTTCAGCGACGAGACGACCATGACGAACACCGGCGCCAGCGCGAAGGCCGTCAGCACGGTCAGCACGATCCGCCGGGTCCACACGAAGGAGCGCGGCGCGGCCATGGGGCTGCGGACGTCAGACATCCTTCCTCCTCAGGGAGGTGGCGAGCAGGTAGAGCACCGTCACGACGAGCAGGAACAGCAGCAGGAGCACGGACATCGCCGAGCCGGAGCCGAAGTTCCAGGTCACGAAGGACGACTGGTAGATGTGGATGGAGATCAGGTCGGCGGCGTCCGGCGCCGCCCGCCCGAACAGCACGTAGGGCGTGTTGAAGTCGTTGAACGTCCACAGGAACAGCACCAGCACCAGCACCTGGTTGACCGGGCGCAGCGACGGCAGGGTGATCCTGCGGATCTGCTGCCAGATCCCGGCGCCGTCCATCGCCGCCGCCTCGTACAGCTCGCGCGGGATGTTCTGCAGACCGGCCATCAGGCACAGGAACGCGAACGGCCACTGCCGCCACACCGACACCGTCACCAGCGCGAAGAAGCTGTTGTCGCCGATCAGCCAGAAGGGCCGGCCGTCGGTGAGGTGCAGCTGGTCGTGGATGACGTGGTTGATCATGCCGGTGTCCCGCTGGAACATGAACGACCAGGTGATCACCGCCGCGTAGACCGGCAGCGCGTACGGCACGAGGAACACCGCGCGCAGCAGCCCGCGGCCGCGGAAGGCGTCCTGCATCAGGATCGCGGCGGCGGTGCCGAACAGCCAGGACAGCCCGACCGCCAGCACGGTGAACTCGCAGGTGACGAGGAAGGACTTGAGCAGGTCCTCGCCGACCGGGGCGTTGAAGTCCACCGCGACGCGGTAGTTGTCCAGGCCCTTCCAGGGGGCGGCCGACCAGTCGCTGATGAAGAACTGGGTGAGCTCCTTGAAGCTCATCACGACGCCGACGACCATCGGCACCAGGTGGATGAGCAGTTCCAGCGCGAGGGCCGGGAGCAGCAGGACGTACGGGAGCGACGCGCGCCGCAGCCGCGCCGGCAGGCGCAGCCGCGACAGCGGGGCCCTCCCCCCGGCGGCCCGCCGGCCGCCGGGGGAAGGCGTCTTGGAGCTGTGCCGGACGGGCGGCACGGTGGCGGTCATCGGTTCCTTCACGCTCACGACGCCGGCATCTGCTGCTGGGCCTTTTCGAGGGCTGCCTTGACGCTCTCGGTGGTGACCGGCTTGCCGGCGGCGGCGTCGGCGAACAGGTCCTTCATCGCGGTGCCGACGGCGGTCTCGAACTGGCTCTCGTTGGCGACCTGCGGCAGCGGCGCCGCGCTCTTGGCGAGCGCGTCCGCGAGGACCTTCAGGTCCGGGGTGGCGAAGGCCGGGTCGGACTGGGCGGCCTTGACCGGCGGGAGCGAGCCGTAGGTGCCGTTGAGGAGCTTCTGCTCGTCGTCGCTGGTCATGAACTTCACGAACTTCAGGGCGCCGTCGACGTTGTCGGTCTTCTTGAAGACCGCCAGGTTGATGCCCGCGACCATCGAGTTCACGGCGGTGTCGCCGGAGGCGCCCGCGGCCTGGAACGGCACCTGGGCGACGCCGTAGTCCTCGGGCTTCATGCCGTGGGACTTCAGGGAGGAGCCGGCGGCCTGCCACAGCAGCATGGCGGCCTTGCCGGTGGCGAAGTCGGCGACGGACTGGTTGGCGGCGTACTCGGCGTTGCCGGGGGCCGTGATCTTGTCCTTGGCGATGAAGTCGATGTACTGCTTGACGGCCGCGACCGCCTCGGGCGTGGTGAAGGTCGGCTTGCCGGCGGCGTCGAAGAAGTCGGCGCCGTGCTGCTTGCCGAAGACGAAGGCGTGGTGGACGTTCTCGGAGAGGTTGCCGCCCTCGACGGCGAGGCCGTACTTGCCGCCCTTGGTGAGCTTCTTGCCGTCGGCGACGAGCTCGTCCCAGGTGGCGGGCGGGTTGGCTATGCCCGCGTCGGCGAACATCTTCTTGTTGTAGTACAGGCCGTAGGCCAGCGAGTACAGCGGCACCGCGGCCGGGTCCTTGCCCTCGGCGCCCGTGGCGCCCAGGGCGGAGGAGACGAAGCGGTCCTTGCCGCCGATGGCCTCGAACGCCTTGGCGTCGAAGGGGCGGAGGGCGCCGGTGGCCTGCAGCGAGGCGGACCAGGTGTTGCCGATGTTGAGGACGTCGGGGCCCTGGCCGGAGGTGGCCGCGGCGAGGATCCGGTTGAGCAGGTCGGACCACGGGATGACCTCGAGCTTGACCTTGATCCCGGTCTGCTTCTCGAACTTCTCCAGCTCGGGTGTCAGGGTCGCCTTGTCGGCTTCGAGGCTGGCGCCCTGGTTGCTGGCCCAGTAGGTGAGCTCCTTGGGGCTGCCGTTTCCGCCGCCGTCGGTCGAGGAGCCGCCGCCGCACGCGGTGGCGGAGGCGATGAGCGCGGCCGCGAGCGCCGCGGCGGCCGTGGTACGGGTGATGTGCATGACCGGGGATCCCTCTCCAGGGTGGGTGCCTTCGGGAAGTGAAGAACGTCACGCCTTAATTCAAGGCGTGATTTAACGTCTGAGAAAAGCTGGCGTCAAGACTTGGCGCAGCGATAGATTCAGCCGGGGAGGGAGCACCATGGCAGACCGAGGCAAGCGGACCGTACGCGACCTGCGGCGGGGCAACCGTTCGGCGCTCTTGCGTCACCTGTACTTCGAGGGACCCCTCAGCCGTCAGGAGTTGGCCAGGGACACCGGACTGAGCACAGGTTCCATCAGCAACGTCGTGGCCGAGCTCATCGCCGACGGCGTCGTCGAGGAGGCCGGCTCCGTCGAGTCCGACGGCGGCCGCCCCCGCGTCATGCTCAAGGTCGCCCCCCGGCACGGCTTCCTCATCGGCGTCGACGTCGGCGAGACCCGCGTCCGCGTCACCCTCTTCGACCTCGCCCTCACCGAACTCTCCTCCACCGACCGCCCGCTGGCCGACAGCGGCCACGACGTCACCCTCGTCGTCCAGCTCATCCTCGACGCCCTGTCCGTCGTGCTGGAGGACACCCGGGTCGACCCCGCCCTCGTGCTCGGCGTCGGCATCGGCGTGCCCGGCATCGTCGAACAGGGCACCTCCGGCGCCGGCGCGGTCGTCCACGGCCAGACCATCGGCTGGGACGCCGTCCCCCTGGGCGCGCTGCTCGCCGAGGGCACCGCGCTGCCACTGCACATCGACAACGGCGCCAAGACCCTCGGGCAGGCCGAGATGTGGTTCGGCGCCGGCCGCGGCGCCCGCAACGCGGTGATCGCCCTGCTCGGCTCCGGAGTCGGCGCCTGCGTGGTCGCCGACGGCAAGCCGTACCGGGGCGCCAGCAGCAGCGCGGGGGAGTGGGGCCACACCACCCTCCAGGTCGGCGGACGGCGCTGCCGCTGCGGCGCCCGCGGCTGCCTGGAGGCCTACGTGGGCGCCGAGGCGCTCATCGAACGCTGGGAGGCGCCCACCGGGGTCAGCGAGGAGTCCGCGATCGCCGCCCTCCTCGACGCCGCCGCGGCCGGCGACGCCACCGCCGTCGCGCTGCTCGACGAGACCGCCGAGTACCTCGGCGCCGGCATCGCCGACCTCGTCAACCTCTTCAACCCCGAGCGCATCGTGCTGTCCGGCTGGACCGGCCTCATGATCGGCCCCCTGCTGCTGGACGCCGTCCGCGAGGCCACCGCCGCGTACGCGCTGCACCACCCCTGCGCCCAGACCTCCATCGAGCTGGGCCGCCTCGGGACGGACGCGGTCACGGTCGGCGCCGCCACCCTGCCGCTGGCCCGCTTCCTCGACGCCGGCGGCCGCCCGCCCGCCCCCGCGGCACGGTCGGAGGAGCAGGCGGAACCGAATCGTCCGGGTCGTTCGTTGTCGGGTACATCAGTCTGAGCGAGAACATCCCGAGACCACCCGGAGCACCGCAGTGACCCTCCAGCAGCAGATCGTCGGCAACGCCATGCAGATGGCCGTGTGCACGCTCCAGCCCGGCCAGACCGTCTACTGCGAGGCGGGCAAGTTCCTGTTCAAGACCAGCAACGTGAGCATGGACACCCGGCTCGCGGGCCCCGGCGCCCAGCGCGACGCGCAGGCAGGCGCGGGCGGCGGCATGGGCGGCATGTTCCGCCAGGCCATGGGCACGGCCATGCAGGTCGGCCAGCGGATGCTGGCGGGCGAGAGCATCGCCTTCCAGTACTTCACCGCGAGCGGCGGCGAGGGCACCGTCGGCTTCGCGGGCGTCCTGCCCGGCGAGATGCGCGCCCTGGAGCTGGACGGATCGCGCGCCTGGTACGCGGAGAAGGACGCCTTCGTGGCCGCCGAGTCGAGCGTCGACTTCGGCATCGCCTTCCAGGGCGGCCGCAGCGGCATGAGCGGCGGCGAGGGCTTCATCCTGGAGAAGTTCACCGGCCGCGGCACGGTGATCATCGCGGGCGCGGGCAACTTCATCGACCTCAACCCCGCCGACTTCGGCGGGCGCATCGAGGTCGACACCGGCTGCATCGTCGCCTTCGAGGACGGCGTCCGCTACGGCGTGCAGCGCATCGGCGGGCTCAACCGGCAGGGCATCATGAACGCCGTCTTCGGCGGCGAGGGGCTGTCGCTGGCGACCCTGGAGGGCAACGGCCGCGTCATCCTGCAGTCCATGACCATCGAGGGGCTGGCGAACGCCCTGAAGAAGGCCCAGGGCGGCGACAAGCAGGGCCCCACCGGCGGCCTGTTCTCCACCCACGCCGGCTGACGCCGAGCCGCGCGTCCCCCCGCCCGAACGCCGCTGCCGGCCCCGTGCGGAGCCGGGCCGCCGGCGGGCGGGCCCCTTCCCGGCGGGCCCGGCCGTAGGTGGTCAGGCCGGCGTCACGGGCTGTGCGGCAGGGCCGCCCTCACAACACGCCGGCGGTCCCCAGCACGCGCCGTACGGCCCGCTCCAGCGACGCCCGCACCGCGTCCGCGTCGCCGAGGGCGGCGGTCATCATCGCGCCGTCGCGCAGCAGCATCAGCGTCGCCGCGTCCTCGGCGGCCTCCGGGTCGCCCGCCTCCGCGAGCAGCCCGGCGACCAGCCCCCGCAGCCAGTCCCGGTGGGCCACGATCGCGCGCGAGACGGGGTCGGCCGGGTCGGGGTACTCCGCGGCCGCGTTGAGGAACGGACAGCCGCGGAAACCCGGCGAGCACAGCTGGTCGCCGAGCGCCCCGGCCACCCCCAGCAGGGCCTCCCTCGCGCCCAGCCCCGTGAGCGCGGCCGTGGTGAAGGCGCGGATCTGCCCGTCGGTGGCCTGGATGTAGCTCAGGACGAGCTGCTCCTTGCCGAGGAAGTGCCGGTAGAGCGTCGCCCTGGTCGTGGACGCCTCCGTGACGATCCGGTCCATGCCCACCGCGTGGATGCCCTCGGTGTAGAACAGCCGGGCCGCGGTGGCCAGGATGCGGTCACGCGGCGGCGCGTCCGCGGCGGCATATGTGACGAGGGGAACGGCGGGAGGGGCACTCATGTCCTTGACGGTAGCGGACGGCACCGCGTAGCGTCCCGGCAAGAACGAACGTTCTGCATCGTCGTCTTCCTGCTGTCCGGGCACCCGGACAGCAGGAAGAACCCCGCACACCCCCCCCCCCCCCGGGCCCCGGCGCGCAGCCGCCGGGCCCGCCCCCGTGAGAGGACCCCCCATGCCCGTGCCCGAGACCGGCACCCCCGCCCCCGACTTCACCCTCCCGGGCGTCCTGCTCGACGGACCGGGTGCCGAGCGCGGCGCGTACTCCCTGTCCGCGCAGCGTGGCGCCCCCGTCGTGCTCGCCTTCTACCCCGGGGACGACACGGCGGTGTGCACCAAGCAGCTCTGCTCGTACACCTCCGACCTGGACCGCTTCCGCGACCTCGGGGCGACGGTCTGGGGCATCAACTTCAGCGACCTCGACAGCCACGAGCGGTTCGCCCGCAAGCGCGACCTGCGCTTCCCGCTGCTCGCCGACACCGAGCGCACGGTCGCCAAGGCCTACGGCATCACCATGCCGGGGCTCGGCCTCAAGCGCTCGGTCTTCATCGTGGACGCGGAGGGCATCGTGCGCTGGAAGCACGTCGCCCGCCTCGGGCTGAGCTTCCAGGACACCGACACGATCACCGCACAGCTGGCCGCGCTCGCCCCGCGCTGAGCGGCCCCGGCGCCGGTGCGGCGGCGGTCCGCGTCGCCCTTCCGGCCGAGCGTGAAGCTGCGCTGTTGCCGAGCTTAAGAAAAGATCGATGGACCGAACGCTCGAAGCCGGGCAGATTGCTGTGTGCCCGGCGCAACGCGCGAGCAGGCGCCGACGGGCGCCCTCGCTCCGCCCGGGCTCCCCTCGTGCCCGGTCCGCGTCCCCCCGCGCGGGCCGGGCCACATCGTCTGCCGGCAGGAGTCGCAAGAGTGAAGGCACTGGTGAAGGAGAAGGCCGCGCCCGGCCTGTGGCTGCGGGACGTCCCGGAGCCGGAGATCGGTCCCGGGGACGTCCTCATCAAGGTGCTGCGGACCGGGATCTGCGGCACCGACCTGCACATCCGTGCCTGGGACGGCTGGGCCCAGCAGGCCGTGGCCACCCCGCTCGTGCTCGGACACGAGTTCGTCGGCGAGGTCGCCGCCGTCGGCTCCGACGTCTCCGAGATCAAGACCGGCGACCTCGTCAGCGGCGAGGGCCACCTCGTCTGCGGCAAGTGCCGCAACTGCCTGGCCGGCCGCCGCCACCTGTGCCGCAACACGATCGGCCTCGGGGTCGGCCGCGACGGCGCCTTCGCCGAGTACGTCGCGCTGCCCGCGTCCAACGTGTGGGTCCACCGGGTCGCCGTCGACCTCGACACAGCGGCCATCTTCGACCCCTTCGGCAACGCCGTGCACACCGCGCTGTCCTTCCCCCTGGTCGGCGAGGACGTGCTGATCACCGGCGCAGGCCCGATCGGCATCATGGCCGCCGCCGTCGCCAAGCACGCCGGCGCGCGCCACGTCGTCATCACCGACGTCAGCGAGTACCGCCTGGACCTCGCCCGCAAGGTCGGCGTCAGCCTCGCCCTCAACGTGGGCGAGACCACCATCGCCGACGGCCAGCGCGAGCTCGGCCTGCGCGAGGGCTTCGACATCGGCCTGGAGATGTCCGGCCGCCCCGAGGCCATGCGCGAGATGATCGCCAACATGACGAACGGCGGCCGCATCGCGATGCTCGGCCTGCCCGCGGAGGACTTCTCCGTGGACTTCGCCAAGATCGTCACGTCGATGATCACCATCAAGGGCATCTACGGCCGGGAGATGTTCGAGACCTGGTACGCCATGTCCGTGCTGCTGGAGGGCGGCCTCGACATCGCCCCCGTGGTCACCGGCCGCTACTCCTACCGCGACTTCGACGCCGCCTTCGACGAGGCCGCGAGCGGCCGCTGCGGCAAGGTCGTCCTCGACTGGACCTCCTGACCCCTCCCGGCCCCGCCCCCGCGGCACGGCCCACCGCACCACCCGCAGCCTCCCAGGGAGAACCCCGATGTTCGACTCCGTCCGCGACGACCTGCGCGGCACCCTCGAAGAGATCCGCGAGGCCGGGCTCTTCAAGCCCGAGCGCGTGATCGGCAGCCCGCAGAGCGCCTCCGTATCCGTCACCGGCGGCGGCGTCCCCGGCGACGTCCTCAACTTCTGCGCCAACAACTACCTCGGGCTCGCCGACCACCCCGAGGTCACCGCCGCCGCCAAGGAGGCCCTGGACCGCTGGGGCTACGGCATGGCGTCGGTCCGCTTCATCTGCGGCACCCAGGAGGTCCACAAGGAGCTCGAGGCCCGGCTGTCCGCCTTCCTCGGCACCGAGGACACGGTCCTCTACAGCTCCTGCTTCGACGCCAACGGCGGCGTCTTCGAGACCCTCCTCGACGAGAACGACGCGGTCATCTCCGACGCGCTCAACCACGCCAGCATCATCGACGGCATCCGGCTGTCCAAGGCCCGCCGCCTGCGCTACGCCAACCGCGACATGGCCGAGCTGGAGGCGCGCCTGAAGGAGGCGTCCGACGCCCGCCGCCGCCTCATCGTCACCGACGGCGTCTTCTCGATGGACGGCTACATCGCGCCGCTCGACGAGATCTGCGACCTCGCCGACCGCTACGACGCCATGGTGATGGTCGACGACTCCCACGCCGTCGGCTTCACCGGCCCCGGCGGCCGCGGCACCCACGCCCTGCACGGCGTGATGGACCGGGTCGACATCCTCACCGGCACCCTCGGCAAGGCCCTCGGCGGCGCCTCCGGCGGCTACGTCGCGGCCCGCGCGGAGATCGTCGCCCTGCTGCGCCAGCGCTCGCGCCCGTACCTGTTCTCCAACTCCCTCGCGCCGGTCATCGCCGCCGCCTCCCTCAAGGTCCTGGACCTGATCGAGGACTCCGAGGACCTGCGCACCCGCCTCGCGGAGAACACCGCGCTCTTCCGCTCCCGCATGACCGAGGCCGGCTTCGAGATCCTGCCCGGCGAGCACCCCATCGCCCCGGTCATGATCGGCGACGCCGCGAAGGCGGGCCGCATGGCGGAGCTGCTGCTGGAGCGCGGCGTCTACGTCATCGGCTTCTCCTACCCCGTCGTGCCGCACGGCAAGGCCCGCATCCGGGTCCAGCTGTCGGCCGCGCACTCCACCGCGGACGTCGAGAAGGCGGTGGACGCATTCATCGCCGCGCGCGATGCCCTGGCAGGATGAATGGGTGATTGACGCACGACGGTTGCGGACCCTGCGGGCCGTGGCGGACCACCGTACGGTGACCGCCGCGGCCGCGGCGCTGTACCTGACCCCCTCCGCGGTCTCCCAGCAGCTCGCGGCCCTGGAGCACGAGACCGGCCACCGGCTGCTGGAGCGCGGCGGCCGCGGCGTCCAGCTCACCCCCGTCGGCGAGATCCTGCTCGCCCACGCCAACACGGTGCTGGCGCAGCTGGAACGCGCCGAGGCCGAACTGGCCGCCTACACCTCCGGCGCCGCCGGCGAGGTGACCGTGGCCTCCTTCGCGACCGGCATCGCCCTGGTGCTCGCCCCGGCCATCGCCGCGCTCGGCGGCACCGCCCCGGGCATCCGCGTCCGGGTCCGCGACGCCGAGGGCGACGAGTCGCTGCCCATGGTGCTCGACGGCCGCGCCGAGATCGCCGTGGCCGTCGAGTACCGCGGCGCCCCCCGTGCGGACGACCAGCGGCTCGCCCGCGTCCCGCTGTACGCCGAGCCCTTCGACGCCGTCCTTCCGGCCGGGCACCGCCTCGCGGACGCCGCGACCGGTTCCGTCCGCGTCGCCGACCTCGCCGACGAGACCTGGATCGGCCCCTACCCCGGCAACCCCTGCCACGACGTGGTCGTCCTCGCCTGCGAGTACGCCGGTTTCCAGCCCCGCCTGGAGCACTCCTCCGACGACTTCCGCGCGGTCGTCGCCCTCGCGGCGGCGGGCGCGGGCGTGGCCCTCGTACCGCGCAGCGCGTTGCGCGACATGGACCTGTCCGGTGTCGCCGTCCGCCCCGTCGACGACGTGGTCGCCACCCGGCGCGTGTTCGCCGCCGTCCGCCGCGGCGCCGAGGAGCACCCCCTGCTGCGCCCGGTCCTGGACGCCCTGCGCGAGGCGGCGGAGGGCTCGGGCGGCACGGACTGACCCGGACCGGAAGGTGTGAACTCCCGGGGAACATCCCGTGATTGTCGTTGACATGACAGGCTCTACGCGCGTCATCCTGGAGCCATGAGAATCCCCCCACGGATCCTTCGCATCGGCGCCCTGGGCGCCCTCGCCTCGGCCCTTCTCGTCGGCGGCCCCGCCGTCGCCGCCGCCGCGCCGGCGCCCGCCACCGCGGCCACGGTCTCCGTACAGGCCGCTTCGGCGGCCTCGGCCGGTGACATCTGCTACTCCGACCTGCCGTCGCAGGCCTACACCACGCTCCGGCTGATCGACCGGGGCGGCCCGTTCCCGTACCCCCAGGACGGGACGGTCTTCCAGAACCGCGAGGGCGTGCTGCCCGCCCACGCGAACGGCTACTACCACGAGTACACGGTCAAGACCCCCGGCTCCTCGACCCGCGGCGCACGGCGGATCGTCACCGGCCAGGGCGCCGACGAGGACTACTACACCGCCGACCACTACGTGACGTTCGACCTGATCGACTACGGCTGCTGACGCGGCCCCCTCCACCGCCCTCGGGGCGGCGCCCGGCAGGTCCCACCGGGCGCCGCCCCTCGGTGTGTCAGCGGGCGCCCGCCCGCGTCCCGAAGAGGTGCTCCAGGACGCGGGCCACGCCGTCGTCCTCGTTGGAGGCCGTGCGGTGGGGGACCGCGGCCAGCACGGACGGGTGGGCGTTGGCGACGGCGTAGGCGGTGCCCGCCCAGGTCAGGACGGGCAGGTCGTTGGGCATGTCGCCAAAGGCGACGACCTCTTCGGCGAGGATGCCCCGGGTCGCGCACAGGGCCGACAGCGCGGCGGCCTTGGTGACGCCGTGGGCGCTGACCTCCAGCAGGCCGCGGCCGCCGGAGTGGGTGAACTGGGCCGCGCCGTCCGCGGCGCGCTGCGCCACGGCGAGCAACGCGTCCGCGTCGAGTGCGGGGGACCAGGCGAGCAGCTTCACGACGGGGCCCGGCACCGTCCACAGGTCGTCGAGCGAGCGCACGGGGAGCTCGGCGTGCGCGTCCTCCGGCAGGTGGTGGCCGTACCCCGGTGCCCAGTGCAGATAGTGGCCCGTCTCCACGGCGAAGCCGACGCCGGGCGCCGCCTCCCGCAGGGCGGCGGCCACCCGCCGTGCGACGGGGACGGCGAGCGGGCTGGAGTCCGTGACGGTGCGGCTGCCGACGTCGTACACGACCGCGCCGTTGGAGCACACCGCGGTCCCGGTCAGGCCGGTGGCCGCGGCGAGCGCGTCGAGGTAGCGGTGCGGCCGGGCGGTCACGAGGACGACCTCCGCGCCCGCGCCGGCCGTGGCGCGCAGGGCGTCCAGCGTGCGGGCGGAGAGGGCGCCGTCGTCGCGCAGGAGCGTGCCGTCGAGATCGGTGGCGACCAGTCGGGGGCGGTGCATCGCCGCAATCCTACGGAACCCGGCGGAAGCCTGTGGCGTGCGGTGCGGCGATGCGGTCAGGTCACCAGAAGATCGCGTTTTTAAGTTAATTAGCAATTAATATTGACACGCTTCCGGGGTGCGGCCACAGTTTCCGCCGTGGCACCGACGCCCGGCACGACCGGAGCGGGGTGTCCCGTACCTCCAACTCCCGGGAGAACCCCATGGCTTCGCATCGCGCGGACGCGGCCGGCCGGGGCGTGCCGCGGCACGGCGAAAGCGGTGCGTTCGTCACCTTCCGTGAGTGGGGCGGACGGGGCCACCAGGCCGCGCTCTGAGTCCGGCGCGATCCTCGCGCCGCCTCTCGCAACACCCCCGCTCCACCCTGCTTCACCCCGTTCCACCTGCGTCAACCCGTGCCGTCCGGCACCAACAGGCGTGCCTCCGGGCCGTGTTCGACCCGGGGCGCAACGTCCGGAAAATAAATTAGTAATTAATCTTGACGGGACGCTGACCCCTGCGACAGGCTGTGTGCCTGCCGCACCCAGAGCCGGGCCGTCAGGGGGCCTCAGCTCCGTTCCGTGGGCACTAAGGGAGTGCACAGATGACCGCCTTCAACGCCAGCCGCCGCCGGTTCCTCGCCGTCTCCGGCGCCGTCGGCGCCGGCGCGCTGCTCAGCAGCTGCGTCACCCAGAGCCCGTCCGCCTCCGGAGGAAAGTCCGGCGGCCCGGTGACCCTGCAGTCCAACCTCTCCTCCCCGCAGGCGAAGACCTCGATGCAGCAGCTCGTGGCCGCCTTCAACAAGCGCGGCGGCGCCGAGGCCGAGCTCAACACCGTCGCGTCGGAGACCTTCCGCACGCAGCTGCCGACGTACCTCACCTCGGCCAACCCGCCGGACATCTACACCTGGTACCCGGGCTCCGTCGCCGAGTCGTACGCCAAGAAGGACCTGCTGCTCGACCTGGACGACATCTGGGGCAAGCCCGAGCTGTCCGGCTACACCGACGCCCTGAAGAACCTGTGCACCTCGGCCTCCAGCGGCAAGAAGGTCTTCGTGCCCACCAGCTACTACTGGTGGGGCATGTTCTACCGGAAGTCCAACTTCGCCAAGTGGGGCGTCCAGGAGCCGAAGAACTGGGACGAGTTCCTCGACCTGTGCGACAAGCTCAAGAGCAAGGGCGTCGCCCCGATCGGCCTCGGCGCCGGCGGCGACACCCCGTGGGTCGCCTCCGCCTGGTTCGACTACCTCAACATCCGCGTCAACGGCGCGAACTACCACCGCGAGCTGCTGGCGGGCAAGCACCGGTTCGACGACCCCGAGGTCCGCAAGGTCTTCGACACCTGGGACCAGGCCCGGCCGTTCTTCGACCCCAACGGCACGGCGATACCCTTCCAGGACGCCACCACCGCCCTCCTGCAGGGCCGCACCGGCATGATGCTGATCGGCACCTTCTTCGCCGACGCCGCGCCGAAGGACGCCCTGGGCGACCTGGACTTCTTCCAGTTCCCGATCATCGACCCCAAGGTGCCGGTCGCCGAGGAGGCGCCCACCGACGGGTACTTCGCCAGCGCCCGCGGCAAGCGCACCGACGGCGTCAAGGAGCTGCTGAGCTACCTCGCCACCGCCGAGGCGCAGGAGCTCTACCTCAAGAACTCCTCGGGCACCGCGCTGCCCACCCACCCGGACGCCAAGGACGCCGGCACCCCGCTGGTGGTCAAGGGCCGCAAGCTCATCGAGAGCGCCGCCGAGGTCACGCAGTTCTTCAACCGCGACTCCAGCGACGCGCTCCAGCCGACCGCCGACACCGCGCTGGTGCACTACCTGGCCAAGCCCAAGGAGATCGGCTCCATCCTCACCACGTGGCAGCGCAGCGCACAGAAGATCTGGAGCCAGTGACGATGGCGTTGCTCGGTTCCACACGTCGGTCCAGGGCCACCCGGGTGCCCCCGGTGGTCCTGGCCTTCGTCCTCGTCCCGCTGCTCGCCGAGGCGTTCTGGGTCTTCTGGCCGGCCATCCAGGGGTTCTACCTCTCCCTGACCTCCTGGGACGGGCTGGCCGCCCCGAAGTTCGTCGGTCTCGACAACTTCAGCGAGATGGTGCACGACCCGGTCTTCCGCACCGCCGCCGTCAACACGGTGCTGTGGCTGCTGCTCTTCGGCGGGCTCTCCGCCGCCCTGGGACTCGGTGCCGCGCTGCTGCTCCAGCAGGAGCGGCGCGGCGTCGGGTTCTACCGGGCGGCGCTCTTCCTGCCGGTGGTCTTCTCGCTGGTCGCCACCGCGTTGGTGTGGCAGGCCATGTACCAGCCGGACGGCCTGATCAACAACGTGCTGGAGGGCGTCGGCCTCGGCAGCTTGAAGCATGCCTGGCTCGCCGACCAGGACACCGCCTTCTACGCGGTGATCGTGCCCGCGCTCTGGCGCCAGGTCGGCTACGTGATGGTGCTGTACCTGGCCGGACTCAAGGGCATCGACCCCGTCCTGTACGAGGCGGCCAAGGTCGACGGCGCCACCCGCTGGCAGCAGTTCCGGCACATCACGCTGCCCCAGCTGCGCAGCGTCAACGCGGTCGTCCTGTCGGTGATCGTCATCGACTCGCTGCGCTCGTTCGACGTGGTGTGGGCGCTCACCCGCGGCGGCCCGTACCACTCCTCCGAACTGCTGAGCACCTACATGTACTCCACCGCGTTCCAGTCCCTGCGCCTGGGATACGGCTCCGCGCTCGCCGTCGTCATCTTCGTGCTGGCCTTCGGCGTCATCGCGAGCTACCTCGTGCGCGCCTTCCGGGAGGCCGACTGATGACCGCCACCCACGCCACCGCACGGGTCGAGGACCCCGCCGGCCGCGACGGCAAGGCCACCGAGGCCCCGGCCGCGGCGCCCCGCCGGCCGCTCCTGAGCGGCCGCGCCCTGCGCACCACCGGCTTCCACTTCACCGCGGTCCTGCTGTCCGCGCTGTGGCTGCTGCCGATCGTCCTCGTCCTGGTCACCAGCACGCGGACCTTCGACGACATCGCCGCGCACGGCGTCGGCAGCTGGCCGCACTCCTTCACCTTCGACAGCTTCCGCCAGGCGTGGGTGGACGGCGGCCAGCAGCGCGCCCTCATCAACAGCCTGCTGGTCACGATCCCCACCGTGCTGCTGTCGCTGGGCCTGGCCTCCATGGCCGCCTTCGCGATCAGCCGCTACGACCTGCCCTTCCGGCGCGTCCTGCTGCTGCTCATGCTCGGCGGCAACCTGCTGCCCCCGCAGATCCTGCTGATCCCGGTCTCCAAGCTCAGCGAAGTGCTCGGCATCTACGACCAGCTCTACGCCCTGATCGGGGTGCAGGTCGGCTTCGGCGTCGGCTTCTACGTCTTCGTGCTGCACGGGTTCATGCGGTCGATCCCCAGCGAGATCCAGCAGGCCGCCGTCATCGACGGCGCGGGCCCCTGGCAGATCTACTGGCGGATCATCCTGCCGCTGGCCCGCCCCGCGCTGGCCGCGCTGAGCGCCCTGTCGTTCACCTGGATCTTCAACGACCTGCTGTGGGCCATCACGGTGCTGCGCACCGACAGCCAGATGCCCATCACCGCGTCGCTCATCGGGCTGCAGGGCCAGTACGTCTCGATGTGGAACGTCATCGCGGCCGGTTCGGTGATCGCCGCCGCCCCGACGGTGGCCGTCTTCCTCAGCTTCCAGCGCCACTTCGTGGCCGGACTCAACCTCGGAGCCGTCAAGTGACCGCGCACGACCGGTGGCTGCTGCGCACCGACACCACCACCTACGCCGTCACCCTGGGCGGCGACGGCCGCTGGGCCGAACTCGCCGCCTGGGGGCCGCACGGCGCCGAGGACGGGCCCTCGCCCCTGGACTGGTCGCGCCGCACCCACTTCATCACCCCCGCCGACGCCGCCCCGGCCGAGTACATCCCGTACGGGCTGCGGCCCTTCACCGGCGCCGACCTGATCGCCTCCCGCCCCGGCGGCGACCGCGGCAGCTGGTGGCGGTTCGACGGCGCCACGCAGGACGGCGACCGGGCCCTGCGCCTGGCCTTCGCCGACGACCTCCTCGGACTGCGCACCACGCTGCACTACGAGACGGTGCCGGGCACCGACGTCGTCCTGCGCTGGACGGAACTCACCTGCACCGGCGAGGACGAGGTGCGGCTCGAGCGCTTCGACTCCGCCGCCGTCAACGTGCCCGTCCAGGGCGGCGCACGGCTGACGTACCTGGCCGGCCAGTGGTCCCAGGAGTTCCAGCTGAAGGACGTCACGCTGGAGCGCGGGCGCTTCGAGATGGAGAGCACCCAGGGCTCCGCCGGGCACGCCTACCACCCGTGGCTCGCCGTCCAGGACGCCGCCGCCCCCGCCGAGGGCGCCACCCCCACCTACGGCATCGCCCTGGAGTGGTCCGGCAACTGGCGGATCACCGCGGACGCCGAGCCCGGCGGCGCGGTACGCGTCCGCGCCGGACGCGTGCCCCACGAGGGCGCCGTGCGCCTCGCCCCCGGCGAGACCCTCGTCACGCCCCGGCTGGCCTGCGCCTTCAGCGCCGACGGCCTCGACGGCCTGGCCCGCGTCTGGCACCGCTACGAGCGGCATCTGACCGGCGGGCGCATGGACCGGCCCCGCAAGGTCCTCTACAACTCGTGGGAGGCCACCGGCTTCGACGTCGACGCGGGGAACCAGCTGGAGCTGGCCAAGGTCGCCGCCGAGCTCGGGGCCGAACTCTTCGTCGTCGACGACGGCTGGTTCACCGGACGGCCGGACGACACCGGCGGCCTCGGCGACTGGGACCCGGACCCGGCCGAATTCCCCGGCGGCTTCGACCGCTTCGTCGAGGACGTCCGTGCCCTCGGCCTGGACTTCGGCCTGTGGGTCGAGCCCGAGGGCATCAGCCCCCGCTCCAGGCTCTACGCCGAGCACCCCGAGTGGGTGTACCGGATCGACGGCCGCCCGGCGACGCTCGTGCGCAACCAGCTGCTGCTCGACCTCGGCCGCGAGGACGTCCAGGAATTCGTCATCGGCACCCTCGACCGGTTGCTGAACTCACACGCCATCAGCTATCTCAAGTGGGACATGAACCGTCCGCCCACCGAGCGCGGCCGCCCCGGCCACCCGGCGGGCGCGGACCCCGAGCGCCAGGACCTCGACGCCGCGCACGTCGCCGGCTACCTCCGCGTCCTGGACCACCTGCGCGCCGCGCACCCGCACGTCACCGTCGAGGGCTGCGCGGGCGGCGGCGGACGCGTCGAGCACGCCACCATCGCGCGCACCGACGTGGTGTGGCCCAGCGACAACACCGCGCCCATGGACCGGCTGCGCATCCAGTACGGCTACCTCCACGCGCACGCCCCGCACACCATGAGCTCCTGGGTCACCGACGCCCCCGGCGTCTTCGACCCGCGGCCGCGCTCGCTCGCCTTCCGTTTCGTCAACTCCGCCGCCGGCGTGCTCGGCATCGGCGCCGACATCCGGCACTGGACGCCAGAGCAGCGGGCCGAGGCCGCGCGGTGGATCGCCCGCTACAAGGAGGTCCGCGACGTCGTCCACCACGGCGAGGTCCACCTGCTGGGCAGCCCCGCCGACCCGACCTGCGGCGTCCAGTACGAGGAACCGGGCGGTGACCGCCTGGTGGTGACGGCCTGGAACACCGGCCTCCTCGACGGCGCGCCCCTGGTGCCCGGCCGGGCCGCCCGGCTCCGGCTGCGCGGCCTGCGGCCCGACGCCGTCTACGCCGACACCGCCACCGGCACCCGCTACAGCGGCGCGTACCTGATCCACTCGGGACTGCCGTTCGCCTGGACCGCCGATGACGACGCGGAGTTGACCGTCCTGGCCCGGCAGTGACGACAGCGGAAGAATCTGCACCCAGCTGACCCACCGACAGGAGACGACCCACCCCATGAACCCAACGGCCCGCTTCACCAACCGCGTCGCCGTCGTCACCGGCGCCGCGTCGGGCATCGGCGCGGCGAGCGCGGCACGCCTCGCCGCCGAGGGCGCGGCCGTCGTCCTCGTCGACATCGCCGCCGACCGGGGCGAGGAGACCGCCGAACGGCTGCGCAAGGACGGGGCCCGGGCCCTGTTCGTCGCCGCCGACGTCGCGGACGAGGACGACTGGCAGCGGGTGGTCACGGCCGCCCACGGCTTCGGGCCCGTGGGCGTCCTGGTCAGCAACGCGTACACGGTGACGGTCGCGCCGGCCCACGAGACCAGCCTCGCCTCCTGGGAACGGCAGCTGTCGGTGAACCTCACCGGCGCCTTCCTCGGCGTGAAGGCGACGCTGCCCGACCTGCGCGAGCACGGGGGAGCCGTGGTGCTCGTCTCCTCGGTCCACGCCCACCGGGGCATCCCCGGCCACCCGGCGTACGCGGCCGCCAAGGGCGCCCTGCTGTCGCTGTGCGGTCAACTCGCCGTCGAGTACGGTCCGGACGTCCGCGTCAACGCGGTGCTGCCGGGGCCGATCCTGACCGCCGCCTGGGACCGCGTCCCGGAGTCCGACCGCGCCGCGAGCGTGGCCGAGACCGCGGCGCGCCGGTTCGGCACCCCCGAGGAGGTCGCCGCCGCCGTCGCCTTCCTCGCCGCCGACGAAGCCTCGTACATCACCGGATCGAGCCTGCTCGTGGACGGCGGCTGGAGCGTCACCAAGGCCTCGGCCTGACGGAACCGAACGCACCGGCCACCGACCGAACAGCAAGAAAGGCAAACACATGACGCCATACGCGCGCCGCGGAGTGCACGGCCAGACCGTGGAGACCCTCGCCCGCCGAGTGCTCAGCGGCGAGATCCCCGAGGGAGCGACGCTCGACATGGCGGCCCTGCAGAGCGAGCTGGACGTCAGCCTGACGGCCCTGCGCGAATCGCTGAAGGTGCTCGCGGCCAAGGGCATGGTCGACGCCCGGCAGAAGCGCGGCACCTTCGTCCGGCCCCGCTCGGACTGGAACCTGCTCGACGCCGACGTGCTGCGCTGGCAGTTCTCCGAGGGCAGCGGCACCGGCGCCGACCTGGCACTGCTGCGCAACCTCGGCGAGGTCCGCGGGATCATCGAACCCGCCGCCGTGCGGCTGGCCGCCGCCCGCCGCACCGACGCCGACCTGGAGGAGCTGGAGGCGGCGCTGACCGCCATGGGCGAGGAGGGCGGCGCCAACCACGCCGTCGAGGCCGACCTCGCCTTCCACCGGGCGCTGCTCGCGGCCACCCACAACGAACTGCTGGAACGCATGGAGATGGTCATCGAGTCGGGCCTGGCCCAACGCGACCAACTCGTGCACAGCGCCCCGCACAGCGAGGACCCGGTGCCCAGCCACCGCGCCGTCCTCGACGCCGTACGCGACCGGGACCCGGACGCGGCGGAACACGCCATGCGCGCCCTGCTCGACCAGGCGACGCGTGACCTCGACAAGGTGAGCGGCCCGCAGGCGCCCGAGGGCGCGGACGGCTCCGACGAACAGAAGGACGGCCAGGCACAGTGAAGATCGCGCGCGTCGAGACCTTCCTCGTCCCGCCCCGCTGGCTGTTCTGCCGCATCGAGACCGACGACGGCGTCGTCGGCTGGGGCGAGCCTGTGGTGGAGGGCCGCGCCGAAGTGGTGCGGACCGCCGTGGAGGTGCTCGCCGAACACCTGGTGGGGCAGGACCCCCTGCGGATCCAGGACCACTGGCAGGTGCTCAGCAAGGGCGGCTTCTACCGGGGCGGCCCCGTGCTCTCCAGCGCCGTGGCCGGCATCGACCAGGCCCTGTGGGACATCGCGGGCAAGGCCCTCGGAGTACCGGTGCACACCCTGCTCGGCGGCCCCGTCCGCGACTCGGTCCGGGTGTACGCCTGGGTCGGCGGCGACGAGCCGGACCGGCTCAAGGAGGAGATCACCGCCCAGGTGGAGGCGGGCTTCACGGCCGTCAAGATGAACGCCGCAGGGCGTACCCCGCCGCTCGGCAGCCCCGCCGAGACGGCCGCCGTCGTGGAACGCGTCACGGCCGCCCGCGAGGCGCTCGGCCCGCACCGGGACGTCGCCGTCGACTTCCACGGACGGTTCACCGCCGCCAACGCGCGCCGCGTGCTGCACGAGATAGCCCCGCTGCACCCGCTGTTCGTCGAGGAACCCGTCCTGCCCGAGCAGGCGCACCTGCTGCCGGGCCTGGTCGCGGCCTCCTCCGTGCCGCTCGCCACCGGTGAACGGCTCTACGGGCGGGCCGACTTCCTGCCGGCCCTGACCGCGGGCATCGCCGTGGCCCAGCCGGACCTGTCGCACGCCGGCGGGATATCGGAGGTCACCCGGATCGCCTCGCTCGCCGAGACGTTCGGCGCGCACCTTGCGCCGCACTGCCCGCTCGGACCGATCGCGCTGGCCGCGAGCCTGCAGGTCGCCTTCGCCACCCCGAACTTCCTGATCCAGGAGCAGAGCCGGGGCATCCACTACAACAAGGACGCAGACCTGCTGTCCTACCTGGTCGACACCGAGCCCTTCCGGTTCGTCGACGGCCAGGCCCGCCGCACCGAACTGCCCGGGCTCGGCGTCGCGATCGACGAGGACGCGGTCCGCGCCGCCGACCGGTCCGGCCACGCCTGGCGCAACCCGGTGTGGCGCCACGCCGACGGCTCCTTCGCCGAATGGTGACCGGCGACCGGCTCCCCGTCTCGGTGGTCACCGACCCGGAGCACGGCGGCCGTTGGACCTCGCTGACGGCGGGCGGCCGCGAATGGCTCTGGCACCGCGCCGAGCCCCGGCGGCCCCTGGTCCGGCCCGGCGATCCCTTCGCCGACGCCGGTGGCCTGGAGGAGTGCGTGCCCACCGTGCGCGGCCTGCCCGACCACGGGGACGCCTGGTCGCGGCCCTGGCGCCGGGAGCCGGCCGCGGACGTCGTGGACTGCCCCGACTTCCGGCTGACCCGGCGCCTGAGCACGGAGGCGGGCGCCGCCGTCGCCGACTACAGGCTCACCGCCGAGCCCGGCTACCGCTTCGTGTGGGCCGCCCACGCCCTGCTGGAGCTCTCCCCGGACGCGTGGATCGGCATCGACGCGGGCACCGAGACCCGGCTCTACCCCGACGAGGGGCCGGGCTGGGTCACCGGGGCCTGGCCGCACGTCGAGGGCATCCCCTTCGACCGGCTCGGCCCTGACGACGGCACGGCCGTCGGCGCAGTCGTCCTCACCCCGGGGGTGACCGTGCACGACGGCCCCGACGCGCTGCACCTGGCCGTCGAGGCCGGGGGCAGTCCCGTCGCGGTCGCCCTGTGGCGCAACCTCGGCGGCTTCCCCCAGGACGCGCCGTACCGGTCGATCGGCGTCGAGCCGATGCTCGGCCGGGTCTTCGACCGCACCGGGGCGGACGACGGCGACACGGTCGTCGTCCCGCCCTCCGGCGAGGTCGCCTGGCGGCTCACGGTCACCGCGACCCGCCGCCCCTGAACACCCATCACCAGAAGGGATGTCGGATGGACCTGCTCGCCGCGCTGCGTGCCCACCGGCTGCTCGCCATCGTCCGCGGCAGCGACCCGGACGCCGCGCTGACCACCGTGCTCACCCTCGTCGACGAGGGGATCAGCCTCATCGAGGTGTCCCTCAGCGGACGTGACGCGCTCGACGTCATCGCCCGGGCGCGCACCGCACTCGGCCCGGACGCGACCCTCGGGGCCGGAACCGTGCTCGGCGCCGACGACGCACGGGCCGCCCACAAGGCCGGTGCCACCTTCCTCGTCACCCCCGCGGTCAGCGACGGCATCTCCACCGGACGGGAACTCGGACTCCCGGTGCTCGCCGGGGTGATGACCCCCACCGACATCCTCCAGGCGCTGCGGCTCGGCGCCGACGCGCTCAAGCTCTTCCCGGCGGGCAGCGCGGGCGGCCCCGGCTACCTCCGGGACCTGCGCGGGCCCTTCCCCGAGCTGCCCTTCGTGCCCGTCGGGGGCGTGGACGCCCAGGCCGCCGCGGCATACCTGGACGGCGGCGCCGTCGCCGTCGGCGTCGGATCGCCCCTGATCGGCGACGCCGCCGAGGGCGGCAGCGTCACCGCCCTGCGCGAACGCGCCCGCACCTTCCTGGACGTCGTCCGTGCGCAGGCCCGCCCGTGACCGCCACCGTGCCGTCCCCGGCCGTCCTGGGCAGCGACCGCCTCGAACTCGGCGAGGGCATCCGCTGGACGGACGGTCGCGCCGTGCTCACCGACATCCTCAGCGGGCGGTTGCTGGCCGCCTCCGAAGGCCCCGATGCGCCCCACACCCTGCTCGCCCAACTCCCCTGCCCGCTGGGCGCGGTGGCGCCGGTAGAGGGGCGGCCCGGTCACTGGGTCGCGGCAGCGGGCACCGGCATCTGCCGCATCGACCCCGCGGGCCGGACCGAATGGCTCGCCCGCCCCGAGGACGACGCCCCGGTGCCGATGCGGATGAACGACGGCGTCGCCGACCCGCACGGCCGCTTCTGGGCGGGCAGCATGGCCTACGACACCACCGAGGACGCCGGCTCGCTCTACCGCCTGGACCCCGACGGCCGTGTGACCCGCGTGCTGCGGGACATCACGATCCCCAACGGCCCGGCCTTCACCGCCGACGGCACCGTCATGTACCTCGCCGACAGCGCCCGGGGCGTCATCCGGCGCTATCCGGTCGACCCCGAGGGTGGCGACCCCGGTACGCCCGACACCTTCGTCACACTCGCCGACGGCAGCCCCGACGGCATGACCACCGACAGCGAGGGCGGTCTGTGGACCGCCGTCTGGGGCACCGGCCAGGTCCACCGCTACCTCCCGGACGGCAGCCTCGACCGGATCGTCGACCTGCCCGCAGGACAGCCCGCCGGGCTCTGCCTCGGCGGCCCCGACGGCCGGACCCTGCTCGTCACCAGCGCGCACATCGGCCTGGAGGCGCCGGGGCCGCTCGACGGTGCCGTCTTCGCCGTCCGGGTCGACGTGCCCGGCACACCGGCCGCCCCGTACCGTCCGGCGGACCGCGCCGACACCCCCTAGGAAGCCACCATGAGCACCCCCCGGCCGCTGCGACCCGGACCCGTGGTCTGCGTCGGCGAGACCATGGCCGCCCTCGCCCCCGACCCGCTCGGGCCGCTGGACGCAGCGGACCTGCTGCGCGTCGACGTCGCGGGCGCCGAGTCCAACGTCGCGCTCTACCTCGCCGACCACGGCATCCCCGCCC
Organism: Streptomyces sp. NPDC005722; assembly: GCF_040630935.1. Classification (NCBI taxonomy): domain Bacteria; kingdom Bacillati; phylum Actinomycetota; class Actinomycetes; order Kitasatosporales; family Streptomycetaceae; genus Streptomyces; species Streptomyces sp. NPDC005722. The sequence goes on from NZ_JBEXYN010000004.1 coordinate 282,711, forward strand.
GATGGGTCTCCGCGGTCGGCGACGACCCCTTCGGCCGGCGGATCCGCGCCCGGATCGCCGCGGGCGGCGTCGACGTCTCCGGGGTGCGCACCGACCCCGCGCGGCCCACCGGGCTCCTGCTCAAGGACCCGGGCGCGCACGGCACCCGCGTCCACTACCACCGTGCGGGGTCCGCCGCGTCGGCGCTCACCCCGGACGTCCTCGACACCCCGGCACTGACCGGGGCCGCGCTCGTCCACCTCAGCGGCATCACCCCCGCCCTGTCGTCCGGCTGCCACGCCCTCGTCGAACGGGCGCTGCGCCCCGACCGCCCTTGGCCCGTCAGCTTCGACGTCAACCACCGCCCCGCGCTGTGGACCGGCCGCTCCGCCGCCGACGTCCTGCGACCGCTCGCCGACCGGGCCGACATCGTCCTCGTCGGCCTCGACGAGGCCCAGGCCCTGTGGGGGGAGGGCATCACCGACGCCCACTCGGTCCGCGAGTTGCTGCCGGGGCCCGGCATCCTCGTCGTCAAGGACGGCTCCCGCGCCGCCACGGCCTTCACCGGGAGCGACGTCCACAACGTGCCCGCCCTCACCGTCCGGGTGGCGGAACCCGTCGGCGCCGGGGACGCCTTCGCCGCCGGCTTCCTCAGCGGCCTGCTGCGGGACCTGCCCGTGGGGCGCGCCCTGCGGCTCGGTCACCTGACCGCGGCCTCGGCACTGCGCGTCGCCGCCGACCACGGGCCGCTCCCGGACCCCGCCGTCCTCGCCGCGCTCCTGGAGGCGGACGCGGAGACCTGGCGGACCGCCACGATCGGCTGAATCCTTCGGATGAGACCGTCCGGGGTGTCTCGTCCCGCAGGGTGACGTGTCGCGACGGGCCCCCGGGTTACCGTGCGGTACATGGACACGGTCGATCTCACGGTCTACGGCGAGGAGTTCACCGCCGATCCCTATCCCGTCTACGCCAGGCTCCGCGAGAAGGGGCCCGTGCACCGCGTGCGTACCGCCGACGTCGGGGAGCTGTGGCTGATCGTCGGCCACGACCAGGCCCGGGCCGCGCTCGCCGACACCCGGTTCGCCAAGGACTCCCGCGCACTGGGCTGGACCTCCTACGACGAGGAACTCCTCGGCCGCCACATGCTCGTCTCCGACCCGCCCGAGCACACCCGGCTGCGCAAGCTGGTGGCCCGCGAGTTCACCGGCCGCCGGGTCGAGGAGCTGACGCCGCGGGTGGAGGAGATCACCGCAGCCCTGCTCGACACGATGTTGGCCCGCTCGGACGGTACCGCCGACCTCGTCGAGGCGCTCGCCTACCCGCTGCCGATCACGGTCATCTGCGAGCTCCTCGGGGTGCCCGACCTGGACCGGGCGGCCTTCCGCGCCTGGTCGAACGAGGTCGTCGCACCGACCGGCCCCGAGGCCGAGCGCAGGGCCTTCGAGGAACTCGCGGCCTACCTCCACGAACTCATCGAGGACAAGCGCTGCGCGCCCGGCGACGACCTGATGAGCGCCCTCATCCGCACCACCTCCGAGGACGGCGACCGGCTCTCGCGCCCCGAGCTCAGCGGCATGGCCTTCCTGCTGCTGATCGCCGGACACGAGACCACGGTCAACCTGATCTCCAACGGTGTCCGCGCACTGCTCACCCATCCGGACCAACTGGCGCTGTTGCGTGCCGACATGAGCCTCATCGACGGCGCCGTGGAGGAGATGCTCCGCTACGACGGCCCCGTCGAGACCGCCACCTTCCGCTTCACGACGGAACCGGTCGACGTCGCGGGCACCGTCATCCCGTCCCGCGAACCCGTCCTCGTCGCACTGGCCTCCGCCGACCGCGACCCCGGCCGCTTCGCCGAGGCGGACCGCTTCGACATCCGGCGCGACAGCCGGGGGCACGTCGCCTTCGGGCACGGTCTGCACTACTGCCTCGGCGCCCCGCTCGCCCGCCTCGAAGGACGCATCGCCGTCCGCGCGCTCCTGGAGCGCTGCCCCGACCTCGCCCTCGACGCCGATCCGGCGAAGCTGGACTGGCTCCCCGGCATGCTCATGCGCGGTGTGCGCCGCCTCCCCGTGCGCTTCACGCCCGCCGGGCCCGGCACGCCCGCCGCCTAGAATGGGCCTGCCCCTCACCAGGGCGTCCCCGCACGTCAGGCAGCACAGGAGAGCACCGTGACCGTCGTCGCCGTCCCCGGATCGAAGTCCGTCACCGCCCGGGCGCTGTTCCTGGCGGCGGCGGCCGAGGGGACGACGACACTGCGGCGGCCGCTGCTCTCCGACGACACCGACGGCTTCGCCGAAGGACTCGTCCGGCTCGGCTACCGCATGGACCGCGGCCCGCAGGAGTGGCGCGTCGAAGGACGCCCCGCCGGGCCCGCGCTCCCCGAGGCCGACGTCTACTGCCGCGACGCCGCCACCGCCGCCCGCTTCCTCCCGGCCCTCGCCGCGGCCGGGCACGGCACCTACCGCTTCGACGCCTCCGCCCAGATGCGCCGGCGTCCCCTCGCCCCGCTGACCACCGCGCTGCGGACGCTCGGTGTCGACCTGCGCCACGATGAGGCGGAGGGCCACCTGCCGCTGACCGTCACCGCCGACGGCATCGCGGGCGGCGCACTCGACCTCGACGCGAGCCTTTCCTCGCAGTTCCTCACGGCGCTGCTCCTCGCCGGCCCCCTCATGCGCGACGGACTGCGCATCAACGTCACGGGACTGGTCTCCGTCCCCTACGTCGAGATCACCATCGCCATGATGCGCTCCTTCGGCGTCGAGGTCGGCCGCGAGGGCGACGTGCTCGTCGTCCCGCCCGGCGGCTACCGCGCCGCGGACTACACCGTCGAGCCCGACGCCTCCACCGCCGGCTACTTCTTCGCCGCCGCCGCCCTGACCGGCCGCGAGGTCACCGTGCCCGGCCTGGGCACCGGCGCGCTCCAGGGCGACCTCGCCTTCGTGGACGTACTGCGCCGCATGGGCGCGCGCGTCGAGACCGGCACGGACGCCACCACCGTCTCCGGCACCGGCACGCTGCGCGGGATCACCACCACGATGCGGGACATCTCCGACACGATGCCCACGCTCGCGGCGATCGCGCCCTTCGCCGACGGCCCGGTGCGCATCGAGGATGTCTACAACACGCGGGTGAAGGAGTGCGACCGCCTCGAGGCCTGCGCCGCCAACCTGCGCCGCCAGGGCATCCGGGTGGAGACCGGCCGCGACTGGATCGAGATCCACCCCGGCACCCCCGCCCCGGTCGAGGTCGCCTGCCACGGCGACCACCGCATCGCGATGAGCTTCGCCGTCGCCGCACTCCGCACGGAGGGGGTCACCTTCGACGAGCCGGGCTGCGTGAAGAAGACCTTCCCCGAGTTCCACGAGGTGTTCGGCGAGCTGCGCGAGGAGTGGGGCCTGTAGGGCCGGGGCCGGAGAATACCGCCCCGCCGTCCCGACGATCGTCCTGTCCATGCCGTTCGTGTCCCTTCCCCCGGTGGTGTCCGTCGTGGCCGTGACGGCCCCGACGGCCGTGCTGCCTCGATGTCCCTTCGACCCGGGAAACCGCCACCGCCACCGATCGCGTTGCACGTCCGCGCCGAATTAACCGGATGCGGTGAACCCCCTGCCCTGCGAAGCTGCGCCGATGGAACGACGCCGCATCTCACGCATCGCGCACACCCACCACCCGATCGCCGCACCGCTCGACGACGCGGTGGTGCGCCACCTCCTCGGACGGGCGCTGCGCCGGGGGGACGAACGCGTCCTCGACCTCGGCTGCGGGGAGGGCGCCTGGCTGCTGCGGGCCCTCGACGGCCGCCCGAAGGTCACGGCGGAGGGCGTCGACCTGGACACCGGCGCACTGGAGAAGGCGGCCCGTGAGGCCACCGCGCTCGGCGTCGGCGACCGGCTGACCCTCCACGAAGGGGACGCCGGCGGCTTCGCCCCGCCGTACCTCTTCGACGTCGTCCTCAGCGTCGGCGCCGCACACGCCTTCGGCGGCCTCCTGCCGACCCTCGCCGCGGCCCGGGAGCACCTCGCCCCCGGCGGCACCGTGCTCATCGGCGACGGCTTCTGGGAGCGCGAACCCACCCAGGACGTCGTCGACATGCTGGGGGAGTACGAGGACCTGCCGAGCACCGTGGACCGGATCGTCGCGGACGGCTGGACCCCGGTCCTCGCCCACGTCAGCAGCATCCGTGAGTGGGACGACTACGAGTGGTCCTGGACCGGCTCCCTCGCCGAGTGGGCCCTGGACCACCCCGGCGACCCGGACAGCGGCGCCGCCCTCGAAGCCGCCGCCGTCCACCGCGCCGAGTGGCTGCACGGCTACCGCGGCACGTTCGGCTTCGTCACGCTGCTGCTGCGGCGCACGACCTCCTGACCGTCGGCGCTCAGCCGCCCGGAAGCCCCGTCGGACGGGAACGGAAGCTCGCCACCACGATGTGGAGGCTGACGACCAGCGCCCACAGCGGGAAGACCAGCTCGGCCAAGGGCACGTTCGGGACCACGAACAGCAGCGTGACGCCCACGAGGTAGCCCAGCAGCACCAGCCAGCGCGGGAAGGACCCCAGCCGCAGCCCGACGGTGGAGGCCGACAGCACGAACACCGCGGCCATCCGCATCGAGTACGTCGTCAGCAGGCTGTAGGTGAGGTGCTGGCCGAAGTAGGCCAGCTCGGTCCGCGGGGTCCCGGGCGAGGCTACCTGCGTGGTGGCCAGCAGGCTGCCGGCCGCCGCGGCGGCGCCGAAGAGCGTCGCGACGAACACCAGACCGCTGCCGAGGAACACCGTCGAGAGGAACTTGTCCTCGCCCGGGCCGACGTGCGCGCGCACCGCGCCGATGAACCACAGGAAGAAGATGCCGGCGAAGGGGATGAGGGCCAGTGCCGTCTGCACCCCGCTGCGCGAGGAGAGACTGAGCGGCGACTCGGTCAGCGCGCCCTCACCGCTGGGGATGGAGGCCCGGACCAGCACGATGGCGGCGCCGATCAGCACCGCGAACGCGATCCCCACGAGTCCCGCCGCACGCGGCGTGCGCAGCGCCTGGACCTTCATCGCCATGAAAGGTCCTTCCCTCGTGGACCGCCCGGACCGCCTCGTCCCAGCAAGCACCGCCCCGGGTGATCACGCCACCCGGGGCGGACCGCGGGGGTGACGTGCCCGCGGCGCCCCGCGGGGTCACCGCACGCGCGTGCCGGCGTGCTCCGCGACGTCGGCCATCTCGGCGACCGTGACCGGCCGCCGCTCCCGGCGCGAGACCTCGCACGCCTCCGCCACCAGCAGCGCGTCGAGCGCCTCGCGCCCGTCGCAGGGGTTCTCCGAACGACCCGTCACGACCTGCAGGAAGGCGTCGATCTCCGCCCGGTACGCGTCCCCGAAGCGGTCCACGAACCCGGTCCACGGGTCGGGCACGCCCGGGGCCGCGCCCGGTTCCACGGACGTGACCGGCGTACGGGGGCCGACGCCGACGGCGATCTGGTCCAGCGACCCGGCGAGTTCCATGCGGATGTCGTAGCCGGCGCCGTTGTAGCGGGTGGAGGTGGCGGTGGCGAGGGTTCCGTCGTCGAGGGTGAGGAGCGCCGCCGCGGTGTCCACGTCGCCCGCGTCGCGGAAGAAGGCGGCCCCGCCGTTGGCGCCCGTGGCGTAGACCTCGGCGACCTCACGGCCGGTCACCCACCGGACCGCGTCGAAGTCGTGGATCAGGCAGTCCCGGTAGAGCCCGCCGGACAGCGGCACGAACTCCGGCGGCGGGGGCGCCATGTCGGAGGTCAGCGCCCGCACGGTGTGCAGCCGCCCGAGCCGTCCGGCCCGGACGGCCTCCCGGGCGGCGCGGTAGCCGGGGTCGAAGCGGCGCTGGAAGCCCATCTGGAGGACGGCGCCGGCCTCCTCGACCTCGCGCAGCGCGGTGACCGTCGACTCCAGGTCGAGGGCGACCGGCTTCTCGCAGTAGACGGGGAGCCCGGCCCGCACCGCGCGGGAGATCAGCTCCGCGTGGGCGGAGGTCGCCGAGGCGATGACGACCGCGTCCGCGCCGCCGGCGAACGCCGCGTCGACGGAGGACGCGGCCCGCGCGCCGGCGCCCAGCCGCGCGGCGGCCCCGGCGGCCCGCGCGGCGTCGGCGTCCGCGAGGACCAGTTCGGAGACCTCGGGATGGGCGTGCAGGGTGGCCGCGTGGAAGGAACCGAGGCGCCCGACACCGAAGAGGACGACGCGCATGTACGGGGATGCCTTTCTCACGGATGCGGTGGAGGCGCGGGCGGGGCGGCCAGGGAGTAACCGTCCCACCCGCGCCGGATCCGGGGTGGCCGGGGACCTGCGTCCCTCAGCGGTAGAACGCCGGTCGGTCGGCCAGTTCGACCTCGACACGCCCGCCCGTCTCCTGGGAGCGGACACCGGCCTCGCAGACCGCGGCGGCGGCGTAGCCGTCCCAGACGCTGGGGCCGGTGACCTCTCCGCGCCGGGTGGCGTCGACCCATGCCTGGACCTCGCGGTCGTAGGCGTCGGCGAAGCGTTCCACGAAGTCCTGGGCGATCGTGCCGCCCCAACGGCCCGCGGTGTTGACGAGCAGGTCGTGCGCGTCGCCGATGCGGGCGCTGCCGCGCTCGCAGACCGCCTCGGCCTGCACCTGGTAGCCGAAGCCGCAGTTGAGGAAGACCTCGACGTCGACGACCGCTCCGCCGTCGGTCTCGAAGACCACGAACTGCGGGTCGTCCAGGCCCGCGGGCGCGTTCGCGGACGGGCGGGGGCGCAGCACGGTGACGGCGGTGATCTCCTGGCCGAGCAGCCAGCGGGTCACGTCCATCTCGTGCACGAGAGAGTCGTTGACGAGGTTGGCGTTGGTGAAGCCGGGCGGGATGCTCGCGTTGCGGTGCCGGTTGTGCAGCATCAGCGTCCGGCCCAGTTCACCGCTGTCCAGCAGGGCCTTGAGCTTGCCGTACTCCGCGTCGTAGCGCCGCATGAAGCCGACCTGCACCCGACGGTGGCCCAGGCGCTGCTCGGCCTCCATCACACGCAGCGCGGAGGCGGCGTCCGGCGTGAGCGGCTTCTCGCACAGCACCGGCAGGTCGTGCTCGAAGGCCGTGAGCAGCGCCGCCTCGTGGGCGGGGCCGGGCGAGGCGATGAGGACGGCGTCCACGTCGGCCGCGGCCATCGCCGCCGCGGGGTCGGTGTACGCCGTGCAGCCCTCGACGCCGTCGGCGACCGCCTTCACGCGTTCGGCGTCGACGTCGACGACGGCGGTCACCCGGGCGCCGCTCACCACGTCGTTGATGCGGCGTACGTGGTCGGCGCCCATCTTGCCGGTGCCGATGACGGCGACCCCGAGCGGTCCGTGCTGCGTCATGATGCGTGTCTTCCCTTTCGTGGGCGGTGCGTCAGGCACCGCAGGAGCGCAGGAACTTCCGGGTGCGCTGCGCGATGGGCAGCGGCCGCTCCGGCTCGCAGGGGTACATGTCCTGCTCGACGATCGCGAACAGGTCGACGCCCAGGCCCTGCGCGGCGGCCAGCACCGGCTCCAGGGCGGGCACGCCGCCCGGCGGCTCACACATGACGCCGCGCTGCACGGCCGGGCCGAAGGGGACCCCGTTCTTGACGACGTCGGCGAGGATCTCGGGGTCGACCTGCTTCAGGTGCAGGTAGCCGATCCGCTCCCCGTAGGTCTCGATCAGCTTGACGCTGTCGCCGCCGCAGTAGGCGTAGTGGCCGGTGTCCAGGCAGAGGTTGACCAGGTCCGGGTCGGTGGCGTCGAGGAAGCGCTCGACGTGCTCCTCGGTGTCGATGTGCGTGTCGGCGTGCGGGTGGACCACGATGTCCAGGCCGTAGGTGTCGCGGACCTGGCGGCCCAGGCGCTCCATGCCGGTGGCGAGGTGCCCCCACTGCTCGGCGGTGAGTTCGCGCGGCTCGATGATCTCGGCGGTCTTGTCGTCGCGCCAGAAGGACGGGATGACCACCAGGTGCCGGGCGTCCATGGCCCGGGCGAGGGCGGCGACCTGGCCGACGTGCTCCCAGGTGGCGTCCCACACCGAGGGGCCGCGGTGCAGGGAGGTGAAGACGGTGCCCGCGGAGACCTTCAGGCCCCGGCGCGCGGTCTCCTCGGTGAGCCGGGCCGGGTCGGTCGGCAGGTAGCCGTACGGGCCCAGCTCGATCCACTCGTAGCCCGACTGGGAGACCTCGTCCAGGAAGCGCTGCCAGGGCACCTGCTGGGGGTCGTCGGGGAACCAGACGCCCCACGAGTCGGGCGCGGAGCCGATCCGGATCCGGTCCAGAACGGGGGAGGGGGCAGTCATGAGGAGGGCTCCTCTCACCGGTCGCCGCGGACCGGTCGTGGTTCGGTAGGGCGGCCCGTCAGGGCGGTGGTACGGATGCCCGCGGAGCTCCGTGGTCCCGCTGGAAGCTTCGCCGTCCGGCCGGGCAGCCGTCAAGAGTTAGTCCTGACATACGGACGTCATGTCAGGGTCGGGGGGAAGGGCCGGACCGCCCCTCACGGGGAGGTGCGGCCCTCGGCCAGGTCCTCCGGACCGGGCAGTTCGTCCACGTCGACGCCGCGGACCTGGGCCAGTTCGTGCTTGAGCGCGGCCAGCTCCGTGCCGCCGGCCATGTGGTGGGTGAGCTCCTCCAAGGAGACCTCCTTCCGGGCCGCACTCAGTTCCAGGGTGCCCAGCCGCAGCACGGAGAAGTGATCGCCGACCATGAACGCGTGGTGCGGATTGTGGGTGATGAAGATGACGCCCAGACCCCGCTCGCGTGCGGCCGCGATGTACTTCAGGACGACGCCGGACTGCTTGACGCCCAGTGCCGCGGTGGGTTCGTCCAGGATCAGCACCCGTGCGCCGAAGTGGACCGCGCGGGCGATGGCCACGGACTGCCGCTGGCCGCCGGAGAGGGTGCCGATGGGCTGTTCGAGGTCGTCCAGGACGATGCCCATCGCCCGCAGCTCCTCGTCCGCGGTGCGTTTCATCCGGGCGATGTCCAGGCGGCGTACGGGCCATGGCCCGCGCGTCAGCTCGGAGCCGAGGAAGAAGTTCCGCCAGACCGGCATCAGCGGAACGGTCGCCAGGTCCTGGTAGACGGCCGCGATGCCGCGGTCCAGGGCCTCCCGCGGGGTGTTCAGCCGTACGGGCGCGCCGTCGATGCGGAACTCGCCCTCGGTGTGCCGGTGCAGGCCGGAGACGATCTTGATCAGGGTGGACTTGCCCGCGCCGTTGTCGCCGAGGACGCAGGTGACCTGCCCCGGCCGGACGGCCAGGTCGACGCCGTGCAGGGCGCGGACGTTGCCGTAGCTCTTGCCCACCCCGTCCAGTTCGACGAGGGGCTCGGGGGCGGCGGCGGTGCCGCCGGGGGCGGTGGTGGCGGTGGTCATCGGGCTCACCTCCGGGTCGCCGTGCGGCGGACCCACAGATTGACGAGGGTCGCGATCAGGAGCATCACGCCGAGGAAGAACTTGAACCAGTCGGGGTTCCAGTTGGCGTACACGATGCCCTGCGAGACCATCCCGAAGATGAAGGCGCCGATCACCGAGCCGATCGCCGAACCGTAGCCGCCGGTGAGCAGGCAGCCGCCGATGACCGCCGCGATGATGTACAGGAACTCGTTGCCTACGCCTTCGCCCGACTGCACGGCGTTGAACGAGAAGAGCAGGTGCATGCCGGTGAACCAGGCGCCGAAGCCCACGGCCATGAACAGCGCGATCTTGGTGAAGGCCACAGGTACGCCGACCGCCCGCGCGCTGTCCTTGTTGCCGCCGACCGCGAAGGTCCAGTTGCCGAACCGGGTGCGCAGCAGCACCCAGGTGGCGAGCGCCGCGAAGCCGAGCCACCACAGCACCGTCACCTTGAGCTGGACCCCGCCGACACCGATCTCCGAGGCGAACAGCGCGCGCGCCTGGCCGAAGCCGTCCATGTCGCTGATGGAGTCGGTGGCGACGTTGCCGGTGAAGATCTTGGTGACGGCCAGGTTGAGGCCCTGCAGCATCAGGAAGGTGGCCAGGGTGATGAGGAAGCTGGGCAGCCCCGTCTTCACCAGCAGGTAGCCGTTGAGCGCCCCGATGCCCAGGGACACCATCAGGGCGACGGCCACACCGGTCCACACGTTCATGCTGAGCTGGAAGCTGAACATGCTCGCGGTCAGCGCCGACGCGGTGACGGCGACGCCGGCCGAGAGGTCGAACTCGCCGCCGATCATCAGCAGGGCCACGGGCAGCGCCATGATGCCCATGACCGACGCCTGGTAGAGCACGGTCGCCAGCGATCCGGCCTCGCGGAAGGACGGCGCCACCGCGAAGAAGAAGAGGTAGACCGCGACGGCGGCGATCAGCGCGCCGATCTCCGGGCGGGCCAGTGTCCGGCGCAGCAGCGAGCGTTCGGCGGTGCGGCCGTCCGCCTCGGAGGCGGGTGCCGCGGGTGGTGAGGGGGACGCCGCGGGGGCGGCTGCCTGGGACACCGGGATCACCGGGTGCCCTTCGCGGCGAACGCGGCCACGGACTCGACGTTGTCCTTGTCGACGAAGGCCGGGCCGGTCAGGACCGGTGCCACGCCGCCGCCGCTGACGTTGCCGTTGGTCTTGTACAGCCACAGGGAGTCGACGGACAGGTAGCCCTGCAGGTACGGCTGCTGGTCGACGGCGAACTGCACCCCGCCGTCCTGGACGGCCTTGACCAGGTCCTTGTTGAGGTCGAAGGTGCCGACCTTCGCCTTGCTGCCGGCGTCCGCGACAGACTGGACGGCCGTCAGCGCGAAGGGCGCGCCCAGGGTGACGACGTAGTCGATGCCGGAGTCCTGCTTGAGCTTCGCCGTGATCGTGGACTTCACCGACGGCATGTCCGTGCCGTTGACGTAGAGGTTCTCGGTCTTCCCCTTGAACGTCTTCTTCACGCCGGCGCAGCGGGCCTCCAGGGCGACGTGGCCCTGTTCGTGGATCACGCAGACGTTGTGCTTGGCGCCCAGGTCGTTGAGCTTGTCGCCCAGCGCCTCGCCGGCGACGCTCTCGTCCTGTCCGAAGTACTCCAGCAGCCCCTGGTCCTTCCAGTCGTCCAGGCCCGCGTTGAAACCGACCACAGGGATGCCCGCGGCCTCCGCCTTGGCGACGACGTCCTTCATGGCGTCGGGCTTGGCCAGGGTGACGGCTATCCCGTCGACCTTCTGGTCGATCGCGTTCTGGATCAGGTTGGCCTGGGTCGCGGCGTTGGGGTCGTTGGAGTAGACCAGCTCCACGTTGTCCTTGGCGGCGGCGGCCTGGGCGCCCTTGCGGATCAGGTCCCAGAAGGTGTCGCCGGGGGCGGCATGGGTGACCATCGCGATCTTCATCCGCGGGGTGTCGGCCTTTCCCGCGGCGGGGGCGCCCGCCGACTCCTCGGCCTTCTTCCCGCCTGAGCTGCTGGAACAGCCGGCTGCGAGGAGGACGGCGGCGGTGGAGAGGGCCGCGACGGCGGAGATCCGACGGTATCTGCGAGAGCGTTCCATGTTCCTGCACCTCACTGCGGTGGGAGGGAGAAGGGGACGGACGTGTTCACATGGCCGGGTGCTGCACGGGAGCAAACCCCTCCCCGGGGTCCCTGTCAAGACTTTGTCAAGACATCAATTCATCTCGACGTAACGACAAGGTAACGAGCCGGTCGTCCGGCGGTCGGTACGTTCGTATGTAAGGACATAGTGTTGACAGCGCTCGGCCGGGCGGGCTAGACCTGACAGGGCCGCAGAGCGACCCCCCGGTGACGCACGACGAGGAGTCACGCCCATGACCGAGCCGTACGACCTGATCACGATGGGCCGGATCGGGGTGGACCTCTACCCGCTGCAGACCGGTGTCCCACTGCCCCAGGTCGAGACGTTCGGGAAGTTCCTCGGCGGCTCCGCCACCAACGTGGCGGTCGCCGCCGCCCGCCTCGGCCGCGCCACCGCCGTCATCACCCGCACCGGCGACGACCCCTTCGGCACGTACTGCCACCAGGCGCTCAAGGAGTTCGGCGTCGACGACCGCTACGTCACGTCGGTCGCCGCGTACCCGACACCGGTCACCTTCTGCGAGATCTTCCCGCCGGACGACTTCCCGCTCTACTTCTACCGGCTCCCCAAGGCCCCCGACCTGGAGATCCACGCCGGCGAACTGGACCTCGACGCGATCCGGGCCGCCCGCATCTTCTGGATGACCGGGACCGGCCTGTGCGCGGAGCCCAGCCGCACCGCCACCCTCACCGCCCTCGAGGCCAGGGCCCGCCGCGGCACCACCGTCTTCGACCTCGACTGGCGCCCCATGTTCTGGAAGGACCCCGACGAGGCCCGCCCCTACTACGCGCGGGCGCTGGCCTCGGCCACCGTCGCCGTCGGCAACCTCGACGAGTGCGAGATCGCCACCGGGGTGCGCGCACCGCGCGCCGCCGCCGAGGCGCTGCTCGCCGCCGGGGTCGAACTCGCCGTCGTCAAGCAGGGCCCCAAGGGCGTCCTCGCCGTCCACCGCGACGGCACCACCGCCGAGGTGCCGCCGGTACCCGTCGACGTGGTCAACGGGCTCGGCGCGGGCGACGCCTTCGGCGGCTCCCTCTGCCACGGGCTGCTCGCCGGCTGGGACCTGGAACGGATCATGCGCCACGCCAACGCCGCGGGCGCGATCGTGGCCTCCCGCCTCGCCTGCTCCTCCGCGATGCCCACCGCGACGGAGGTCCAGGACCTCCTCGGCCGCGGCTGACGGTCCGTCCCCTGCCCGAAAGTGAGCTCCTCTTGAGCATCAGCATCTCCGACCTGGTGAAGGTGCGGACCCACCATCCCGAGGCGATCGCCGAGGCCGCAGCCCGCCGCGTGCGCCGTCCACTCGTCGGTGACAGCGGCCGGCTGATGATCCTCGCCGCGGACCACCCCGCGCGGGGCGCGTTCGCCGTGGGGGACCGGGAGTTCGCCATGGCCAACCGCGTGGACCTGCTGGAGCGGCTGTGCACCGCGCTCTCCCGTCCCGGCGTCGACGGTGTGCTCGGCACCGCGGACATCCTGGAGGACCTGCTGCTGCTCGGCGCGCTCGAGGGCAAGGTGGTCATGGGGTCGATGAACCGCGGCGGCCTGGCCGGGGCCTCCTTCGAGCTCGACGACCGCTTCACCGGCCACCGCGCCCAGGACATAGCCCGGCTCGGCTTCGACGCGGGCAAGCTGCTGCTGCGCATCAGCTACGAGGACAGCGGCTCGCTGAGCACCATGGTCGCCACCGCCCGCGCCATCGACGAGATGGCCGAGCACCGGCTCCCGGTCTTCGTCGAGCCGTTCATATCCCGTCGCGTCGACGGCAGGGTCCGCAACGACCTCAGCGCGGAGGCGGTCACCAAGTCCATCGCCATCGCCTCGGGGCTCGCCGGGACCTCCGCCTACACCTGGCTCAAGGTGCCCGTCACCGAGGACGTCGACGACATGGCGACCGTCATGGAGACCTCCACGCTCCCCGCCGTCCTGCTGGGGGGCGAGGTGGGCAGGGAACAGGAGGCGGTCTACGAGAAGTGGCGCAAGGCGCTGCGCCTGCCCACCGTCCAGGGCCTGGTCGTCGGCCGCACCCTGCTCTACCCGGCGGAGGGCAGCGTGGAGACCGCCGTCGACACCGCCGTCGGTCTGCTGTGACGTCCCGGTCGAACCGCGAGAAGTGCGAGGCCCACACATGAACGGCACCGAGGAGCACCTGCCCGCCGGGAAGGCCGCCGCCGGCCCCTACGCCGTCGACGTCGACCCCGGCCGGGCCGGCTGGGAGCACTCCTCCCTGCGGGTCGTGGAACTCCCGCCCGGCGGACGGCACGAGTTCGCCACCGGCGACAGCGAGTGGATCGTGCTGCCGCTCTCCGGCGGCTGCGAGGTCTCCGCCCAGGGGGAGACCTTCCGGCTCACCGGGCGCGAGAGCGTGTTCACGGCGGTCAGCGACTTCGCGTACGTGCCGCGCGACGAGACCGTCACCGTCACCACCGCCTCCGGGGGCCGCTTCGCCCTGACCGGCGCCCGCTGCGAGCGGCGGCTTCCCGCCCGCTACGGACCGGCCTCCGCCGTCCCCGTCGAGCTGCGGGGCAGCGGCAGCTGCAGCCGCCAGGTCAACAACTTCGGCGCCGCAGGGGTCTTCGAGTGCGACCGCCTGATCGCGGTGGAGGTACTCACCCCCGCCGGCAACTGGTCGTCCTTCCCGCCGCACAAGCACGACGAGGACCGCGAGGGCGAATCGCGCCTGGAGGAGATCTACTACTTCGAGATCGCCCCGGCGCACGGCAAGGACGGCATCGGCTACCAGCGCGTCTCGCCCTCCGGCAACGGCCGGGGCACCGACGTCCTCGCCGAGGTCCGCAGCGGCGACGTCGTCCTCATCCCCGACGGCTGGCACGGTCCCTCGATGGCCGTGCCCGGCCACGACATGTACTACCTCAACGTCATGGCGGGTCCGGGGGAGGAGCGCGCCTGGCTGATCTGCGACCACCCCGACCACGCCTGGATCCGCGACACCTGGCCGGACCAGCCGGCCGACCCGCGCCTGCCCCTGTACACCGCCCCCGCCGCCACCGGCGAAGCCCCCGAGAGGTCCTGATGAGCAGCCAGTCCGTACGCCGCCTCACGGTCGCCCAGGCGCTGGCGCGGTTCCTGTCCGCGCAGTACACCGAGCGCGACGGGGTCCGCCGCCGGCTCGTCGCCGGCACCTGGGGCATCTTCGGCCACGGCAACGTCGCCGGCATCGGCCAGGCGCTGGTGGAGTACCGGGAGGAGATGCCCTACCACCAGGGCCGCAACGAGCAGGCCATGGTGCACGCCGCCGTCGGCTACGCCCGGCAGCTCAACCGGCTGTCCGCGCAGGCCGTCACCACCTCCATCGGCCCCGGCGCCACCAACCTCGTCACCGGCGCCGCGCTCGCCACCGTCAACCGGCTGCCGGTGCTGCTGCTCCCCGGCGACTCCTTCGCCAACCGCGTGCCCGACCCGGTGCTCCAGCAGCTGGAGCACACCCAGTACGGCGACGTCACCGTCAACGACGCGCTGCGGCCGGTCTCCCGCTGGTTCGACCGGGTCACCCGGCCCGAGGCACTGATCCCGTCCGCGCTCCAGGCGATGCGGGTGCTGGCCGACCCCGCCGAGACCGGGGCCGTCACGCTCGCCCTCCCGCAGGACGTCCAGGCCGAGGCGTACGACTGGCCCGAGG
The DNA here is from genome assembly GCF_040630935.1 of Streptomyces sp. NPDC005722. Classification (NCBI taxonomy): domain Bacteria; kingdom Bacillati; phylum Actinomycetota; class Actinomycetes; order Kitasatosporales; family Streptomycetaceae; genus Streptomyces; species Streptomyces sp. NPDC005722. Next base: position 297,817 of record NZ_JBEXYN010000004.1, read on the forward strand.
AGTTCTTCGCCGAGCGTGTCTGGCACGTACGCCGCCCGGCTCCCGAGGCCGCCGAACTGGCCGCCGCCGCGGAGGCGGTGCGCGCCGCGCGGCGTCCGCTGATCATCGCGGGCGGCGGTGTCCACCACAGCGAGGCCGAGGCCGCCCTCCTGGCACTGGCCGAGGCGACCGGCATCCCTGTGGCCTCCACCCAGGCGGGCAAGGGCTCGCTGCGTCACGACCACCCGGCCGACCTCGGCGGCGTCGGCCACACCGGCACCGCCGTCGCCGACGACATCGCGCGCACCGCCGACCTGGTCATCGGCGTGGGCACCCGCTACACCGACTTCACCACCGCCTCCTCCACCCTCTTCGCCGCCCCCGGGGTGCGTTTCCTCAACCTCAACGTCACGGGCTTCGACGCCCACAAGCTCGGCGCCCGCACCCTGGTCGGCGACGCCCGAGCGAGCCTGGAAGCCCTGGCGCAGGCCGTGGCGGGACACCGCATCGCGCCGGAGTACGAGGCCGAGTACACCGCCGGCAAGGAGCGCTGGGAGCGCGTCGTCGACGCCGCGTACGCCGCGGACGACACCGACCGCCCCACCCAGACCCAGGTGCTCGGTGCCCTCGACTCGGTGGTCGGCGACGACGACGTGCTGATCAACGCCGCCGGCTCCCTCCCCGGCGACCTGCACAAGCTCTGGCGCGCCCGCAGCCCGCGCCAGTACCACCTGGAGTACGGCTACTCCTGCATGGGCTACGAGATCCCGGCCTCCATCGGCGTGCGCATGGCGGCGCCCGACCGGCCCGTCTGGGCGCTCGTCGGGGACGGCACCTACCTGATGATGCCGACGGAGATCGTGACCGCCGTGCAGGAGGGCGTGAACGTCAACCTCCTCCTGATCCAGAACCACGGCTACGCCTCCATCGGCGGGCTGTCCGCCGACGTGGGCGGCGAGCGCTACGGCACCGCCTACCGCTACCGCGCCGCCGACGGCTCCTTCACCGGCGACCCGCTCCCGGTGGACCTCGCCGCCAACGCCGCCAGCCTCGGGATGGACGTGCTGCGCGCCGCGACGGTGCGCGAGCTGCGCGAGGCGCTGGCCACCGCCCGCGCCTCCGACCGTCCGACCTGCGTGTACGTGGAGACCGACCCCACGCCGACGGCACCCGCCGCCCAGGCCTGGTGGGACGTGCCGGTCGCCGAGACCGCCTCCCGAGAGGCGGCCGTCGAGGCCCGCAAGTCCTATGAGCGGCACCTGGGCGACCGCCGCCGCCACCTGTGAGGCGGCCCCCCGGACCGTTCGCGGAACCCGCACCACCGACCGCACCACCGACCGCACCGGCCCGTCCGCGGGCCCTGGAGAAGGCGTGGATCCACATGTTCGGACAATGTGATGTCAGAGTTTCCTGAGATCGATACCGGCGGATACGCTCCCCCTGTGTCCAAAGCAGAGTCCGCGCCGCTCGAGTTCGAGGTGGACCGCTCCAGCCCGGTGCCGCTGTACTACCAGCTCGCGCAGCAGCTGGAAGGTGCCATCGAGCACGGCAGGCTCGCTCCCGGAAGCCTCCTGGGCAACGAGATCGAACTCGCGGGACGGCTCGGCCTCTCCCGGCCGACCGTCCGGCAGGCCATCCAGTCCCTGGTGGACAAGGGCCTGCTGGTGCGCCGGCGCGGCGTGGGCACCCAGGTCGTGCACAGCCAGGTCAAGCGGCCACTGGAGCTGAGCAGCCTCTTCGACGACCTCCAGGCCGCCGGGCAGAGCCCCGCCACCCGGGTGCTGCGCAACGAGACCGAGCCGGCCTCCGCCGAGGTCGCCGCGGCGCTCGGCATCGCCGAGGGCAGTGACGTCGTCGTCCTGCAGCGGCTGCGCTTCACCCACGGCGAGCCGATGGCCCACATGTGCAACTACCTGCCGCCCGGACTCCTCCCGCTGGACGACGCCAAACTGGAGTCCACCGGCCTGTACCGCATGATGCGCGCCGCCGGGATCACCCTGCACAGCGCCCGCCAGTCGGTCGGCGCCCGCTGCGCCACCGAGGCGGAGGGCGAGCTGCTCGCGGAGGAGCCGGGGGCGGCGCTCCTCACCATGAGCCGGACGACCTACGACGACACGGGGCGGGCCGTCGAGTACGGCAGCCACATCTATCGCGCGTCCCGCTACGCCTTCGAGTTCCAGCTGCTCGTGAGGGCCTGAGCGGCCGCGGAACCCCCCCTTCCACGAGCATCGCACCCTGTGACGGATACTTGGTCGGTTCCAAGACCAGCAGGGAAAGGCACGACGTGGAGAGCGCGAACAGGGGAAGGCGTGCGCTCGGTGCGCTACTGACAGTGGTCATCGGTGTGGCGCTGGCGGGCTGCAGCAGCACCGGAGGCCTGCGCGCCGAGCAGCGGGCCAAGGAGGCTCAGGCCAACGGTTCGGCCGTCGACACACCGAGGTGGACGGTCGCCATGGTCACCCACGCCGGCGCCGGCGACAGCTTCTGGGACATCGTCCAGAAGGGCGCCCGGCAGGCCGCCGCCAAGGACAACATCAAGTTCCTGTACTCCAACAGCGACCAGGGCAAGGACCAGGCGCAGCTGGTGCAGACGGCCATCGACCAGAAGGTCGACGGCCTGGTCGTCACGCTCGCCAAGCCAGAGGCGATGAAGGACGTCGTCCTGAAGGCGGAGAAGGCCGGCATCCCGGTCATCACCATCAACTCGGGGTCCGCCCAGTCCAAGGAGTTCGGCGCCCTGGCCCACATCGGCCAGGACGAGACCATCGCCGGCGAGGCCGTCGGCGGCGAGCTCACGGAGCGCGGCAGGAAGCACGTCCTGTGCGTGCTGCACGAGCAGGGCAACGTCGGCCACGAGCAGCGCTGCGGGGGAGTGAAGAACACCTTCGAGGGCACGACGGAGAACCTCTACGTCAACGGCACCAACATGCCCGACGTCCAGTCCGCCCTCCAGGCCAAGCTGGCCGCCGACCCGTCCATCGACGCCGTCGTGACCCTCGGCGCGCCCTACGCCGCCACCGCCGTCAAGGCGAAGGAGCAGGCGGGCAGCAAGGCCGAGGTCGACACCTTCGACCTCAACGGCCAGGTCGCGGGCGCGCTGGAGGCAGGCACCCTCGGCTTCGCCGTGGACCAGCAGCCCTACCTGCAGGGCTACGAGGCCGTGGACCTGCTGTGGCTCTACCGCTACAACGCCGACGTCCTCGGCGGCGGCGGCCCGGTGCTCACCGGCCCGCAGATCGTCACCAAGGACGACGCGGCCGCGCTGAAGGACTACGCGAAGCGGGGCACCCGATGACCGCGGACAGCCTCGCGCCCCCGAGGGGGCTCGGGAACCGCCTGTTCAGCCGCCCCGAGCTGGGCGCCGTCGTCGGCGCCGTGGCCGTCTTCGTCTTCTTCTCCGTGGCGGCCGACTCCTTCCTGCGGCCGGCGAGCCTCGGGACCGTCCTGTACGCGGCGTCCACCATCGGGATCATGGCGGTGCCGGTGGCGCTGCTGATGATCGGCGGCGAGTTCGACCTGTCGGCGGGCGTCCTGGTGACGTCCTCCGCCCTGGTGTCGTCGATGTTCAGCTACCAGATGACGGCCAACGTCTGGGTCGGTGTCGGCGTCTCGCTGCTCGTCACCCTCGCCATCGGCTTCTTCAACGGCATCATGCTGGCCCGCACCAAGCTGCCGAGCTTCATCATCACGCTGGGCACCTTCCTGATGCTCACCGGGCTCAACCTGGGCTTCACCAAGCTCATCGACGGCACGGTCAGCACGAAGTCCATCGCCGACATGGAGGGCTTCCGCTCGGCGCGTGCGCTGTTCGCCTCGCACCTGACGATCGGCGGCGTCGACCTCCAGGTGACCATCCTGTGGTGGATCGCCCTGGTCGCCGTCGCGACCTGGGTGCTGCTGCGGACCCGCGCCGGCAACTGGATCTTCGCGTCCGGCGGCGGCCCCGACGCGGCCCGCGCTGTCGGCGTCCCCGTCACCCGTACGAAGACGGGCCTCTACATGGCCGTCGCCTTCTGCGCGTGGATCTCCGGACAGCACCTGCTGTTCTCCTTCGACGTGGTGCAGTCGGGAGAGGGCATCGGCAACGAGTTCCTGTACATCATCGCCGCGGTGATCGGCGGCTGTCTGATGACCGGCGGCTACGGCTCGGCCATCGGCTCCGCGGTCGGCGCGTTCATCTTCGGCATGACCAGCAAGGGCATCGTCTACGCCGAGTGGAACCCGGACTGGTTCAAGTTCTTCCTGGGCGCCATGCTGCTGCTGGCCACACTGCTCAACGCCTGGGTGCGCAAGCGGGCGGAGGCGGCGAAGTGACGGCCCTGGTGAGGCTGACCGACGTCAGCAAGGCGTACGGGCACGTGCGGGCCCTGGAGGACGTCTCCCTGGAGGTGCACGCGGGGGAGATCACCTGCGTCCTCGGTGACAACGGCGCCGGGAAGTCCACCCTCATCAAGATCATCGCGGGGCTGCACCAGCACGACCGGGGCAGCTACGAGATCGAGGGCGTGCCCGTGCGCCACGCGTCGCCCCGTGAGGCACTCGACCACGGCATCGCCACCGTCTACCAGGACCTGGCCGTCGTCCCGCTGATGCCGGTCTGGCGGAACTTCTTCCTCGGTTCCGAGCCGCGCAGGGGCCGGGGCCCCTTCAAGCGCCTGGACGTCGCCCTGATGCGGGAGACCACGCGCACGGCGCTGCGTGACATGGGCATCGACCTGAGCGACGTGGACCGGCCCATCGGCACCCTGTCGGGCGGGCAGCGCCAGTGCGTCGCCATCGCCCGCGCCGTGCACTTCGGGGCCAAGGTGCTCGTCCTCGACGAGCCCACGGCGGCGCTCGGCGTCCGGCAGTCCGGCGTCGTGCTGAAGTACGTCGCCGCGGCACGGGACGCCGGCCTCGGCGTGGTCCTCATCACGCACAACCCCCACCACGCCCACCTCGTCGGCGACCGCTTCGTCCTGCTGCGCCGCGGCACGATGACCGGCACCTACACCAGGGAGGGGATCACGGTGGACGAGCTCACCCGGGAAATGGCCGGGGGCACGGACCTGGAGACCCTCGCCCACGAGCTGCGCCGCCCGGCACCGTGACGGCGGGCGGGCGGCCCCGGCCGCCCGCCCCGCGCACCCACTCGCCGTCGCCCGGGACCGGGGGCCACGCCCCCGCGATCCCGGGCACTTAGAATCACTCGGAGAACCGCCCCCGACCCCGGAGAGACGAGCCTTGCGAGCGACGACCGAGCAGCAGTTCGGGACCGAGTCCGGGATCGGATCCACGGGGGTGAACCGATGAGCATGTACCGGGGTGCCGCCCGCTCCTCCAGCAGTTCCACGCTCCTGAGCACGGTGGGCCGCCGCGAGCGCCGCTCGCACCTCACCGCGCCCCGCGTCCCCACCGTCGGCATCGACATCGGCGGCACCAAGGTGATGGCCGGCGTGGTCGACGCGGACGGCAACATCCTGGAGAAGCTGCGCACCGAGACGCCGGACAAGAGCAAGAGCCCGAAGGTGGTGGAGGACACCATCACCGAGCTCGTCCTCGACCTGTCCGAGCGCCACGACGTGCACGCCGTCGGCATCGGCGCGGCCGGCTGGGTGGACGCCGACCGCTCCCGGGTGCTCTTCGCCCCGCACCTGTCCTGGCGTGACGAGCCGCTGAAGGCCCGTCTCACCGAGCGCCTGCGGGTGCCGGTCATGGTCGACAACGACGCGAACACCGCCGCCTGGGCGGAGTGGCGCTTCGGCGCCGGCCGCGGCGAGAGCGACCTCGTGATGATCACGCTCGGCACCGGCATCGGCGGCGCCATCCTGGAGGACGGCCACGTCAAGCGGGGCCGCTTCGGTGTCGCCGGCGAGTTCGGCCACATGCAGGTCGTGCCCGGTGGGCACCGCTGCGCCTGCGGCAACCGCGGCTGCTGGGAGCAGTACAGCTCGGGCAACGCCCTGGTGCGCGAGGCCCGCGAACTCGCGGCGGCGGATTCCCCGGTCGCGTACGGGATCATCGACCGGGTCGACGGCCAGGTACGGGAGATCACCGGTCCGCTCATCACGGAGCTCGCTCGTGAGGGTGACGCGATGTGCGTCGAGCTCTTCCAGGACATCGGCCAGTGGCTGGGCGTCGGCATCGCCAATCTCGCCGCGGCCCTGGACCCTTCCTGCTTCGTCATCGGCGGCGGCGTCAGCGCGGCCGACGACCTGCTGATCGCCCCGGCCCGCGACGCCTTCCGGCGCCATCTGACCGGGCGCGGGTACCGGCCCGAGGCGCGTATCGTCAAGGCGCAGCTCGGCCCCGAGGCCGGGATGGTCGGCGCCGCGGATCTGGCGCGGCTGGTCGCGCGCCGCTTCCGGCGGGCCAACCGGCGGCGGGTCGAGCGGTACGAGCGCTACGCGAAGGTTGTCGGCAAGTGAGTGCCATGCCCCCGAGGAAGCCGCCGCGCTGGGTGCAGTGGACGGTCGTCCCGCTGCTGATCCTGGTGCCGATCGGCTACGTGATCATCTCCGCGGAGCAGAGCCGGGACAGCGGCGAGGAGAAGCAGGAGCAGGCGGCCGTCACCACGCTCACCTACCTGTGGCCCACGAAGGTGCAGCGGCGCATCTACGAGGTGACGATCCCGTCCGGTTCGGCGCCGGTGGCGTACCTGGAGACCAACAACTGGGCCGCCAGCTCCTTCTACGTGCAGTTCCGCACCAACCAGGGCGGCCTGGACACCTTCCTCGCCCAGTACGGCCGGAGCCGCTCCGCCCTCCGGGACGGCGACGTGACCGTGAGTCCGAAGCAGGCCCGTGCCGTGCGCTGGGACTTCGGCGCGTCCGGCAAGTGGGCCGGCCTGAAGCTCAAGAAGCACGGTGACAAGCCGGACCACAACATCACGGTCGACTTCTCCAACACGGACCACCCTGTGGTCTATGTCGTGTCCACGATAAACTTCCGCTGACCGGCGCCCAGGCGCCCCAAGGCCGCCCACGCCGTCGCGGGGCCCGGCCGTCCCCGCCCGCGAACGCCTCGATAGCGTGGAGCGAGTGAGCGACGAGCAGAGCACGCAGACCCTCCAGCACCGCGTCGACGGGCCGCAGGACGCGCCGGTCCTGGTCCTCGGCCCCTCACTGGGCACGACGTGGCACATGTGGGACCGGCAGATACCCGAGCTGACCCGCCAGTGGCGGGTGCTGCGGTACGACCTCCCCGGGCACGGCGGGGCACCCGCCGACGCCTCGGTGTCCACCGCCGAACTGGCCGACCGCCTGCTGCGCACCCTGGACGAGGCCGGCATCGAGCGCTTCGGCTACGCCGGCTGCGCCTTCGGCGGTGCCGTCGGCACCCAGCTGGCACTGCGTGCCCCGCAGCGCGTCGCCTCGCTCGCCCTGGTCTCCTCGGCAGCCCGCTTCGGGACGCCCGACGCCTGGCGGCAGCTCGGAGTGGTCGTCCGCGCCAACGGCCTGGAGCAGATCGCGCTCAGCGCCCCCGAGCGCTGGTTCGCCCCCGCCTTCCGTGCCGCCCAGGCCGCCATCGTGGACTGGTCCGTCCAGATGGCCCGGGCCGTCGACCCGGAGTGCTACGTCGCCGCCTGTGAGGCGCTGGCCTCCCACGACGTGCGCGCCGAGCTGGGCCGGATCACCGTGCCGACGCTGGTCCTGGGGGGCGCCGAGGACCAGGTGACACCGCCCGCCGACGCCCGGGCCCTGGTCGCCGGGATACCGGACGCGCGGCTCGCCGTCGTCCCCGGAGCCTCGCACCTGGTGCCGGTCGAGCAGCCCGCGGCCGTCGGCGAGCTCCTCGTACGCCACTTCGAGGCCACCTGGACCGAGCAGCCCGTCGTCGTGGCCGCGCCCGTTCAGCCCGCGCCCGTGCAGCCCGCGGCCGTCGCCCCGGAGCCCGCACCGGCGGTCGCGACCCCCGTACGGCCCGGGCCGCAGCACCAGGGAGGCGTCGCGCCCGGCCGCGTCGACCCGTACGCCGAGGGCGACCGCACCCGGCGCGAGCTCCTGGGCGACGCGCACGTCGACCGGGTGGAGGCCGAGGAGGCCGACGAGCCCGCCGGGGCCTTCGAGGAGTTCGTCACCCGCTACGCCTGGGGCGAGCTCTGGAACCGGCCCGGGCTCGACCGGCGGACCCGTAGCGTCATCACCCTGACCGCACTCGTCGCGGGCGGCCACCACACGGAACTGGCCGCGCACACCCGGGCGGCGCTGCGCGGCGGCCTCACCCCGGCCGAGATCGAGGAGGTGCTGCTGCACGCCGCCGTCTACCTCGGGGTGCCCGCCGCCACCTCCGCCCACGCGGTGGCGCGGCGCGTCATCCGGGAGGAGACTCGGCCAGGGGAGTGAGCCCGCGCGCAGGGCGGCAGCGTCGTCCCGCCGGCCCATCGGCGCCACCACCTGGATGCGGCGTGTGCGGCGCGCACGGCCTGGGCCATGATGGCCACGCAAAGGATCACCGCTCCGGAGGAGAGTCATGAAGCTGACGAAGAGGGGCCACGCCTGCGTCCGCCTGGAGAAGGACGGGCGCGTGCTCGTCATCGATCCCGGAGGCTTCACCGAGCCGGACGCCGCGGTGGGGGCGGATGCGGTCCTCGTCACGCACGAGCACGCGGACCACTTCAGCGAGCAGCAGTTGCGCGCCGCCCTGGAGGCCGACCCCGCCGCCGAGATCTGGACCCTCAAGAGCGTCGCCGACCAGGTCTCGGCCGCCTTCCCGGGCCGGGTCCACACCGTGGGCGAGGGCGACACCTTCAGCGCGGCCGGCTTCGACGTCGAGGTGCACGGCCAGATGCACGCCGTGATCCACCCCGACATCCCGCGCATCACCAACGTCGGCTTCCTCGTCGACGGCTCCGTCTTCCACCCCGGCGACGCGCTCACCGTGCCCGGCCGGTCCGTCGAGACGCTGCTGCTGCCCGTGCACGCCCCCTGGAACAAGGTCTCCGAGGTCATCGACTACCTCCGCGAGGTGAAGCCGGCCCGCGCCATCGACGTGCACGACGGGCTCCTCAACGACCTCGCCCGCACCCTGTACGACCGGCTGCTCGGCCCCGACGGGCCCGGTGTCGGCGGCGCGGAGCACGGCAGGCTGGCCTCCGGCGACAGCACCGACCTGGGCTGACGCCCCGGCCGCACGACCTGCCGCAGACGGCCGCCGGGAACGCCCCGGGACCGGTTGTCGGAGGCGGGCGGTACATTCGGGTCCATGCGCATCGCCACCTGGAACGTCAACTCGATCACCGCCCGCCTGCCGCGGCTGCTGGCCTGGCTGGAGAAGAACAGCCCGGACGTGCTGTGCATCCAGGAGACCAAGTGCACCGAGGAGCAGTTCCCGTTCGAGGAACTGCGCGCCCTCGGCTACGAGACCGCCGTCAACGCCACCGGCCGGTGGAACGGCGTCGCCCTCCTGTCCAAGGTGGGCCTCGAGGACGTCGTCGTCGGCCTGCCCGGCGGCCCGCTGTACGAGGAGGTCGACGAGCCCCGCGCGGTCTCGGCGACCTGCGGCCCGGTCCGGGTCTGGTCGGTGTACGTGCCCAACGGCCGTGAGGTCGGCCACGAGCACTACGCGTACAAACTGCGCTGGTTCCAGGCGCTGAGCGCGGCGGTCGCGGAGGACGCGGCGGGCGAGCGCCCCTTCGCCGTCCTCGGCGACTACAACGTGGCGCCCACCGACGAGGACGTGTGGGACCCCACGGTCTTCGAGGGGATGACGCACGTCACCCCCGCCGAGCGCGAGGCGCTGGCACACCTGCGCGAGGCCGGGCTCAGCGACGTGGTGCCCCGCCCGCTGAAGTACGACCGTCCCTACACCTACTGGGACTACCGCCAGCTGGCCTTCCCCAAGAACCGCGGCATGCGGATCGACCTGGTCTACGCGAACCAGCCCTTCAGCAAGGCGGTCGGCGACGCCTACGTCGACCGCGAGGAGCGCAAGGGCAAGGGCGCTTCCGACCACGCCCCCGTCGTGGTCGACCTGGACGTCTGACCGGTCCTGGGCAGGCCCAGCGCGAAGCGCCCCCCGGCCCTGCGCTGGAACTCGACATGGCCACGGAGCCCCGGCGGGCAGGGCAGGTGCAGGGTCGCCGGGTGCGCCACCTCGCGCAGGTCCACCACCAGGGCGTCGTCCGGCAGTCCGGTCAGCGCGGCGGCCAGCTCCGGGTCCGCCGCCGGGCGGGCCTGTCCCACCGGGGTGCCCCGCAGGTCGGGGCGGTAGGAGAAGACGTTCGAGGTCTCGGCGAGCCGTTCCAGCACCGCGGCGTGGTCCGGGACCGAGGCGTCGGCCCGGGCCGCCCCCGGCTCCGCATCGGGGGTCAGGCGTTCCAGGGCCGCGAGCCCCGCCCGGGCCAGCAGGGTGACCCAGTCGACCAGCGAGGGCGCGACGTACGCCCAGGTGTCGGGGAAGACCCCGGTCGCCGCGAACACCCGGCCCCAGGCGCCGGTGCCCCCGTCCACGTCGACGAAGAGCGTGTCCCCGCCCGACTCGTGCAGCAGGTGCGCGGAGCCGGGTGGCCCCACGGCCCAGCCGCCGGGGTGCAGACCCCGCTCGGGGGCGAGCCGGTACTCCTCCAGGCCGCCGATGCGGATCGACCGCACCCTGCCGACCAGGCGCCGCACCTCGCCGGGGAGCTGCACGCCCCACGCCGCGATCTCTGCGTCCTCCGCGCCGGTTGCGAGCCGGACGGTGCCCGGGGCCCGCGCCGCCAGTTCCTCCAGCAGCCGCCAGGCGCGGTCCGCCGCCCGCCCCCCGGCTTCCCGTTCATCCCGCATTGAGTGGCCCTTCTCGCGCCGGGCAGCCTTACGTCACGTATTGTGCGGCAACGGAACGTATACAACGTGTCGTTACCGTTGGCATACGCCCGCGCGTACGCTCCGGCCATGAAGAGCTTCTCCGTCGACATCGCCGCCGCCGTGCTCGAACCCGAACCCCTGGACGCGGGACAGATCGTCTCCGGCTCCCCCGAGGTCACCGGGAAGGTGCTGTGGCGGTCGGCCGACGGCACCCGCTCCAGGGGGATCTGGCAGATCACCCCGGGCGTGGTGACCGACACCGAGGCGGACGAGATGTTCGTGGTCGTCAGCGGACGCGCCACTGTTGCGGTGGTGGGCGGGCCGACCCTGGAGCTCGGTCCGGGAGAGGTCTGCGTCCTCCGCGAAGGAGACCGCACGACATGGACCGTCCACGAGACACTCCGCAAGGCCTACGCCATAGGCTGATGCCCATGGACATCTCCTTCCTGGACAGGTGGCGCAAACGGTACGGCGAGGTCCGCGGCGCGGCCGTACCGGAGTCCCTCGCCGAGGACCAGGAAGGAGTCGCCGAACTGCTCTCGGAGTGCGAGCTGCTGCGCGCCAGGGCCGAGGCCGAGGGCGTCGAACTGGACGACACTGCCCTCTCGTTGGAGCGCCTGGACCAGTTGGTGCCGCGCTGGCGCGACGACCCGGACGAGCTGTCCTGGCTCGGCAACGACGCCGGGCTCTACCTCGGCACGGTCGTGGTGCGCACCGTCCCGGGCGCGAGCTGGCAGATCTGGCCCAACGGACGGCCCGTCATCCAGCTGGCCTCCGGCCGTGAACTCGACGTCGTCGAGGCGGGCCACGAGTGGGCGGAGAGCGGTACCCCGGAGCTGTCCCAGGTCTACGCCGAGGCCTCCGAGGTCTGATCGCCCGCCGGGCCCGCGACGGGCACCCTAGATGACGCGTTCGGCCTCGCCGAGCATGGCCTCGAACCAGCGCTCGAAGCCGTAGAGCACCGAACCGGGCGGGGTGGTGGCGAGCCGGTAGACCAGCGAGCCCCGCGGGTCGGCCGGTGGTCCGATGACGGAGACGAAGGTGGCGCCGTCGAGGCGCACCAGCCTCCACACCGGTGGGGTGCGGTAGCGGTAGACCTCGAGCCGAATCGTTCCTTCTTCGGCGAGGGCACCGAGCATGTCCTCCGCGAAGCGGAGGCTCGAGGAGAAGAAGCGCGGTGTCTCGCCGACCTCCTCCGCGATCCGGGCCACCGCCGGGCTCTCCGGGTGCAGCAACAGCAGCCGCATGCGGGCGGTCCCGGTCCGGTCCCGGCGGGTCAGCGGCCCGCGCAGCAGCGAGTCGCCGAGCGCCAGCAGGCCGAGGGCGCGTACGCCCACCACGTCCACCGCATCGGCGCTCGCCGCCACCTCACGGATCTCCGCGGCGGCCTCGGGCTTGGTCAGCGCGACCGCGGCCACCTGCGGATGGTCCATCAGGTCCCGGACGCCGTAGGAGCGCAGGCGGCGCGGTGCGAGCCCCATGAGCAGCCGTGCGTGGTCCGGCATGCGCAGTCCCTGCGCGATGCGCTCGAACACGTCGAACCGCACCACCGAACGGCGGCCCCGCACGATCTCGTTGACCCGGCCCTGCAGCAGCCCCGTCGCGGCCGCGATGCGCGACTGGCTCGCGCCGCCGTACTGCTGCGCGAACCGCAGGATGGCCCCGGCGTCGCGGGCCCGCAGGGCCTCCCGAATCTCCTCGCGCTCCCAGGCCCACGCGGGGATCTCGACGGCATCACCGGAAACCGGTCCCGACATCCACGACTCCCGTCCACCCCGGCGGCGGTCCACCGGCGTTACCAGCGGGTATGTCGTGGTGAGAATAGCGCGGGGGTATCGCGTGCACAGGTGCTTCGCGGGAATGCTCGGCGCCACCTACGACACCTGTGAGGTGGTCACATGGGGGACAACCTGGCCGCACGGCCGCCGTTCCGGCGCGCCGCCCCCGGCGCCGGCCGCGGCGCGGGCGACGACTCGCCCCCGGACACCCTCCATACCCACGATCCGGCGGCCGAACCCGTCCCGTCCCCGCCCGCCACCGTGTTGCTGGGCGAGGTCTTCCTGCCCTCCGACGACCTGGCGCCCGCTCAGGCGCGGCGCGTCCTGGCGGCGACCCTGGACGCGTGGGACCTCGGGTACCTGCTGGACACCGCGGGCATCGTGCTCGCCGAGCTCGTCTCCAACGCGGTGCGCCACGCCGGGGGCCGGCGGGTGGGCGTCACGTTGTCCCGGCGGCTGACGCTGGTGCACATGTCGGTCCGCGACGGCTCCCGCACTCCGCCATGCCTGGTACTGACCGGCCGGGTCCCCGACACGACCGGGAGCACCCGCGGTCTGCAGGTCGTTTCGGCCCTGACCTACCGCTGGGGGACAGAACTCCTGCCGGGCGGCAAGCGTGTCTGGGCCGAGATCGCCGTCTGACGGGGCGTCGGGAGGTGCATGATGGGGGCATGGACTCCCTGCAGCAGATGCCCAACATCGGCGCGGTCCTGGCCGAGCGCCTCCGCAGCGCCGGCGTGCCGGACGCCGACGAGCTGCGCCGCCTCGGATCCGGAGGGGCCTTCGCGATGATCCGCGAGGGGCTTCCCGAGGACGCCTGCACCCACACCCTGCTCGCCCTCGAGGGCGCGATCCGCGGTACCCGCTGGACCGCCATCCCCAAGGCGGACCGCGACGCGCTGGTCGGCCGGGTGCTCGGCGAGGGCCACGCGGGCGCGGCCGCCGGAGGCCGATGACGACCGGCCGCCGTCACCGGCCGGTGGGGCGCGCCCCCGCCGGGGCCGGTCAGGACGAGAAGTCGATGCTGTAGGCCACGCGCCAGCGGTCGGCGCGGATCACCGTGTCCGAGGTCTCGACGGCGCGGTCGTCGGCGTCGAAGTACGTGCGCTGGACCGCCGTCACGCACTGACCGTGCGCGCAGCCGAGCGTCTGCGCCTCCCAGCCGGTGGCCGGCCGCGACTCCAGGACCTCGCGGGCCCGCACCACCCGTACCCCGATCGCGGCCAGTCGCCCCCGCACCCCGCGGCGGGCGTAGGGGCCGCGCTCGGGGTGCGCGACGTCCGTGCCGTCGGTGACGGCCAGCGGCTCCCAGCTGGTGGCGAGCTGCACGGGCCGGCGGTCGGCCAGGTACTCGTAACGGGTCATCACCACCGGGTCGCCGGTGACGATGCCGAGCCGCTCGGCGATGGCCGGCGGGGCGGTGGTGGTGACGGTCGAGGCTTCCCAGTCCACGGTCGCGGTGTCCCCGGCGACCCGGGTGGCGAAGGGCGAGTCCACGGCGCCCGTGCCGCGGTCGAGCGTCCCCAGGCCGGACCGGTCGACGACGAACACCCCCCGCCCGAACTGACCTTCGACGTAGCCTGCCGCCTTCAGCACGCGCACGGCGCGGTCGACGGTCTGGTCGCTCGCCCGGTAGGTCTCCTTGAGCCGGGAGCGGGAGGGGATGCGGCACCCGGGCTTGAGGAGTCCCTCGTCGATCCGCCGCATGAGGTCGTCGGCGATCCACTGGTACACCGGCCCCGGCTCGGCCATCCCCGCCCGTCCTCTCTCCCGCTCCTGGCACGACGTTAGGTACGCAGGCCACGGCTGCGTACCGAGGTACGCACGCTACGGGAGTGACGGTCGGCGAAGCGGTACGGAGAGCCGCGACGGGTCCGCCGCCGGGGACTGCAGGTGCCGGGTGCGGCCGCCGTCGATGGATTCGGTCAGGTCCGACCAGCCGCTGAGCGCCGTTACGGCCTCGACGCGCGGGTCGTGCGCGGCCCCCATGAGGGTCGGCCCGGCGCCGTAGGAGACGCTCGCCATGTCGATCCGGCCGGGATCGGCGGGGGTATTGGCGAGGGTCCGGTCGACGACCTCGGAGACGTCGGCCACGTCGAGCGGCCCGCACCTGACCGCCGGTGCCGTTCACACCCGATGGGGTGAAGAGGTTGCCCTTGAGGGTGATCCCACCGGCTCCCGGGATGTCGGCGAAGCGGACGGAGGGAGCGGTGGAGCCGCCGGCCGCGGGGTTCGCGCCGGCCGTCGCGGCCCGTGCGGCGGGGGCCGCGATGCGCAGTGCCGTGGTGGCGAGCAGGAGTGCGGACAACGTTCCCGCGGCGGTGCGAGTCGTCCTCATGGCGGCTCCACATGTCCCCGGGACGAAGTGCCCGGAGAGTGACCAGGGCGACTTACCTCAGGTAATGGGGCTGCATGTTGCGCGCCGGTAATGATTGCGGTGAGCTGAGGGAACGTCAGTCCATCGAGCGAACTTGCGACGCATCCATTGACTTGGGCCACGCGGGGCGCCGAATCTGAACCCGTCAGCGTCGACAGGGGGAGGGCCCGATGGGTGTCGGACGTGCATCGATCCTGGGAGCGGCCGCGGCGTCGGCCGCGATCCTGCTCAGCGCGGTGAGCGCGGTCCCGGCCACCGCGCATTCGCGCGACGGCCGGCACCACGGCCATGGTCACGGCAACGGTCACCGGGACGCGTACGTCGCGCTCGGGGACTCGTACACGTCGGGACCGCTCATCCCCGACCAGGTGGACGCCAACTGCGCCCGGTCGAACCGGAACTACCCCTCGCTCGTGGCGCAGCGGCTCAGGGGCACCACCCTCACCGACGTGAGCTGCGGCGGGGCCACCACCGCCGAGATGTGGAAGGCGCAGGGCAGCAACCCGCCCCAGCTGGACGCGCTCAACCGGCGCACCTCGCTGGTCACCCTGCAGATCGGCGGCAACGACGTCGGTTTCGGCAGCATCATCCGCACCTGCGCCGGCGCCGCGCTCTCCGACCCGACCGGCAATCCCTGCGAGAAGTACTACACGGCCGGCGGGACCGACCAGTTGCGGACCGCGGTCGAGCAGACGGCCCCGAAGATCGACGCCGTGCTCGACGCCATCCGGCACCGCGCACCGCGGGCCCGTGTCGTGGTCGTCGGCTACCCGGCGCTGCTCCCCGACAGCGGCGTCGGCTGCCGCCCGGCCGTGCCCTTCGCGGACAAGGACTTCGCCTACCTCCGGGACACCGAGAAGCGGCTCAACGCCATGCTGGCCCGTCGTGCCAAGGCCGCCCACGCGACCTACGTCGACACCTACACCCCGACCGTGGGCCACGACATGTGCACGGCCCCCGGCGTCCGCTGGATCGAGCCGCTCACGCCCGCCGCTCCGGCAGCGCCCGCCCACCCCAACGCGCTGGGCGAGAAGGCCATGGCCGCCGCCGTCCTGGACCGGCTCTGCGTACGCGGCCGCATATGACGGGGCCGCGGGGTGCCCTGCCCCCGCGGCCGCCCGCCTCGTCCCGGGCCGTCACTCCGCGGTGACGGCCACCGGGAGGGCGGGGGCTGTCCTGGCCTCGCGGGTGACGTCGGCGACGACCTCCACCACGTCGGGTCCGTAGGCGTCGGAGTTGACGACCTTCAGCAGCAGGCAGAAGGTGCCGTCCACCCCGTACTTGCGGGACAGCCGCTGGTGGTGACGGGCGAGGTAGCGCACGGCGGCCTGGTTGGTCACCCCGCGCTGGCCGGAGGCGAGGAAGACCGGGCGGTTGTTCCCGGTGTTCTCGTCGGCGGCCAGCCGGGCCAGGAAGACGTACTCCACCTTGCCCTTCTCCATACGGTAGGTCTCGCCGCCCACGGTCAGCGCGCCCTGGTCCTCGACGGGCCCGGTGAAGTCCTTGACCTGGAAACCGGGCAGCATGGAGCGCAGGTGCGCAGCCATGCGGTGGTTGGATATCGGGCCGCCGATGCAGAACTCCGTGCGGGCGCCGAAGCCCTGCCAGGCGGTGTCGTGGGGCAGGATCTCGGCGTGCGCGCCGCACTCCTTGATCAGCGCGGACAGTTCGATCAGCGCGAAGACGTCATGGCGTGCCACGCTCCATCCCCGCGTCGAGCCCGGGTCGCGGTTGATCACCATCAGGCACTCCGAGCCGGTGGGCAGCCCGAAGAAACGCTGCTTGCGGCGCAGCTTGCGCCGCCACAGGTACGTGCGGACGAACCAGCCCAGCACGGCGCTGATACCGCTCGCGGCCAGTCCCAGCACGATATTGCGCACGTCGTCGCTCATGGGCCGGGATCGTAGTTGAGGCGTTCCTGACGAGGAAGGCAGGGTGGGGTTAGGCTGCCCGGACGGTCGCCCCAGTGGAGGTCCACGTATGCGTCGTCACGCTGTACGGAGTCTGTCGCTGCTCGCCGTAACCGCCACCGCCGCGCTGTCGGTGGCCGCGGCACCGCCGGGGGCGGACGCCCCGGCCCGGGACGCGACGCCCGCCAAGGTCCCGCTCGCCGTCGGCTACGGAGGCGCGGTCTCCAGCGTCGACCCCGACGCCTCCGCCGCCGGCATCGAGGTGCTGCGGCGCGGGGGGAACGCCGTGGACGCCGCGGTGGCCACCGCGGCCGCCCTGGGCGTCACCGAGCCCTATTCCTCGGGCATCGGCGGCGGCGGTTACTTCGTCTACTACGACGCCGGGCAGCGCAAGGTCCACACCATCGACGGCCGTGAGACGGCCCCCAAGAGCGCCACCGACAAGCTCTTCGTCGAGAACGGCCAGCCACTGCCCTTCAACGACGCCGTCACCAGCGGCCTGAGCGTCGGCGTCCCCGGCACGCCCGCGACCTGGGACACCGCCCTGAGGTCCTGGGGCAGCCGGAGCCTGCGCGACGTGCTGCGGCCCGCCGAGCGCCTCGCGCACGACGGCTTCACCGTGGACGCCACCTTCCGCAGCCAGACGGAGGCCAACCAGGCGCGTTTCAAGGACTTCCCGGCCACCGCCGCGCTCTTCCTGCCCGGTGGGCAACTGCCGGCCGTCGGTTCCACCCTCAAGAACCCCGACCTCGCCCGCACCTACTCCGAGCTGGGCCGCAAGGGCGTCTCCGCCGTCTACAGCGGGGGCATAGGCGCCGACATCGTGAACACCGTGCGCAAGCCGCCGGTGGACCCGGCCGCCACGCGGGTCGTCCGCCCCGGCGACCTCACGACGGCCGACCTGAAGGCCTACAAGGCCAAGCCGCAGAGCCCCACCCGGGTGTCGTACCGCGGGCTGGACGTCTACGGCATGGCCCCCTCCTCCTCCGGCGGCACCACCGTCGGTGAGGCGCTGAACATCCTGGAGCGGACGGGCCGGCTCTCCCGCCTGTCCGAGGCCCAGTACCTGCACCGCTTCCTCGAGGCGAGCCGGATCTCCTTCGCCGACCGCGGGCGCTGGGTCGGCGACCCTGCCTTCGAGAAGGTCCCGACCGCGGGGCTGCTGTCCCAGTCCTTCGCCGACTCCCGGGCCTGCCTGATCAAGGACGACGCGGTGCTGACCAGCCCGGTCGCCCCGGGGGACCCGTACCACCCGGCGCGCTGCTCCAGCGGCGGCAAGGCCGCCCCCACGACCTACGAGGGCGACAGCACCACGCACCTCACGGTCGCCGACAAGTGGGGCAACGTCGTCGCGTACACGCTGACCATCGAGCAGACCGGGGGCAGCGCCATCACCGTGCCCGGCCGCGGTTTCCTGCTCAACAACGAGCTGACCGACTTCTCGTTCGTCCCGGCCAGTGCCTCGGTCCACGACCCCAACCTGCCGGGACCCGGGAAGCGGCCGCGCTCCTCGATGTCGCCGACGATCGTGCTGAAGGACGGCCGTGTGGACTTCGCGCTCGGCTCGCCCGGCGGCGCCACGATCATCACCACCGTGCTGCAGGTGCTGACCGAGCACGTCGACCGCGGCCTGCCCCTGGTGGACGCGATCGCCGCGCCGCGCGCCAGCCAGCGCAACGCCGCGGCCACGCAGGTCGAGCCAGGCTTCCTCGCGAGCGACGTGGCGGCGGAGCTGAAGGACATCGGGCACAGCTTCGCCGACGCGGGCGAGATCGGCGCCACGACGGGCGTCCAGCGGTTGCGGGACGGCCGCTGGCTCGCCGCCGCCGAGACGGTGCGCCGCGGCGGCGGCTCGGCGATGGTGGTTCAGAGCACCACGCGGTAGTGGGTCGTCAGGCGCCGCTCGTCGTCCAGCACGTGGAAGGCGACGCCGGGCGGCGCCGTACGGTCGGCCACCGAGCCGTCCGGTTCGCCCTCCCACGGCATGCGCAGCGTCCACGTCACCCCGGGTGCCGCGATCAGCGGCCGTCCGGCGAAGGTGGTGGCTGCGGGCGTGTGGGCGTGGCCGGTGAGGACGGCGATCACCTCGGGGTGCGCGCCCAGCAGTTCCTCCAGGGCGGCGGGCCGGCCGAGCCGGTAGCCGTCGGGCAGCGGGTGGTGCAGCGCGACGGGCGGATGGTGGAAGGCCACCAGGGCCGGGGTGCCGGGGGTCAGCCCGTCCAGCGCGGCCGACAGCCATCCCAGCGTCTCCTCGTCGAGGAGGCCGTCGTCCTCGCCCGGGATCGTCGAGTCGCACATCAGGACCGCGGTTCCGGCGACGAGGTGCGCCCGGTTCACCGGTCCCGTCCCTTCGGCCTCGCCCAGCAGCGCCTTGCGGTAGGCGGCGCGCCGGTCGTGGTTGCCCGGGCAGGGGAGGACCGGGAACGGCGCGTCGAGGATCCGGGCCGCATCCTCGTACTCGGCCGGGGCGCCGTGGTCGGCGATGTCCCCGGTGACCAGCAGCGCGTCGGGCGGGCTCGGCAGCCCGCGCAGGTAGGACATGACGCGGCCGGCGCGCTCCGTCGAGCGTTCGGTGCCGTCGAGATGCAGATCGCTGATGTGAGCCAGCAGCATGGGCCGCTCCCCTCCAGGCTTAATGATTAATCTGACCTTTGACGTTAGAACGGTAGAGTGCCGCCGGCGGACGATCAAGAGGAGGGGCGCCGTGGAGCGCTGCCTGGCCCTGGAACTGGTGAGCACGATCCGGCACGACGGCGACGGAGGGGTCGCCGACGACCTGGGCGACCCCTCCGCGCTCACGGCCTGGGTCCGCGAACACCTCCCGCAGGACGGCGGCTTCGTCGCGGACGGCACCGCGCTCGCCGAGGTGCTCGCGCTCCGCCGCGCCGTACGCGCACTCTTCGCCCGTGCCGTGGCGCCCGGACCGGCCAGCCCGGCCGACGCCGGACGCCTGATGCCCGCCGAGCAGGCCCTCGCGCACCTCAACGCCGCGGCGGCGCGGGTCCCCGTCGTCCCGCGGCTGGTGTGGGAGGCGCAGGACGCGCCCGTGGCCCGGCCGGCGCCCGCCGTGGAGCCGGCCGATCCGACCGCGCGGATCGTCGCCGAACTCGCCCGCGCCGCCGTCGACTTCCTCGCCGGCCCCGATCGCGCGAGGCTGCGCGCCTGTGCCGCGCCACGGTGCGTCCGCTACTTCGTCAAGTCCCACGGCCGCCAGGAGTGGTGCAAGCCCTCGTGCGGCAACCGCGCTCGTGTGGCCCGCCATTACCGCCGCCACCGCCCGGAGGCGGCCCAGTCCTGAGCGGCGGGACACGGCGGTGGCAGCCGTCCGTCCGCGGGGGCGCGCCGCCGTGCCTCCGCGCGGGGCCCGGGCGCCCGTGCAGTCGCCGCCCCCTGCGTGAAAACTCTCCGTAGCGCCGCTGTAACACGACGGGTGTCGAATGCCGTGCGGACCACACGCTTCCGCCGCCGGGCGGCGGGCAGGGAGGAGCGAGAGTGGAACGCGGGGTGCGCAGCCAGGTCGCCGACCCGGTCGGTGAGTTCGCCCGGTACCTGCGGGGGCTGGTCGGTGCGGCGGGCGGCACGCACGGCTGGTACGCGGTCTTCGCCGAACGCGATCCCGCGGGTGTGCGGGCCTGGCTCGACGGCACCGACGTCCCGCCGTGGGACGTCGTCCACGCCCTCCTCCAGGACGTGGCCGCCGCCCAGGGCACCCACCGGGCCCAGGAGACCGCCCGGCCCGCCCGCGGCCTGCACGCCGCCGCCGTTGCCGCCCACGACGCCGCACCGGGCGGCGAGGCGGCGCTCAGCGCACGGCTGGACGCCTTGCTCGGGGAACGCCGGCACGTGGTGCTGCACGAACGCGCGGTCGCCGCCGCGCTGCGCGGCGCAGCCACACCCGCCGAGGCCGAGCGCCTCGGCAACGAACTCGCCTGGGCCCGCGACGACCGCGAACGGGCCGTCGCACGCTGTGCGGAGCTCCGGACGCGCCTGGACGCGGTGCGCTCACGCCCCGCCGTGCCCGAGGGGTGGTTACGCCCGCGGGCGGAACCGGACCCGCCGCCGGAGGGCGGCGGTCGTGCCACCGCCCCCGCCACCCGAGGCCGGGAGCGCCCCCGCGGCGGAGCACGCTACGGCGGGGCCCGCTTCGCCGGGGCACCCGAGGCCGAGGTGGTCCCGCCGCCCGTCGTCGCGGCACCGGAGGACGGCGCCGGTGCCGCACCCCGCGGGGCCCGGTTCGCCGGCGCGGCGGGCCACGACGCCCCCGACGGCCACGAGCCAGGGCAGGACCGCGGCGACGTCCGTACGACCACTCCCGCCCGCGGGCAGGCCGCGCGGGCGACCGCGGCGCGCATGGCGGAACTGCGCCGCACCGGCCGCACCGGTGAGGCGTACGTGCTGATGAGCGAGGCCGTGGCGGGCCCGCCCGAGGACGTCCCCGAGCTCGCGGCCGCGCTGGAGCGCTGCGGACTGGCCGCGGACGTGGCCACCCTGCTCTGGGAGCTGGCAGCGCAGCCCCCGCACCGTCTGGCGGCCGCCGCGGCCGCCCTGGACTCCGCCGGCCGCGGCGACGACCGCCGGACCCTGCTGCACCAGGCCGCCGCCCGGCCCGCCGCCGAGGTGGCCGGGACCGCCGGGGCCCTCCTCGACGCCGGCCACCGGGACGCGGCACTGAGCCTGCTGGCCGCCCTCGTCGGCGCCCGCAGCCCGGAGGCGGCCGCCGGCATCGCCCACGAGGGTCCGGGGCTCGTCGGCCCGCTCCTGGACGCGGCCGGGCTGGTGTCGGCGTCCAAACGCCGCGACGTGGCCGCCGCACTGCGCCGAGCGGGTCTGCCGGGCCGTGAAACCTGATCGGCTTCGTTGAGTAAAGGCGCCGGTATTGCCACAGTGGGCTGTGGGCTCTTACGTTCGTCCCAGCGCCGGATCTACGTGCGTAGACCAGCCCGCCGTTCCGGCGTGACCTCGCGTCAAAGGAGCTGTCATGCCCAATGTCGTACGCGCCGCGCTCGTCCAGGCGACGTGGACCGGTGACACCGAGTCGATGATCGCGAAGCACGAGGAGCACGCCCGCGAGGCGGCCGCGCAGGGCGCCCGGGTGATCGGCTTCCAGGAGGTGTTCAACGCCCCGTACTTCTGCCAGGTACAGGAGGCCGAGAACTACCGGTGGGCCGAACGGGTGCCGGACGGCCCGACCGTGCAGCGCATGCAGGCCCTCGCCCGGGAGACGGGCATGGTGACGGTGGTGCCGGTCTACGAGATCGAGCAGGACGGCTTCTACTACAACACCGCCGCCGTGATCGACGCCGACGGCAGCTACCTGGGCAAGTACCGCAAGCACCACATCCCGCAGGTCAAGGGCTTCTGGGAGAAGTACTACTTCAAGCCCGGCAACCTGGGCTGGCCGGTCTTCGACACGGCCGTCGGCAAGGTCGGCGTCTACATCTGCTACGACCGCCACTTCCCCGAGGGCTGGCGGGCGCTCGGCCTGGCCGGCGCGCAACTGGTCTACAACCCCTCGGCGACCCACCGCGGGCTCTCCTCGTACCTGTGGCAACTGGAGCAGCCGGCCGCCGCCGTCGCCAACGAGTACTACGTCGCCGCCATCAACCGGGTCGGCCAGGAACCGGCCTACGGCGACAACGACTTCTACGGCACGTCCTACTTCGTCGACCCGCGCGGCCAGTTCGTGGGCGACGTCGCCTCCGACAAGGAGGAACAGTTGATCGTGCGCGACCTGGACTTCGACCTGATCCCCGCGGTGCGCCAGCAGTGGGCCTTCTACCGGGACCGCCGCCCTGACGCCTACGGCACCCTGACGGAGGCGTGAACACGTCCATGACCATCACCGAGAACCCGCACGCCACGCTCCACTCCCGCCACCGGGCCGTGATGCCGCAGTGGCTCGCGACGTACTACCGGGAGCCCATCGAGATCACCCACGGCGAGGGCCGCCACGTCTGGGACGCCGAGGGGCGGCAGTACCTCGACTTCTTCGGCGGCATCCTCACCACCATGACCGCCCACGCCCTGCCGGAGGTCACCGCCGCGATCCGCGAGCAGGCCGGCAGGATCCTGCACTCCTCCACGCTCTACCTCAGCTCGCAGGCCGTCGACCTCGCCGAGCGCATCGCCCGCCTGTCGGGCATCCCGGACGCCCGGGTCTTCTTCACCACCTCCGGCACGGAGGCGAACGACACCGCGCTGCTGCTCGCCACCACCTACCGGAAGTCCAACCAGATCCTGGCGCTGCGCAACAGCTACCACGGGCGTTCCTTCTCCGCGATCGGCATCACCGGCAACACCTCCTGGTCGCCGACGAGCCTGTCACCGCTGCAGACGCTGTACGTGCACGGCGGCGTCCGCCACCGCGGCCCCTACGCGCACCTGTCCGACGCCGAGTTCACGGCCGCGTGCGTGGCGGACCTGGAGGACATCCTCGGCCAGGCCAACGGCCAGGTCGCCGCCCTGATCGCCGAACCGGTGCAGGGCGTCGGGGGCTTCACCTCGGGCCCCGACGGGCTGCTGGCCGCCTTCAAGGAGGTCCTCGACCGGCACGGCATCCTGTGGATCAGCGACGAGGTGCAGACCGGCTGGGGCCGGACCGGTGAGCACTTCTGGGGCTGGCAGGCGCACGAGGGCTCCGGCCCGCCGGACGTCCTGACCTTCGCCAAGGGTGTCGGCAACGGCATGTCGATGGGCGGCGTCGTCGCCCGCGCCGAGGTGATGAACTGCCTCTCCGCCAACTCCATCTCCACGTTCGGCGGCAGCCCCATCACCACGGCCGGCGCGCTGGCCAACCTGCAGTACCTCCTCGACCACGACCTGCAGGGCAACGCCCGGCGCGTGGGAGGCCTGCTCAAGTCGCGGCTGGAGGCCATCTCCGCCGGACTGCCGGTGGTGCGCGAGGTGCGCGGCCGCGGGCTGATGCTGGGCGTCGAGCTGGCCACGCCGGCCGCCGCGGGCCTGGTCCTCGAAGCGGCGCGCGAGGGCGGCCTGCTGATCGGCAAGGGCGGCCGGGCCGGCGACGCGCTGCGCATCGCCCCGCCGCTCTCCCTGACCGTCGCCGAGGCGGAGGAAGGCGCCTCGATCCTGGAGTCGGCGCTCAAGCAGGCGCAGAGCGAACTGGGCGACGGACCCGCCTGACGGCACGGCACGACACGGTGCGCCACGGGCGCGGGGCGCCGCCCCGCGCCCGCCGCACCGCCGTCAGGGCTCCAGGTCGACGACGAGCGGCCGGTGGTCCGAGACCGGTACGGCCGGCGCCCGCGCGGAGCGCACGGCGGCCCGCCCGACCCCGGCCGCCAGCACATGGTCGAACTGCACCACGGGACGGTGCGAGGGGTAGGTACGCCTCCGGGCCAGCGTCCGCCAGGCACCGCCCAGCACCAGCGGCGGCACCGGTCCCACCAGGTTGAGGTCGCCCAGCAGCAGGTGCGGCCGGGGCAGCCCGGAGATCCAGCGGCGGACCGCCACCAACTGGCCCACGTTCCAGCCGGGGACGAACGACAGGTGCACCGCGACCACCGTGAACGGGCCGCGCGCACCCTCCAGGACGGCTGCCAGAGCGCAGCGCGGCTGGTCGGACATCATCCGCAGCCCTGCGACCCCGGGCACCCGCAGGGGCAGCCCCACGGGCGAGGGGGACAGCCGACGGGCCCGCCACTCCCGTACGGGAAGCCGGGTGACCAGGGCGATCCCGTGCGACGGCGGGCCGTCGCCTTGGGCGGCGTCCCGCGGCCCGTACACGTGCAGTCCCGGCTCGGCCGGATCGGGCACCCATCCCGTGCCCGGCACCGAGCGGCCGTGCACCGCGGACGCGTAACGCCAGTCCCGGGCGCCCGACGCCGCCGCGGCCACCGCGGCCTGGTCCAGCCCGCCGGACCGTTCCTGGAAGCGGTCCAGCTCCTGCAGCGCGAGGACGTCGGCGTCCAGCGACGCGACGGCCCGGGCGAGCGGCTCCCCGGCGGCCGTCCCGCCGGGGAAGGGGACCGGCCTGCCGTCGGTGATCGGCCGGCCGTGGAGCACGTTGAACGTCGCGAACCTCATGGGTGTGCCGCCCGCGGCCCGGTGGAAGCGGGGGAGGGCACGCCGCCCCGGCGCGGACGGCCCGGCCGGCGGAAGTGGGCGTACGGCGGGTACGCCGTGAAAGCGACGTCGAGCTCGGGCCCGCGCCCGCGGCCCGTGTGCTCCAGCAGCGGTGTGAGCTGCTCGACCACGGCCATGCGGCCCTTCACCACGCCCTTCTGACGCGGTCCCTGGCCGGCCGCCCACGCCAGCTGCGTCGCGGCGGAGGAGAACGTGCCGCGGCTGCCGACGAGGAACAGCGTCCGGGCGTGGCTGACCGGCCGCAGCCGGTCGCGGGCGTCCGCGTGCCCGTGCCGCCTCCACCAGGCGTCGGCGTCGCGTTCCGTGCGCGCCTCGTCCGTACGGGCCGTCAGGGGGACGCCGCCGGTGAGCATGCGGCGCAGCCGGACCCACTCGCTCACCCGCAGGCCCAGCGAGTGGTGGAGCAGGACGAGGTCCACGCGGCCGCCGCACGCGTCCACGAACGCCTCATCGCCCAGGGGGACGCCGTCGCGCAGCGGCACGTGCACGAGGGTCCGCCGCGAGCAGGCCGCGAAGGAGAACAGCCCGGCGAGGGCCGAGAGTCCCGCGTGGTCGCCGACCAGGAAGCCGTAACCGGTGGGATCGGTGAGCGCCGTGTGGCGCGGTGGATGCCACGGCTGCACGATCCGGTGCTCCACCGGGCCGGTACGCGGACGGAAGTGACGCAGCCTCAGCCGCATACGGATGCCTCCATCCGCCCATCGTCGCGGCGCGGACGTGGCGGGGGCAATGCGATTTCGCACCTCGTCGCCTACAGACCCGAACGCCCGGTTCGTGGCATATTGTGAGCGTTCGCCGTACGGCGGCGTGGAGGAGGAGCGATCGTCCCCGTCGATCCCGTCGATGGAGAGCAGCGGTATTGCCACCGTGGGTGACCGGTCATACGTTCTCCACCATGGCGGGGTCTACGTGCGTAGAGCCGTTCCGACATGGCATCGAGGTTTCCGGGGACCCCGCCCTCAGCCGTTGGAAGGAGTGGGAGCATGAGCCGCATCGTCATCCGGGGCGGACTGGTCGTCACGGCCGCGGAGGAGGTCCACGCCGACGTCCTCGTCGAGGGTGGCCGGGTCGCCGCCCTCGCGACGCACGACTCCGACCCGGCGCAGGGCTGGACCGCGTCGGCCGACCGCGTCATCGACGCCTCCGGGAAGTACGTCATTCCGGGCGGTGTCGACGCGCACACCCACATGGAGCTGCCTTTCGGTGGCACCTTCGCCTCGGACACCTTCGAGACCGGTACGCGGGCCGCCGCCTGGGGCGGGACGACGACGATCGTGGACTTCGCGGTGCAGTCGGTGGGCGAGTCGCTGCGCTCCGGCCTCGACACCTGGCACGCCAAGGCCGACGCCCAGTGCGCCATCGACTACGGCTTCCACATGATCCTCTCCGACGTCAACGAGGACACCCTCAAGGAGATGGACATCCTCGTCGAGGAGGGCGTCACCAGCTTCAAGTTGTTCATGGCGTATCCCGGTGTGTTCTACAGCGACGACGGCAGGATCCTGCGGGCGATGCAGCGGGGTGCCGGCAACGGTGGCCTGGTGATGATGCACGCGGAGAACGGGATCGCCATCGACGTGCTGGTCGAGCAGGCGCTGGCGGCGGGGAGGACCGATCCCCGCTACCACGGTGAGGTGCGGCGGGAGTTGCTGGAGGCCGAGGCGACCCACCGCGCGATCCGGCTCGCCCAGGTCGCGGGGTCCCCGCTCTACGTCGTGCACGTCTCCGCCCGGCAGGCCGTCGAGCAGATCGCCCTCGCCCGGGACGAGGGGCTGAACGTGTTCGGTGAGACGTGCCCGCAGTACTTGTTCCTGTCGACGGACAACCTGGCGGAGCCGGACTTCGAGGGTGCGAAGTACGTGTGTTCGACGCCGTTGCGTCCGAAGGAGCACCAGGCGGTGTTGTGGAGGGGGTTGCGGACGAACGATCTGCAGGTGGTGTCGACGGATCACTGCCCGTTCTGCTTCGTGGGGCAGAAGGAGCTGGGGCGGGGTGACTTCTCGAAGATCCCCAATGGTCTGCCGGGGGTGGAGAACCGGATGGACCTGTTGCACCAGGCGGTGGTGGACGGGCACATCAGCCGTCGCCGGTGGATCGAGATCGCGTGTGCGACACCGGCGCGGATGTTCGGTCTGTATCCGCGCAAGGGGACGATCGCGCCGGGTGCGGACGCCGACATCGTGGTCTACGACCCGGACGCGGAACAGGTCATCTCCGCGGCCACCCACCACATGAACGTCGACTACTCGGCCTACGAGGGCAAGCGGGTCACCGGACGCGTGGAGACCGTCCTGTCCCGCGGCGAGCCCGTCATCGAAGGCCGGGAGTACGTCGGACGGGCGGGACACGGCCAGTACACCCCGCGCGGAACCTGCCAGTACCTCGTCTGAGAAAGGCGCGTGGACCCATGGACTTCGGACTCGTCCTGCAGACGGACCCGCCCGCCGAGCGGGTCGTGGAGCTGATGCGGCGCGCCGAGCGCAACGGCTTCAGCCACGGCTGGACCTTCGACTCGGTCGTGCTGTGGCAGGAGCCGTTCGTCATCTACAGCCAGATCCTGGCGCGGACCGAGCGGATGGTCGTCGGCTCCATGGTCACCAATCCGGGGACGCGGACCTGGGAGGTGACGGCGTCGACCTTCGCGACGCTGAACGAGATGTTCGGCAACCGCACGATCTGCGGCATCGGCCGGGGCGACTCGGCGATGCGGGTGGCGGGCCGCAGGCCCAACACCCTCGCCCGCATCGAGGAGGCGATGCACGTCATCCGTGAGCTCGCCGAGGGCCGCGAGGCCGACCTCGGCGGCACGACCGTCCGCATCCCCTGGATCAAGGAGGGGGCGGAACTGCCGGTGTGGATGGCGGCGTACGGGCCGAAGGCGCTGGCGGTCGCCGGGGCGAAGGCGGACGGGTTCATCCTGCAGCTCGCCGACGTCTATCTGACGGAGTGGATGGTCAAGGCGGTCAAGGACGCTGCGGTCGCCGCCGGCCGCGACCCGGCCGAGGTGAAGGTGTGCGTGGCGGCTCCGGCGTACGTCACCGAGGACGACTCCCCGCAGGCGCTGGCCCATGCCCGCGAGCAGTGCCGCTGGTTCGGCGGCATGGTCGGCAACCACGTCGCCGACCTCGTGTCCAAGTACGGCGAGCACTCCGCCTCCGTGCCCGGGGAACTCACCGACTACATCGCGTCCCGTCAGGGCTACGACTACTCGCACCACGGCCGCACCGGCAACCCCGACACCGCGTTCGTCCCCGACGAGATCGTCGACCGCTTCTGCCTCATCGGCACCGCCGAGCAGCACGTCGAGAAGCTGCGCGCCCTGCAGGCCCTCGGCGTCGACCAGTTCGCGGTCTACGACATGCACGACGCCAAGGAGTCCACCATCGACGCCTACGGCTCCACCGTCATCCCCGCGCTCCGCGGCTGAGGGGGAGCACCCCGCCGATGCCGGCCCCCACACCGCCCGCCCAGATCACGCACCCCGACGGCCGCGTCGAGCTCCGCCTCGACGCGGCCGCGCCGCACGGCCGGTACGCCAACCGGGACCTCCTGCCGATCCCCATCGCAGAACGGCACTGGACCACCTACAACTTCACCGCCCTGTGGATCGGGATGGCGCACAACATCCCCTCCTGGACCCTCGCCTCCGGTCTGGTCGCCCTCGGCATGGACTGGAAGCAGGCGGTGTTCACCATCGCCCTCGCCAACGTCCTCGTGCTGGTGCCGATGCTGCTCACCGGGCACGCGGGCCCCAAGTACGGCATCCCGTTCCCGGTGCTGGCGCGTTCCTCGTTCGGGGTGCGCGGCGCCAACCTCCCGGCGATGCTGCGCGCCGCCGTGGCCTGCGCCTGGTTCGGCATCCAGACGTGGATCGGCGGACAGGGCATCTTCGTCCTGCTCGGCAAGATCTGGGGCGGCTGGGCGGGCGCCGCGCACGTGGCGGGCTACCCGTGGACCCTGTGGGTCTGCTTCCTCGCCTTCTGGGTGCTGGAACTCGCCATCATCTACCGGGGCATGGAGACGCTGCGCCGCTTCGAGAACTGGGCCGCGCCCTTCGTCCTCGTCGGGGCCGTCGTCCTGCTGGTCTGGATCACGAACAAGGCCGGCGGCCTCGGCCACCTGCTGGACCAGCCCTCGCGACTGGGCTGGGGCGGCGACTTCTGGAAGGTCTTCTTCCCCGCCCTCATGGGCATGATCGGCTTCTGGTCGACGCTCTCCCTCAACATCCCCGACTTCACCCGCTTCGGGGCCGGACAGCGCGCCCAGGTCTGGGGCCAGTCGCTCGGCCTGCCCACGACGATGACCCTCTTCGCCGTCCTGTCGGTGCTCGTCACCTCCGGATCCCAGGCGGTGTACGGCGAGGCCATCTGGGACCCGGTCGAGCTGGCCGGCAAGACCGACAACGTCGTCGGCCTGCTCTACGCCCTGGTCACGGTGCTGGTGGCCACCCTCAGCGTCAACATCGCGGCCAACGTGGTCTCCCCGGCGTACGACCTGTCCAACCTCGCGCCCCGGCACGTCGACTTCCGCACCGGCGCCCTGATCACCGGCGTCGTCGGGGTGCTGATCTTCCCCTGGAAACTGACCTCCACCCCCGAGCTGTACATCTTCACCTGGCTGGGTGTCGTCGGCGGCGTCCTCGGCACCGTGGCCGGCGTGCTCATCGCCGACTACTGGCTCGTCCGGCGCACGCACCTGGCGCTGGCCGAGCTGTACGAGGCGGGCGCCGGACGCTACTGGTACCACCGCGGCTGGAACTGGCGGGCGGTGCTCGCCCTCGTCGTCGGCGGCCTGCTGGCGGTCGGCGGTTCGTACTCCACCGTCGACGCCGAGGGCCACAGACAGGGCCCGTTCCCCGTCGACGGCCTGATCCCGCCGCTGAAGCCGCTCGCGGACTACGGCTGGGCGGTCGGCCTGGTCACCTCGTTCGTGCTGTACGCCGCCCTGATGCGGAAGGCGGGGCCCGCCGCGCGGACGGCGTGAACCCGCCAAAGCCACGGCGGGTGCGCGTCGCCGCGGCCGATCTGGTCTGATGGAGGAGTGATCGATGACGCACTCTTCAAGGCGGTCGAGGACACGGTGCGCGCGGCCGCCGAGGCGGAGGTCGTGCCGCGCTGGAGGCAGCTGGGCGCCGCCGACATCAGCCACAAGACCGGACCGGGGGACCTGGTCACCGTCGCCGACCGCGAGGCGGAACTACGGCTCGCGCAGGAGCTGCCGGCGCTGCTGCCCGGTTCCGTCGTGGTGGGGGAGGAGGCCGTGCACGCCGACCCCGGCATTCTGCGCCGCATCGGCGGCGACGCCCCGGTGTGGATCGTCGACCCCGTCGACGGCACCGCCAACTTCGTCGCCGGCAGGCCCGAGTTCGCCACGCTGGTCGCGCTCGCCCGCGGCGGCGAGGTGCACGCCTCCTGGACGTACGTGCCGCGCCTGGGCCTGATGGCCACGGCCCGGCTCGGCGGCGGGGCGCTCCTCAACGGCGAGCCGATCCGCACCGCGCGCGACGTCGACGGGTCCGCGCTCAAGGTGGCCACCTCGCAGTTCGCCTTCCTCGACGAACAGGAGCGGCGCCGCTTCGAGGGCCTCGGCACTGACGGCCTCGAGACCCGCCAGTGCACCTGCGCCGGGCTGGACTACCTGGAGGTGGCCCGGGGCGCCATCGACGCCGTCGCCTTCACCTGGGAGTCGCCCTGGGACCACGCGGCCGGCGTGCTGCTGGTCGCCGAGGCGGGCGGGGCCAGCGTCACCGCCGAGGGCGTGCCCTTCCGGATCGGCGGCGGCAACGCCTTCCCCTTCTCCGTGGCGCGCGACGAGGCGACCGCGCGACGGGTCGTCGGCCTCATGGCGGGTGACCGATGAGCAGGACCCGCGTCACGGACGTCATCGTCGTCGGCGCCGGCCCCAACGGCCTGACCGCCGCGGTCGAACTCGCCCGCGCCGGCCACTCGGTGGAGCTCTTCGAGGCCGCCGACCAGGTCGGCGGCGGCGCCCGCACCGAGGAACTGACCCTGCCGGGCTTCCGCCACGACCCCTGCTCCGCCGTGCACCCGTTCGGCGCCGGCTCGCCCGCGTTCAACGCCATGCCGCTCGCCGAGCACGGACTGCGGTGGCTCCACCCCGAGCTGCCGCTCGCCCACCCCTTCGACGACGGCACCGCGGCGGTGCTGGCCCGCACCGTCGGCGCGACCGCCGCCTCGCTCGGGCCGCGCGACGCGGGCACCTACCGCCGGCTCCTGGCCCCGTACGTCGGCCGCTGGCCGACCCTCGCCCACGACTTCCTGCGCCCCCAGTGGCGGGGACTGCCCCGCGACCCGCTGCGCTTCGCGAGCTTCGGGCTGACCGGGCTCCCGCCGGTGGCCGTGCTCGCCCGGCTGTTCCGCGACGAGAAGGCGCGCGGGCTGCTGGCCGGTCTCGCCGCCCACGCCATCGCGCCGCTGACCAGCCCGCTCACCGGCGCGACGGCGCTGATGTTCGCCGTCGCCGGCCACGACGTCGGCTGGCCGGTGCCGCGCGGCGGCTCCCAGGCGATCGCCGACGCCCTCGCCTCCTACCTGCGGCTGCTCGGCGGCACGATCCACACGGGCGTCATGGTCCGCAAGCTCGACGAGCTGCCGCCGGCGCGCGCGTACGTCTTCGACACCTCGCCGACCGCGCTGGCGCGCATCGCCGGGCTCGGCGACGCGTACCGGAACTACCGCTACGGACCGGCCGTCTGGAAGATCGACTACGCGCTGGACGGCCCGGTGCCCTGGACCGCCGCCGACGCCCGGCGGGCCGGCACCGTGCACATCGGGCCCACCTTCGGCGAGATCGGCGACGCCCTGAACCGGGCGGTGCGCGGCCGGCCGCCGCAGACCCCGTTCCTGATCGCCGCCCAGCCCAGCGTCGTCGACCCCGGGCGCGCCCCCGAGGGCAAGCACGTCTTCTGGGTGTACGGGCACGTGCCCAACGGCTGGAGCGGCGACGCCACCGAGGCCGTCGAGCGGCAGATCGAGCGCTTCGCGCCCGGCTTCCGGGACCTCGTCCTCGCCCGGGCGGTCAGCGGACCGGCCGAGCTCGCCGCCCGCAACCCCAACTACATCGGCGGCGACATCGGCAGCGGGGCCTTCGCCGGCCTGCAGACGGCCTTCCGCCCCAGGCCCAAGTGGAACCCGTACAGCACCTCGCGCCCGGGGGTCTTCCTCTGCTCCTCGGCCAGCCCGCCCGGCCCCGGTGTCCACGGCATGTCCGGCCACCACGCGGCCCGCGCCGTGCGCCGTCACCTGGAGGGGGCCGCCCGCCGGTAGTGCCCGGCGCCGGCCCCGCCCCGTCGGTCGCGGCCGGCGGGGCAGCGACTAGCATCGAGGGCATGGAGCAGCGCGTATTGGGCAGGACGGGCCGCAAGGTGTCCGTCGTGGGTCTCGGCACCTGGCAGCTGGGCGCCGACTGGGGCGAGGTCCGCGAGGAGGACGCACTCGCCGTCCTGGACGCGGCCGTGGCGGAGGGCGTGACCCTCTTCGACACCGCGGACGTCTACGGCGACGGACGCAGCGAGCAGCTGATCGGCCGCTACCTGCGGGAGCGCCCGGACGCCGGGATCTTCGTCGCCACGAAGATGGGACGCCGGGTCGCCCAGGTCCCCGAGAACTACGTCCTCGACAACTTCCGCGCCTGGAACGACCGTTCCCGGGCCAACCTGGGCGTCGACACCCTCGACCTCGTGCAGCTGCACTGCCCGCCGACCGCCGTCTACTCCTCGGACGCCGTCTTCGACGCCCTCGACACCCTCGTCGAGGAGCAGCGCATCGCGGCCTACGCCGTCAGCGTCGAGACCTGCGAGGAGGCGCTGACGGCGATCGCCCGCCCGGGCGTCGCGAGCGTGCAGATCATCCTCAACGCCTTCCGGCTCAAGCCCCTGGAGCAGGTGCTGCCGGCCGCCGCCGAGGCCGGGGTGGGCATCATCGCCCGCGTGCCCCTCGCCTCCGGCCTGCTGTCCGGCCGCTACACCAAGGACACCGTCTTCCCCGCCGACGACCACCGCACCTACAACCGGCACGGCGAGTCCTTCGACCAGGGCGAGACCTTCTCCGGCGTCGACTACGCGACCGGCCTGGAGGCCGCCGCCGAGTTCACCGCCCTCTCCCCGGAGGGCGCCACCCCGGCCCAGACCGCGCTGCGCTGGATCATCCAGCAGCCCGGCGTCACCACCGTGATCCCCGGTGCCCGCTCCGTCGAGCAGGCCCGCGCCAACGCCGAGGCCGCCGCCCTGCCGGCGCTGCCGCAGAGCACGCTGGACGCCGTGCGGGACCTGTACGACCGGAGCATCCGCGCCCAGGTCCACCACCGCTGGTAGACCCGCGGCGGAGCCGTCACAGCCGTGCCCCCGGACGCTCGCCGTCCGGGGGCACGCGTGTCAGCCCGCCGCGGCCTCGCGGGCGATCCCGTCCAGGAGCGCGGGCAGCGAGCTCCCGATCGGCTCGCGCACCAGCTCGTCCGCGATCGCGTCGTACGGTGTCGGCTCGGCGTTGACGATCACCAGTCGCGCGCCGTGTTCCGCCGCCATCCCGGCGAGCGACGCGGCCGGCTGCACCTGCAGGCTGGTGCCGACCGCGACGAGGACCGTGCATCCCTTGGCGATGGTCATCGCGTTGCCCAGGACCACCGGGTCCAGCCGCTGCCCGAACATGACGGTCGCCGACTTCAGGATCCCGCCGCACTCCCCGCACGCCGGGTCCGGCTCGCCCGCCCGGACCCGCGCCAGCGCCGCGTCCATGGACGTCCGGTCGTGGCACCGCGTGCACACCACGGCCCGGGCCGTGCCGTGCAGCTCCAGCACCTTGCGCTCGGGCAGGCCCGCCATCTGGTGCAGTCCGTCGACGTTCTGCGTGATCACGCGCACCGGCACGCCCGACCGCTCCAGCCGGACGATCGCCTCGTGCGCGGCATTGGGCCGCGCCTCCAGCGCCGGGCCCTCCATGCGCATCAGCCACGACCTGCGGCGCACCTCGGGATCGGCCATGTAGTGCTCGTACGTCACGAGCTTCTCGGCCTCGGGGTCGCGCCGCCACAGCCCGTTCGGGCCGCGGTAGTCGGGGATGCCGGAATCGGTGGAGATGCCCGCGCCGCTGAGGATCGCGACAAGCGGCTTCTTCGCGCTCATGCCGCGAGGTTACGCAGACCGGGAAGGCCGCGGCCATCGGGTTTTCCCGCCGGTCAGGCCAGCGCCGCGCGCACCCGTGCGACCATGGCCGAGGCGTCCTCCACCGCGGCCACCGGGTCGCCGAGGCCGGCCAGCACCGCCTCGGCGCGGGCGCGGAAGCCCGCCGGGGTGTCCGGGAGGGCGTCCGCCGCGGCGAGGGCCCCCTTCTCGTTGAGGCACCACACGCGGTGGTGGGCGTGGAGCGACTGCGCCAGCACCCCGACCGCCCGGGACAGGCACAGCGCCGCGTGCAGGACGTCCCCGGCGCCCGCGGACTTGCGGGCGTTCGCGACGAGGAAGTCCGCCTCCCAGGAGGCCCCGACGAGCGCCCGGCGCAGCGGTTCGGGGTAGACCCGCGCTGCCTCGCGCAGCGCGGTCAGCTCGCCCCCCGGGTCGGCCAGGACCCTGCCGAGGGCGACCTCCCCGGCGTACACCGGGGACCAGAAGCCCAGCGGATGGCCGGCCTGGACGCCCACCTCGTAGCGGCCGGCGCGGCAGTCGTCCCACACCCGCCGCACACGGTCGAGGTCCCGCAGGATCCAGTCGACCTGCACGCCGTCGACGCGCAACCACGCCCCGCCGTTCACCCAGGGCCCCCAGCCGCCGGGGCCGGCGACCTCGACCGGGGCGCCCGTCGCCTCGGCGGCGAGGGCGGCCAGCGCCGCCACGTCCGGTTCGCCGCGGTAGTAGACGCCGAGGTCCCAGTCGGAGTCGGGGCGGTGCGCACCGCGTGCCCGGCTGCCGCCGAGCATCACCCCGACCACACCGGGGACGCGGGCGAGCGACCGCGCCATGGAGGCGACGGGGGGTGCGTGTTCGGTTTCGTGGGACACCGTGCGAGTGTAGGAGCACCCCCGGCGCGAGGAGCACTGCATTGTTCACGACCCGCCCCACCCTTCAGGGCACCTTCGGAATGGCCTCCTCCACGCACTGGCTCGCCTCGCAGTCGGCGATGGCCGTGCTGGAGAGCGGCGGCAACGCCTACGACGCGGCGGTGGCCGCCGGGTTCGTCCTGCACGTGGTGGAGCCGCACCTCAACGGCCCCGCCGGAGAGGTCCCGATCATCGTCGCGCCCGCCGGCGGCCCGGTGCGCGTGCTCTGCGGCCAGGGCCCCGCCCCCGCCGGGGCGAGCGTCGACCACTACCGCGCGCTGGGCCTGGAGTTCGTCCCCGGCACCGGTCCGCTCGCGGCCGCCGTGCCCGGCGCCTTCGACGCGTGGATGGTGCTGCTGCGCGACCACGGCACCAAGCCGCTCGCGGACGTCCTCTCCTACGCCATCGGCTACGCCGAGCAGGGCCACCCCGCGGTCGAGGCGGTCGGCGCCACGGTCGGCTCCGTCCAGGCGCTGTTCGAGACGGAGTGGACCACCTCGGCCGAGCTGTACCTGGCCGGTGGACGTCCACCCCGGGCCGGGGCCCTGCTGCGCAACCCCGCTCTCGCCGCCACCTGGCGGCGGCTGCTGCGCGAGGCGGAGGCCGCCGGCAGCGGCCGGGAGGCGCAGATCGAGGCGGCCCGCAAGGTGTGGCGCGAGGGCTTCATCGGCGAGGCCCTGGCGGCCTTCGCCGCCCGTCCCGCGATGGACACCACCGGCGAGCGCCACGCCTCCACCCTGACCGGTGACGACCTCGTCGCGTACGAGGCCCGCCACGAGGACCCGGTCACCCTCGACTGGAACGGCTGGACGGTCTGCAAGGCGGGACCCTGGAGCCAGGGCCCGTCCTTCCTGCAGCAACTGGCCCTGCTGCCGCCGGACTCGGCCGACCTGGAGTACGGCACCGCCGACTACGTGCACACCCTGGTCGAGGGCACCAAGCTCGCGATGGCCGACCGCGAGGCCTGGTACGGCGACGCCGAGGACGACGTCCCCCTCGCGGAACTGCTGTCCCCCGCCTACAACGACGCGCGGCGCGCCCTGGTCGACCGCGCCAAGGCCTCCCACGAGCTGCGCCCCGGCAGTCCCGGTGGCCGCACGCCGCGGCTTCCCCGCTTCCCGCTCCACGACCCGGCGGCGGCACCGGACTTCGACGCCATGGGGGTCGGGGAGCCGACCGTCGCCCACGACGGCGCGACCCGCGGCGACACCTGCCACCTCGACGTCGTCGACCGCTGGGGCAACATGGTCGCCGCCACCCCCAGCGGCGGCTGGCTCCAGTCCAACCCGGTCGTCCCCGGGCTCGGTTTCCCGCTCGGCACCCGCCTGCAGATGACCTGGCTGGAGCCCGGACTGCCCAACTCCCTCACCCCGGGCCGCCGTCCGCGCACCACGCTCACCCCCTCGCTCGCGCTGCGCGACGGGGTGCCGGTGATGGCCTTCGGCACCCCCGGCGGCGACCAGCAGGACCAGTGGTCGCTGCACTTCTTCCTGGGCGTCGCCCTGCGCGCCCCCGTCCGGGGCGGTCTCGACCTCCAGGGCGCCATCGACGCGCCCAACTGGCACAACGACAGCTTCCCGAGCTCCTTCCACCCCCGGGAGATGCGCCCGGGCAGCCTCACCGTGGAGAGCCGCTTCGAGGAGTCCGTCATCGCCGGGCTCCGCGGCCGCGGCCACGACGTGACCGTCGGCGCCCCCTGGTCCGAGGGCCGCCTGTGCGCCGTGGCCCGCGACCCGGAGACCGGCGTGCTGTCCTCCGCGGCGAACCCGCGTGGGATGCAGGGCTACGCGGTGGGCCGCTGACCGGCCCGCCGGGGACGGTCAGCGGCGGGCGGCACGCGGTACTACGCCGGGGGACGCCCGTTGACCAGCTCGACGGGGAACGCGCCGTCCTCCAGCGCCGCCAGGGCGGCGCGGACGCGGCGGTAGAGGCCGGCGGAGAGGTACTCCTCGGCCTCCTCGGGCGTCGCCATGCGCCAGGCGGACAACTCCTCCTCCTGCAGCACGATCGCGCCCAGCGCGGCCTCGTCGAGCACCCCGCCGTCGTACATGTACGAGGCGAGCGGCGGCCGTCCGGACGGCCCCTGCACCCAGTCCACGGTGAGGAGGGCGCCCGGTTCGACGTCGAGCCCGACCTCCTCCAGGGTCTCCCGGCGTGCCGCCTCGCGGGGCGTCTCCCCGTCGGCCGACTCGATGGTGCCGCCGGGCAGCACCCACTTGCCGTCCTCGCGGTAGGTGGTCTCGGCGATCAGGATGCGGCCCTCGGCGTCGCGGAAGAGCGTGCTGGCCCCGGCGAGGATCTTCGGCAGGCTGTCGATGTACGCGGAGAATTCGGTGGTCGTCACGGGCCCCAACCTACGGGTTCGCGGCCCTCGACGGCGGCGGCCACCTGCGCCGCCTCCAGGCTTCCGGGGGCGCGACGGTCGCGCGCCGCACCGTTCGCGAGCCGCCGCAGCGTCTCGTTGACCGGCACGGGTATCCCGTGGAGCCGCCCCAGCAGCACGATCTCGCCGTTGAGCCAGTCCGCCTCGACGCTGCCGGTGCCCCGGGTCAGGCTCTGCCAGGACGAGCCGCCGCCCCGGGCGAAGCCCTCGACCGGCCGCAGGCTCACCCGGTCCCCGCGGACCGTCGCCTGCTCCTCCACGCCCGCGTACGGGACGCCCGCGGCGTCGAGCACCGCCGCACCCTCGGCCCGGGCCCGCTCCAGGAGCGCGGCCGCCGTGTCGTCCAC
The DNA here is from genome assembly GCF_040630935.1 of Streptomyces sp. NPDC005722. Taxonomy (NCBI): domain Bacteria; kingdom Bacillati; phylum Actinomycetota; class Actinomycetes; order Kitasatosporales; family Streptomycetaceae; genus Streptomyces; species Streptomyces sp. NPDC005722. The sequence continues at coordinate 335,510 of NZ_JBEXYN010000004.1, forward strand.
GCCGCCGCACAGGGCCTCGACGGCGTTGCCCAGGTTCGACAGCAGCTTGGCGTACTTCCAGCGCATCACGTCGGGCACGACCGGGGCGGCGAACGAGGACTTCTCCAGGTCCGCGGAGACCGCCCGGGCGAGGTCGTCCGTTCCGTGCGGGTAGCGGCCCAGGTGGAGGATGCCGGTCAGCGGCCCGCACGGGGCGACGACCTCACCGGGCTCCAGGTGGGTCGACGGCAGCCACACGCACATCCCGTACACGTCGCGGAAGCGGCGCAGGGCCATGCGTTCGTTGGCGACGCCGTTCTGGGCGCAGACCAGCGGCAGACGGTCCGCCACCGGGGCCCAGGCGTCGAGGGCCGCCTGCGTGTCCTGCGTCTTCACCGCCAGCACCAGCACGTCGTCCTCGCGCAGCGTCAGCTCCTCCGGGCCGCCGGCCACCGGGACGGGCAGCGTCATCGTCCCGTCCGGCGTCCGCAGGGTCAGCCCGCGCTCGCGCAGCGCCTCCAGGTGCGCTCCCCGCGCGACCAGGACGACCTCGTGCCCGCTCCCGTACAGCCGGCCGCCGATCGTCGCGCCGACCGCGCCCGCTCCCACCACGATGTATCGCACAGGCGGGACCCTACGGCACCAGGAGAGCGGTGCGGCGGGCCAGCTCGCTGATCGCCGCCCCGTCGAAGCCGAACACCGCGCTGCGCACCCGGTCCTCCAGCGGCCCGGTCCACTGCGGCGGGATCGCCGACGCGCCGCAGAGCACCCCGGCGACCGAACCCGCCGTCGCCCCACCGGAGTCGGTGTCCAGGCCGCCGCGTACGGTCAGCGCGATCGTGGCGGTGAAGTCGCCCGCGCCGTAGAGCAACCCGGCGGTGACGAGCGCGGCGTTGGGGACGGTGTGGATCCAGTGCAGCCCGCGGTTCTCCTCGTCCAGCTCCGCCATGGTGCCCGCCCAGTCCAGCCCCGCCTCGTGCAGCGCCATGGTCCGGCGCACCGTGCGGGCCAGCCGGCAGCCCGGCGGCACGTGCTGCAGCGCCGACTCCAGCGCGGCCCGCGCGCCGGGCGCCGTGAACGCCGACGCGATCAGCGCCGCCGCCCACATCGCCCCGTACACCCCGTTGCCCGTGTGGGACAGCACCGCGTCCCGGCGGGCGAGGGAGGCGGCCCGCCGGGGGTCGCCGGGAGAGGTCCAGCCGTACACGTCGGCGCGGATCAGCGCCCCGATCCACTCCTGGTACGGGTTGTCGGCCGTGGCCGTCAGCGGCGGCCTCAGCCCCTTGGCGAGGTTGCGGTACGCCGCCCGCTCGGCGGTGAAGGTCTGCAGGTAGGGGAGGCGCAGCAGCCACAGCTCGCCGACCTGCTCGGTGGTGAACTCCGGGCCGTACGTCTCCAGCAGGTCGAGTCCGAGGATCGCGTAGTCCACGTCGTCGTCCCGCGCGCTGCCGTGGATGTTGCCGCGGGTGCACTGCGGCCACTCCGGGCGCAGCGCGAACTCGGCCGGGTCCGGCGGCGGGTCCAGCGCCGGGATGTAGTCGGTCAGCGGCAGCGCCCCGGCACGGCGCAGGTAGCGGTCGATCCGGTCGCGCGTCCAGTGGTCGCCACGTTCGACGGGCTTGCCGAGCATGTTGCCGGCGATCCGGCCGAGCCAGCCGCCGAGGACGCGGTCGTCGAGGGAGAGGGCGGAGAAGGCCATGCCTCCGGTGTACCGCCCCGCGCCCCGGGATAGGGTCCAAGCGGCGCGACCTGCCGAAAGGGAGATCAAAGTGACGGACGCACGGCCAGTGCGGGTGCTCATAGCGGCGGACAAGTTCAAGGGTTCGCTCACCGCCGTCGAGGTGGCGGAGCGGCTCGGGTCGGGACTGCGGCGGGCCGCCCCCGGTCTCGTCGTCGAGTCCGTGCCGGTGGCCGACGGCGGGGACGGCACGGTGGACGCCGCCGTCGCCGCGGGCTTCGAACGGAGGCTGGTGGAGGTCACCGGCCCGCTGGGGGAGACGGTCACCGCCGCGTACGCGCTGCGCGGGGGCACCGCCGTGGTGGAGATGGCCGAGGCCTCGGGGCTCCGGCACCTGCCGCCGGACGTCTTCGCTCCGCTGACGGCGACCACACGCGGCACCGGTGAACTGCTGAGGGCGGCGCTCGACGCGGGGGCCCGGTCCATCGTGCTCGGCGTCGGCGGCAGCGCGACCAACGACGGCGGCGCGGGCATGCTCGTCGCGCTCGGCGCCCGCCTGCTGGACGGCCGCGGCGAACCGGTCGGCCCGGGTGGTGCGGCGCTCGCCGGGCTGGCCTCGGCGGACCTGTCCGGGCTCGACCCCCGGCTCGCCGCGACCGAGGTCGTCCTCGCCAGCGACGTCGACAACCCGCTGCTCGGCCCCAAGGGCGCCGCCGCCGTCTACGGCCCCCAGAAGGGCGCCACACCGGAGGACGTCGCGACGCTCGACGCGGCCCTGGCCCACTACGCGGAGGTGCTGGGGGCCGGTGCGGCCGCCGAGGCCCCGGGCGCGGGTGCGGCCGGCGGGGTCGGCTTCGGCGCGCTGGTGGGGCTGCGCGCCTCCTTCCGGCCCGGCGTCCAGGTGCTCCTGGAGATGCTCGGCTTCGCGGCGGCCCTGGAGCGGGCCGACCTGGTGATCACCGGTGAGGGTTCGCTGGACGAGCAGACCCTGCACGGCAAGGCCCCGGCCGGTGTGGCGGCCGCCGCCCGCGCCAAGGACGTGGACGTGGTCGCCGTCTGCGGCCGTCTCACGCTGTCCGGGGAAGCCCTGGGCGCGGCCGGCATCCGGCGGGCGTACGCCCTGACCGACCTCGAGCCGGACCCGGTGCGCTGCATGGCCGAGGCCGGGCCGCTGCTGGAACGCCTCGCCGGGGACATCGCGCGCGACCTCCCGGCCTGACCGGGCGAACGCCAGGGGCCCCGAGCCTTCCCGGCTCGGGGCCCCTGGCACGTACCTCGTACGGCTACGGAAGCTGCGCCGTACGCGCCTCACGGCGGTTGTTGCGGATCGTGTTGACCCGGCGGGTCGTCGCGAACAGCGGGATCACCGCCGCGGCGCAGATCTGCAGGGCCGCGCCCGTCTGCAGCAGCACGTCACCGCCGGGGACGGCGAACGCCCAGCAGACCAGGCAGCCCATGCTCAGCACGATCCAGGCGAGCGTGATCGTCGCGAGCCGGCCACGCGGCTTCGGGTACTCGACCCGGCTGACCATCAGCCACGCCACGCCGACGATGGCCAGCACCGTCGGGATGAAGGGCAACTCCAGCAGCACGACCGAGATGACCGTCATGGCCCCGAAGGGGCTCGGCATGCCCTGGAAGATCCCCTCCCGCACCGTCGTGCAGGAGAAGCGGGCCAGGCGCAGGACGACCGCCAGCAGCACCACGACCGCCGCCACGGCCGACAGCTTGCCGTAGGCGTCGTCCGAGATCAGGCCCCAGACGACCACGAAGTAGGCGGGGGCCAGGCCGAAGCTGATCAGGTCGGAGAGGTTGTCCAGCTCCGCACCCATCGCCGAGCTGCGCAGCTTGCGCGCCACCAGCCCGTCGAAGAGGTCGAAGACCGAGGCCATGAGCATCAGCAGCACGGCCGTGGCGGCGCTGTGCCGCGTCATGCCGCCGTCGGTGTTGCCCATCAGGTGCGGGACGAGCACCCCGGTGGTGGTGAAGTACACCGCCATGAACCCGCAGATCGCGTTGCCGAGGGTCAGGCCGTCCGCTATCGACAGGCGCGTCGACAGCGGCATGTCATCGTCGTCGTCCTCGTCCACCGAGGCGACCCACGGTGCCTGGGTGTCGGGATCAATCACGGTCAAGGCGCGTCACCCCAGCCACGGTGGTCTGGCCGACCTCGACGGCGGGCTCGACGCCCTCCGGCAGGTAGATGTCCACACGGGAGCCGAAGCGGATCAGGCCGATGCGCTCGCCCTGCTCCACCTTGGTGCCCTGCGGCACGTAGGGAACGATGCGGCGCGCCACGGCTCCGGCGATCTGCACCATCTCGATGTCGCCGAGCTCGGTGTCGAAGTGCCAGACGACGCGCTCGTTGTTCTCGCTCTCCTTGTTGAACGCCGGAACGAATCCACCGGGGACGTGCTCCACGGACGTGACCGTGCCGGCCAGCGGCGCGCGGTTCACGTGGACGTTCAGCGGGCTCATGAAGATCGCGACGCGGGTGCGCCCGTCCTTCCACGGCATGATGCTCTGCACCACGCCGTCGGCCGGCGAGATGACGCGGCCCTGGGCGATCTCGCGCTCGGGGTCGCGGAAGAACCACAGCATGCCCGCCGCGAGGGCGGTGGTGGGGACGGCCACGGCCGCCCAGCGCCCGGAGCGGCGGGCGCGGACCAGACTGACCGCCGCGGTGGCCACGGTCGGGAGGAGCCACGGCGACGCTCCGCGCGCGAGGCGTACGCCGGCCCGGCTGTCGCGTTGTGCAGAGGAATGGCTGTGGGGCATGGAAGACCTTCGTAGCGGAGGGTGCCGCAAAGATGGTGCTGGGGACGGCGGCTTTCCGTGAATGGTATCGGGAGTCACCGGCAACTGGGCAAGCCAGCAGTCGAGTCAGTGGCCGGTATTTGATGACTGGGTGTGACCTTTGGCTCGCACAAAGTGTCACAACCCAGACATTCACCCCTGGATCCGGTACTCCTCGAGCAGCCGGCGACCGATGATCATTTTCTGGATCTCGGCGGTGCCCTCGCCGATGAGCAGCATGGGTGCCTCGCGGTACAGGCGCTCGATCTCGTACTCCTTGGAGAAGCCGTAGCCGCCGTGGATGCGGAAGGAGTCCTCCACGACCTCCTTGCAGTACTCCGAGGCCAGGTACTTCGCCATGCCGGCCTCGAGGTCGTTGCGCTGGCCGGAATCCTTCTTGCGGGCCGCGTTCACCATCAGCGCGTGGGCCGCCTCGACCTTGGTGGCCATCTCGGAGAGCTTGAACTGGATCGCCTGGTGCTGCGCGATCGGCTTGCCGAAGGTCTGCCGCTGCTGGGCGTACGCGATCCCCAGTTCGAAGGCCCGCTGTGCGACACCGCAGCCCCGGGCGGCCACGTTGACCCGGCCGACCTCGACGCCGTCCATCATTTGGTAAAAACCGCGGCCGCTCTGACCGCCCAGGACGCGATTTGACGGAATCTTCACATCTTCGAGGATGAGTTCGGTCGTGTCGACGCCCTTGTACCCCATCTTCTCGATCTTGCCGGGCACGGTGAGGCCCTTCACCTTCGGGTTCGGGCCGAAGCCGGGCTCCTTCTCGATGAGGAAGGTCGTCATGGACTTGTGCGGGGCCGCGCCCTCCGGCTGACCCTCGTCGGTCCGGCACAGCACCGCGACGAGGTTGGACGTGCCGCCGTTGGTCAGCCACATCTTCTGGCCGTTGATGACGTAGTCGTCGCCGTCACGGACCGCCTTGGTGCGGATCGCGGAGACGTCGGAGCCCAGGCCCGGCTCGGACATCGAGAAGGCGCCGCGCACCTCGCCGGTGGCCATGCGGGGCAGGAAGTGGTCCTTCTGCTCCTGGGTGCCGTGCTGCTTGAGCATGTAGGCGACGATGAAGTGCGTGTTGATGATGCCCGACACGCTCATCCAGCCGCGGGCGATCTCCTCGACCGTCAGGGCGTACGTGAGCAGGGACTCGCCGAGGCCGCCGTACTCCTCGGGGATCATCAGCCCGAAGATGCCGAGTTCCTTGAGGCCCTCGACGATGTCGGTCGGGTACTCGTCCTTGTGCTCCAGCTCGTTGGCGACCGGGATGATCTCCTTGTCGACGAAGCTGCGGACGGTGGAGAGGATCTCCTGCTGGACGTCGGTCAGCCCGTCGGTCTGCGCGAGGCGGCTCATGTCTGCTGTCTCCTAGGCGTTCAGCTCGGGGCGGCCGGGCTGCTCGCCGCCGCGCTCCTTGACGTAGGTGGCGGTGGGGACCATCACCTTGCGGCGGAAGACGCACACCAGGGTGCCGTCCTGCTTGTAGCCCTTGGTCTCCACCTGGACGATCCCGCGGTCGTCCTTCGACTTCGACGGCCACTTGTCCAGCACCGTCGTCTCGCCGTAGATGGTGTCGCCGTGGAAGGTCGGCGCCACGTGCTTGAGCGACTCGACCTCCAGGTTGGCGATCGCCTTGCCGGACACGTCCGGCACCGACATGCCGAGCAGCAGGGAGTAGACGTAGTTCCCCACGACCACGTTCTTCCCGAAGTCGGTGGTCCGCTCGGCGTAGTTCGCGTCCATGTGGAGCGGGTGGTGGTTCATGGTCAGGAGGCAGAAGAGGTGGTCGTCGTACTCGGTGACCGTCTTCCCGGGCCAGTGCTTGTAGACGGCGCCGACCTCGAACTCTTCATACGTACGGCCGAACTGCATCTCTGCTGCGCCTCCGGGGTGTCGAACGTGTTCGTACGGGTGTTCGCCGCGGGGGTCATGCGGCGACCTCCAGCGGGTCCAGCTTGTTGGCCCTGCGGATCTCGTCCACGATCCTGCCGATGATCTCGGTGATCCCGAAGTCCTTCGGCGTGAACACGGCCGCGACGCCGGACTCGACCAGCTTGGCCGCGTCCGCCGGCGGGATGATGCCGCCGGCGATCACCGGCACGTCGTCCACCCCCGCCCTGCGCAGCCGGTCGAGCACGTCCGGCACCAGCTCGGCGTGCGAGCCGGAGAGGATCGACAGGCCCACGCAGTGGACGTCCTCGGCGACCGCCGCCGATACGATCTGCTCCGGCGTCAGCCGGATGCCCTGGTAGACCACTTCGAGGCCCGCGTCGCGCGCCCGTACGGCGATCTGCTCGGCGCCGTTGGAGTGACCGTCCAGCCCCGGCTTGCCCACGAGCAGCCGCAGCTTCCCGGCGCCCAGCTCCCGGGCGGTCAGCGCCACCTTGCGGCGGACCTCGGCCATCGGGGTGCCCGGCTCGGCGGTGACCGCGACGGGGGCGCTGCTCACGCCCGTGGGGGCGCGGAACTCGCCGAACACGTCGCGCAGCGCCCAGGACCACTCGCCGGTGGTGACGCCCGCCCGGGCGCACTCCACGGTGGCCTCCATGAGGTTGCCGGTGCCGGCGGCCGCGGCCTTCAGGGCCTCCAGCGAGCGCTGCGCCCGCACCTCGTCCCGGTTGTCGCGCCAGTCGTGGAGGGCGGCGACGACCCGCGCCTCGTTCTCCGGGTCGACGGTCATGATGGCGCCGTCGAGGTCGGAGGTGAGGGGGCTGGGCTCGGTGCCCTCGTAGCAGTTGACGCCGATGATCTTCTCCTCGCCGGACTCGATCCGCGCCCGGCGCTCGGCGTGCGAGGAGACCAGCTGCGACTTCAGGTAGCCGGACTCCACGGCGGCCATGGCGCCGCCCATCTCCTGGATGTGCTCGATCTCGGCGAGGGACCGCTCGACGAGTTCGCCGACCTTCGCCTCGACGACGTGGCTGCCGTCGAAGATGTCGCCGTACTCCAGCAGGTCGCTCTCGTGGGCCAGCACCTGCTGGATGCGCAGGGACCACTGCTGGTCCCAGGGGCGCGGCAGGCCCAGCGCCTCGTTCCAGGCCGGCAGCTGCACGGCGCGGGCCCGGGCGTCCTTGGAGAGCGTCACGGCCAGCATCTCCAGCACGATCCGCTGGACGTTGTTCTCCGGCTGCGCCTCCGTCAGGCCGAGCGAGTTGACCTGCACCCCGTACCGGAAGCGGCGCTGCTTGGGGTCCTCGATGCCGTAGCGGTCGCGGGTGATCCCGTCCCAGATGCGGGTGAAGGCCCGCATCTTGCACATCTCCTCGACGAAGCGGACGCCCGCGTTGACGAAGAAGGAGATGCGCGCGACGACGTCGCCCATCCGCTCCTGCGGCACCTGGCCGGAGTCGCGGACCGCGTCGAGGACGGCGATCGCGGTGGACATCGCGTAGGCGATCTCCTGCACCGGTGTGGCCCCGGCCTCCTGCAGGTGGTAGCTGCAGATGTTGATCGGGTTCCACTTGGGGAGGTGGTTGACCGTGTACGCGATCATGTCGGTCGTCAGCCGGAGCGAAGGGCCGGGCGGGAAGACGTACGTCCCGCGCGACAGGTACTCCTTGACGATGTCGTTCTGCGTCGTCCCCTGGAGCCTGGTGACGTCGGCGCCCTGCTCCTCGGCGACCACCTGGTAGAGCGCGAGCAGCCACATGGCGCTGGCGTTGATGGTCATGGAGGTGTTCATCTCCTCCAGGGGGATGTCCTGGAAGAGCCGGCGCATGTCGCCGAGGTGGGCGACCGGGACCCCGACCCGGCCCACCTCACCGCGGGCCAGGACGTGGTCGGGGTCGTACCCGGTCTGCGTCGGGAGGTCGAACGCGACCGACAGGCCCGTCTGGCCCTTGGCGAGGTTGCGCCGGTACAGGGCGTTGGACGCCTCGGCGGTGGAGTGCCCCGCGTACGTCCGCATCAGCCACGGACGATCCTTCTGACGCTGGTTCATGGTCCCTCCCGGTCTCAGACGTTCCGGAAGCGGTTGATGGCGTCCACGTGCCGGGCCCGCAGCTCCTCGTCGCGGACGCCGAGGCCCTCCTCGGGGGCGAGCGCCAGCACGCCGACCTTGCCCTGGTGCACGTTGCGGTGCACGTCGTGGGCGGCCTGGCCGGTGTCCTCCAGGCGGTACGTCTTCGACAGCGTGGGGTGGATCCTGCCCTTGGCGATCAGGCGGTTGGCCTCCCAGGCCTCGCGGTAGTTCGCGAAGTGCGAGCCGACGATGCGCTTGAGCGACATCCACAGGTAGCGGTTGTCGTACTCGTGGTTGTAGCCCGAGGTCGACGCGCAGGTGACGATCGTGCCGCCCTTGCGGGTGACGTAGACCGAGGCGCCGAAGGTCTCGCGGCCCGGGTGCTCGAAGACGATGTCCACGTCCTCGCCGTCGGTCAGCTCGCGGATGCGCTTGCCGAAGCGCTTCCACTCCTTCGGGTCCTGGGTGTGCTCGTCCTTCCAGAACCGGTAGTCCTCGGCCGTGCGGTCGATGATGGCCTCGGCGCCCATGCGGCGGCAGATCTCCGCCTTCTGCGGCGAGGACACCACGCAGATCGGGGTGGCGCCGCCGGCCAGCGCGAACTGGGTGGCGTAGCTGCCGAGGCCGCCGCTGGCTCCCCAGATCAGCACGTTGTCGCCCTGCTTCATGCCGGCGCCGTTGCGGGAGACCAGCTGGCGGTAGGCGGTGGAGTTCACCAGGCCCGGGGCCGCGGCCTCCTCCCAGCTCAGGTGCCTGGGCTTGGGCATCAGCTGGTTGGACTTGACCAGGGCTACCTCGGCGAGGCCGCCGAAGTTGGTCTCGAAGCCCCAGATGCGCTGCTCGGGGTCGAGCATCGTGTCGTTGTGGCCGTCCGCGGACTCCAGTTCGACGGACAGGCAGTGTGCGACGACCTCGTCGCCCGGCTTCCAGAGGTTCACGCCGGGGCCGGTGCGCAGCACCACGCCCGCCAGGTCGGAGCCGATGACGTGGTACGGCAGGTCGTGGCGCTTGGTCAGCGGGGAGAGCCTGCCGTAGCGCTCCAGGAAACCGAAGGTGGACACCGGCTCGAAGATCGAGGTCCACACCGAGTTGTAGTTGACCGAGCTGGCCATGACGGCCACCAGGGCCTCGCCCGGGCCGAGCTCGGGCACGGGCACCTCGTCCAGGTGCAGCGACTTGCGCGGGTCCTTCGCGCGGCTGTCAACGCCCTCGAACATGCCGGCCTCGTCCTTGTGGACGGTGACGGCGCGGTACGACTCGGGGAGCGGCAGCGCGGCGAAGTCCGCGGCCGTGCTTTCGGACGCCATGATTGCGTCGAGGATGTCCTTCACGGTGATGCCTCCGGCGAAGCGCGACGTAGGGACGCTTGAGGGAACGTCGGGGGGTTGCTGAGGGTGGTGCCGTCGGTTCGGCGGTGGTGCTTCGGTCCGTGGCGGTCGCACGGATGGAGCGGGAGCGCGTGGTGGCGCTGTGAATGCCTGTGACGCAGGCGTCCGGGCCTCGGGGACAGACGGCGTGCGACGGATCCCAGCACGCCGCCCGCCCGGACTGCTTTCACGGTATGGCACCGCGTGCCACCCTGCAAGACACTGCGTGCCAACAATTTCTCTCAGATGGCGCCACGGCTTCACGTTTGAGCAACACGCGAAGGCGCCCCCGGCACGAGGGCCTGGGGGCGCCGGTGGGATGCCGGGGCGCGGAAGGGCGCCGGGGGCGCGAACGGGCGGCTACGCGCCCTTCAGGGCTTTTTCGATCGTCCGCATGACCTCGGCCGGCGAGGCGTCGGTGCGGGCCACGGCCACGATGACCTCGCCCTGCTCGGAGGCGAGGATCGGGGTGGGGGAGGGGCGCCGGCCGATGCCGGTGCCGAAGGTCTGCTTGATCACCTCGAAGGCGTGGTCGAGCTGCGACTCGACGTCGCCCTTGCCGCCGGCGCGCAGCCAGCGCCGCAGCACGTGGTTGTGGGCGGCGACGACGGCGGACGCGGCGACCTCGGCCAGCAGGGGGTCGTCGTCCCCGACGTGCTGGGCGCCCTCGTCGAAGTGGCCCAGCAGGTAGCGGGTGAACAGCCGCTCGTAGCGGGCCACCGAGGCGATCTCGCGCTCCCGCAGGATGGGGATCTCGCGGGTCAGCCGGTAGCGCTCCACCGAGACCTCGGGAGCCTCCGCGTACATCCGCAGCACCTCGGTGATGCCGCGGCACACCGTGTCGAGCGGGTGCTCGTGCGGTTCTGCCGAGTCCAGCACCTGCCCCACGCGCACCAGGGTGTCGTCGTGGTCGGGGAAGATCGCCTCTTCCTTGGAGCGGAAGTGCCGGAAGAACGTCCTCCGCGCGACCCCGGCGGCCGCGGCGATCTCGTCGACCGTGGTCGCCTCGTACCCCTGGCTCGCGAAGAGGTGCATCGCCGCGGCGGCCAGTTCCTGGCGGACACGATGGCGCTGGGCGGTGGTGGAGGACGCACGGGCGGGCTTCACGGGCTGGGGCATACCGCGAACGTACTGCATTCCCGTGGAAGCGTGGGCCGGGCCCGGTTTCCGGAGGCGGTGGGGCGGCCCCAGCAGGCCGCCCCAGCCGCCGGGACCGTCCCGGCCGTCCCAGCCGCCCGTGTGATCAGCGGCGGGCATACTCGCGGAAGCCGCGGCCCGTCTTGCGGCCGAGGCAGCCCGCGGACACCAGGTGCTCGAGCAGCGGCGCCGGCGCCAGGCCCGGGTCGCGGAACTCCCTGTGCAGCACCTGCTCGATCGCGAGCGAGACGTCCAGCCCGACGACGTCGAGCAGCTCGAAGGGCCCCATGGGGTAGCCGCCGCCGAGCTTCATGGCCGAGTCGATGTCCTCGACCGTCGCGTAGTGCTCCTGGACCATCTTCACGGCGTTGTTGAGGTACGGGAACAGCAGCGCGTTGACGATGAAGCCGGCCCGGTCGCCGCAGTCCACGGGGTGCTTCCCGATCCGGCCGCAGACCTCGTGGACGGTGGCGTGCACGTCCTCGGCGGTCAGCACGGTGCGGACCACCTCGACCAGCTTCATGGCGGGGGCCGGGTTGAAGAAGTGCATGCCGACGACGTCCCGCGGACGCGTGGTCGCCGTCGCGACCGCCACCACGGGAAGCGAGGACGTCGTCGTGGCCAGCACCGCGTCCGGCTTGCAGACCTTGTCCAGGGTCGCGAAGAGCTGCTGCTTGACGGGCAGGTCCTCGGCGACCGCCTCGACGGCCAGGTCCACGTCGGCGAAGGCGTCCAGCGAGCCCGCCGCGGTCACCCGCGCCAGGGCGGCGTCACGCTGCTCCTGGCTGAGCCGGCCCTTGGCGACCGACCGGTCCAGCGACTTGGCGAGCGCCGTGACGGCCCTGTCCGCCTTCTCCTGGCCGCGCGCGGCCAGGACAACCTCGTACCCGGCCTTGGCGAAGACCTCGGCGATGCCGGTGGCCATCGTGCCCGAGCCCGCGACGCCCACGCTGCGCACGGGACGTCCGCCGCTCGCGCCGCCGGCCGCGGCCGGCGTCTCGGCGTCCGCGACGACCGTCGCGCTGCCGGGGGCCTCGTAGCTGTAGAAACCGCGCCCGGCCTTGCGGCCCTTGAGGCCGGCGGCGGTGAGCTGCTTCAGGATGGGCGCGGGGGCGTGCAGCCGGTCGCGCGAGGCCTCGTACATCGCCTCCAGGACGGTCTGGGCCGTGTCGATGCCGATCAGGTCCAGCAGGGCGAGCGGGCCCATGGGCAGGCCGCAGCCCAGCCGCATCGCCGCGTCGATGTCCTCGCGGGTGGCGTAGCGCGCCTCGTACATGGCCGCGGCCTGGTTGAGGTAGCCGAAGAGCAGCCCGTCGGCGATGAAGCCCGGACGGTCGCCGACCGCCACCGGCTCCTTGCCGAACGAGCGGACCAGTCCGGTCACGGCGTCCGTGGTCTCGGGGGAGGTCAGCACGGTGGAGACCACCTCGACCAGCTTCATGGCCGGGGCGGGGGCGAAGAAGTGCAGGCCGAGGACGCGGTCCGGGCGGGAGGTGTGGGAGGCCAGCTGGGTCACCGACAGCGCGTTGGTGCCGGTCGCGAGGATGGCGCCGGGCTTGACGATGGCGTCGAGCGCCGTGAGGACCTCGCGCTTGATCTCGAAGTGCTCGGTGACGGCCTCGATCACCAGGTCGGCGTCGGCCGCCGCCTGCAGGTCGGGGAAGGTGCGGAAACGGGTCAGGATGTCGCCGCGTTCGGACTCCGTGATCCGCTCGCGCTGCACGGCGCGGGCGGTGGAGGCCTCCAGGGCGGCGACGGCGCGGTGCGCGGCCGCGTCGTCGATCTCGATGCCGATCACTTCGTGGCCGGCCCGGGCGACGACCTCGGCGATGCCGGTGCCCATGGTGCCGAGACCGATGATGGCGACGGTGGGGAAGGGTCGTGGACGGTCCATCGCGGAACTCCGAATGCTGAGGATCCGCGCCGTGCGTCTCTGCTGCGCAGGCGCGGGGCGGGAGAGTCGAGGAGCCGCGGGGGTGCGTACGCGTGCGTGTGCGTACCCGCGTGAGAACCGGCGAGCCCTGTCCCGGGGCTGCGCCGCGATGGTGCCGAACCGACAACGGCCGCACAAGCGGCTGCGTCACCAGGCCGCCACGTGCGTTGGTTAGAGGGTAACCGGTGAGTAACCTCGGCGCCAGCCCTCCCGCCCATGTGATTTACGCCTCCCACAGATGAGCGCGCCATTAGGGTGAGCGCACGGGGGAGAGGGGGAACCGTGGAACGGGTGCAGGGGGGCGCCGGTCACGCGGCGCGGCGCGCGGCCCGGCTGTACGAGGCCGTAAGGGCCGGGGAGACGGACGTCGCGCGGCTGCGCGGGCGCGGCGAACCGCGCCGTGTCCTGGGCCTGCTGGAGTTCGCCGCCCAGGGGCGCCGCGAGGAACGCGGTTCCTATCTGCGGCGGCTCGCCGCCTCCCCTGACGCCGCCGCCATGGTGCGGCCCTGGCTGGGGCCCACGGAACGGGCGCGCCTCGACGTCGCGGGCGGGCAGGTCACCGCCGTCCCGCCTTTGCTGGTCATGCTTCCCCGCGGCACGGAGGAGGGGCGCCGCTACGCCCTGGAAGCGCTGGCGGTGCAGCGCCCCCTGGAGGCGACGGGACCGCTCTTCGGCCTGCTCGCCGTACTCGCCCCCGAGGAGCCGCCGTGGTATCCGGGGCTGATCGAGGACACCGTCAGTCGCATCGTCATCGGCCGGCACCTGCCCTCGTGGCGCAGGCCGTCCGGGACCGAGCCCGTACTACCCGCCGTCTGCGTGCCCATGCTGCTGCGCCAGGCCGGTCAGGCGGCGCCCCGCGTCAGGCGGCCGGCCCTGACGCTGCTCGGGTGCGACCGGGACCCGGCGCACCTGGAGTTGTTCCTCGCGGCGGCGGGCGACCCGGACCAAGGGGTGGCCTCGGCGGCGCTCGTCGCCCTGGGGCGGCTGGACGACCCCACGGCCCGGGACCGGCTCGCCGCCGTCCTGACCGAGCCGTCGCGCTCCCTGGAGGAGCGGGAGATCGCCGCCGTGATGCTCGGCCGGGCCGGCGACCGGAGGGCGTTCGAGACCCTGGTGCTGCTCCTGAACCACCGCGACGGCATCCGCAACGTCACGGCGGCCGAAGCCCTCGCCCGGCTCGGCGATCCCCGGACCGCACGCGCCGCCGCCGCGCTCGCCACGAACCGGCTGCGGATCGCCTACGCCCTGGCCGCCGTGCGCCTGCTGGGGCGGTTGCGGGCGCCGGAGTCGCTGCCCGCGCTCACGTCCACCCTCGCCTGGCTCCTGGACGAGGGCCGGACGACCTGCCAGGCGGCCGCCGGCTGCGTCGAGGAACTGGGACGGCTCGGGGACGCGCGGGCGGTGCCGGTGCTGACCCGGGCCGCCGGTGATCCCCGCCTGCGTGCCACGGCTGTCGACTCCCTCGGCCGGATCGGGGGCCCGGAGGCGCTCTCCACGCTGCTCGCGGCGGCGGCGGCGGCGTCGGACGGGGACGGGGAGGTGCGCTCCGCCGCGGCGCGCGGCCTGGCCCGCTACGAGGCCGAGCCCCGCGCGACCGCAGCCCTCGTCGGGCTGTTGGCGCCGCCCTATCCCCGGCGGATCGTCCGCGCCCTGGTGCGGTCCGGCGACCCGGTGGCGGCGGAGGTACTGGCCTCGGCGCGGGACGAGGCACCGAGTGCCGCGACGCGCCGACTCGCCGGGCGCTTCAGGCCAGATCCGTCGCGTACCGCAGCTCCCTGAGCGGGACGCCGTCGTACATCTCGGTCTGGTCGGTGCCGTCCGGCGCGAGCCCGGATCGCTCGTAGAAGCGCAGCGCCTGTGCGTTGTCCGCGAGCACCCACAGCCGCAGGCTGCGGAAGCCGCGTTCGTGCGCGCGGGCGCGGACGGCGTCCATGAGCGCGCGGCCGGTGCCCCGGCCGGTCCGGTCGGGGTGCACGTAGATCGCGTACAGCTCGCCGGTCACGGCGTCGTCAGGCTCGCCCCGGTACGGGCCGAGCGCGGCCCAGCCGGTCACCTCGTCGCCGTCCGTGGCGACCAGGTTGTCCACCTGGCTGCCGCCCGCGTCGAACCACTCCTTGCGGCGTTCCGCCTCCGCCGCGACGTCCATCGCGTCCAGGTACGAATGCGGCACGATCCCCGCGTAGGCCGCCTGCCAGCCCCGGACGCGGACCGCCGCCACGGCGTCGATGTCGTCGCGGGTCATCACCCTCACAACCGTCATGGCCGCGACGTTAAGGGGGACCGGGTCCGGCGGGCACCCGTTTTTCGTGGGATCAGATCAGGGTCAGTTGCGTCGGCTGGGCCGGTTCGGCGGCGACGGCGGGTGGCCCCGGGGTGTCCTCCTCGGGTGCGGCGATCCGGCGCGCCGCTGCGGGGCGGCTCGGACCGATCCCGAACTCCGCGGCGAATTCGTGCACTTGGCGGGTGATGCGGCGCTGGTACCAGGTGGGCGCGTAGGCGCCGTCCGCGTACAGCGCCTTGTAGCGGGGGATCAGCCGCGGGTGGTGCACGGAGAGCCAGGCCATGAACCACTCCCTCGCCCCGGAGCGCAGATGCAGCACGAGCGGGGTGACGGACGTGGCGCCCGTCCCGGCGATCGCCCGGACCGTCTCACGCAACTGCTCGGGGGAGTCGCTGAGGTACGGCAGCACCGGCGCCATCAGGACGCCCGAGGGGATGCCGTGCTCGTTGAGGGTGCGGCAGACCTCCAGCCGCTTCGCCGGCGACGGCGTGCCCGGCTCCACGGTGCGCCACAGCTCCCGGTCGACGAACCCCACGGAGACCGCGGTCGACACGTCGGTGACCTGGGAGGCCTGCACCAGGAGGTCCAGGTCGCGCAGGATCAGCGACCCCTTGGTGAGGATCGAGAAGGGGTTGGCGTGGTCGCGCAGCGCCGCCAGGATGCCGGGCATGAGCCGGTAGCGGCCCTCCGCGCGCTGGTAGCAGTCGACGTTGGTGCCCATGGCGATGTGCTCGCCGCGCCAGCGGGGCGAGGCCAGCTCGCGGCGGAGCAGCTCCGGCGCGTTGACCTTCACGACGATCTGGGAGTCGAAGTCCAGGCCGCTGTCGAGGTCCAGGTAGGTGTGCGTCTTGCGGGCGAAGCAGTACACGCAGGCGTGGCTGCAGCCGCGGTAGGGGTTGATCGTCCACTCGAACGGCATCCGTGACGCGCCGGGCACGCGGTTGACGATCGTGCGGGCGCGCACCTCGTGGAAGGTGATCCCGCGGAACTCGGGGGTGTCGAACGTACGGGTCACGGCGTCCACGCCGAAGAGCGCGGGTGTGGTCGCCGCCGTGTCGCGGCTCAGGTTGTCCCACCTCATGCCGCCTCCTTCGTTGCTCTCCTCCCGAGAATAGAACATCTGAGCGAATAGCGTCGAGGGGGATCCATGGGATTCCCGGGTTTCACCGTGCGTGAGTGGTCGTGACGGAGGGCCCCGGGCGGCTGCGACGCCGCCCGGGGCCCGGCCGGACCTCCGCCGTCACCGCGGACGCAGGCTCAGGACGAGGTCGCGCGGCAGGCCGTGGGTGTCGTGGAGGTAGCGGAGGTCCTCCTCGTCCAGCGGACCCCGGAACCGGGGGCGGGCCAGTACCTGACGGCCACGCTCCAGGAGTCCCCGGAACCGCCGTTCCTCCTCCAGCAGCACCCGGCGCGGTTCGTCCGGGTCCACGGACTGGCGGAAGTGGTCCAGGGTGTGCCGGACGAGCTCCTGCGGCAGGTCGCCGAGACCGCGGGACGGATCGTCCCGCCACAAGGTGGTGAGGACCCGCCGCACCAGCCGCCGCAGCACGTAGCCGCGGCCGGTGTGGGACGGGCGCACCCCGTCCCCGATGACCACCACGGCCGACCGCAGGTGGTCGCAGACCAGGCGCAGCGACGGCTCGTCCAGCGGCCACAGGGACGGTACGAGACGGCGCCACGGGGTGAAGACGTCGCACTCGAACACCGACGTCCGCCCCTGCAGCAGCGAGGCCAGCCGTTCCAGGCCGAGGCCGGTGTCGACGTTGCGCCGGGGGAGCGGCACAAGGGAGCCGTCCTCGAGACGGCGGTGGCGCATCATCACGTGGTTCCAGACCTCCACCCAGCGGTCGTCACCCGTGGGGGTGGACCGCGGCGGGGTGTCACCGGTCCACAGGAAGATCTCCGAGTCGGGGCCGCACGGGCCGGTCGGGCCGTTGGACCACCAGTTCTCCTCGCTCGTGAGCTCCACGGGGACGCCGTGCCTCTCCCACGACTCCAGGGAGGCGGTGTCCGGTCCGGTACGGTCGTCGCCGCCGAACACCGTGACGTGCAGCCGCCCCGGGTCGATGCCGAATCCCTCGGTGAGCAGTCCGTAGCCCCAGTCGAGGCTCTGCGGGCCCTCGTAGTCGCCGAGGGACCAGGTGCCGAGCATCTCGAAGACCGTCAGATGGGTGGGGTCGCCGACCTCCTCCAGGTCCGTGGTGCGCAGACAGCGCTGCACGTTGACCAGCCGGCCGCCGAGCGGGTGCGGACGCCCCTCCAGGTAGGGGGTGAGCGGATGCATGCCCGACGTCGTGAACAGCACGGGGTCCCCGGGCGGCGGCAGCAGGGTCGATCCGGTGATCCGGCGGTGGCCGCGTTCCTCGTAGTACGAGACGAACGTGCGGACGATCTCTTCGGTGTTCACGGGGGGTGCTCCTTCGCGTGGAGAGGCGGGGAGGCACCGGGCAACGGGACCGCACGAGCACCGTGATCGGGGCGGGAACCACGAAACCACCGGCGGGCCGTTCCCGGTCGCCGGTGGTGAGGAAGGGAGGTACGTCAGGCGGCGGCAACCGGCGAGCTGGTCGCTCGCGCGGTCGCGGTGGTGCTGGGGCCGGTGACGTTCATGCCGTCGACGATAACGCGCCGCGTCGCGCCGGGCACGTGATTTACGGCCCCATCGCCGGTCGGTCCCGGAGCCGTCGTCAGGAGGCGCATCACCGGGAGGGCGGCCCGATTTCGCGGTCACGCGGCCGTGGTGATTGGCTTGTCGGCGACGGCACACGGATCCACGGAGGACGGCGATGGCACAGGTCGAGGCCACCACGCAGCGCGAGATCGCGGCGAGCCCGGAGAGCGTCTTCGCGGCGCTCGCCGACTACTCGGGCACGCGGCAGCGACTGCTTCCCGAGCAGTACAGCGAGTACGAGGTGCGCGAGGGCGGCAGCGGCGCCGGCACCCTCGTGCACTGGAGGCTGCAGGCGACCGAGAAGCGCGTCCGGGACTGCCTTCTCGCGGTGACCGAGCCGACCCCGGGGCAGCTGGTCGAGAGCGACCGCAACTCCACCATGGTCACCACCTGGACGGTCACCCCGGCCGGCGAGGGCCGCGCCAAGGCGGTCGTCACCAGCAGCTGGACCGGTGCCGGCGGCATCGGCGGCTTCTTCGAGCGCACCTTCGCGCCCAAGGGCCTCAACCGCATCCACGACGCGGTGCTCGCGCGGCTCGCCGCGGAGACGGAGAAGTAACAGACGGTACAAAGGAGACGGCCGGGGCCGGTCGACGCCCGGCCGCCTCCTTTGACGTGCCGGACGCCGTGCCCGGCATGCCGGACGGTCGCCCGACGGGCGCACGCCGGTGGGCACGTCACTTGAAAGGGTGGATCTGCCGCACTCCGGCGCATCCCCGGCGCCCCTGATCGTTGTCGCAGGGCAGGCGCGACGAGGGGAGCGGTAGCAGATGGGCGGCACCACCGGGACGACCCTGTCCGAGGAGACCGGCACCCTCACGGACGCGACCGGCGCCGGCACGGGCCCCGAGGACCGACCCGCCGCCGCGCTCCGGGAGCAGGACGCGCCCGTCCCCGGACTGAGCCCCCGCAGGGTGCGACTGGTCTTCCTCGGGCTCATGCTGACCCTGCTGCTGGCCGCCCTCGACCAGATGATCGTGGCGACCGCGCTCCCCAAGATCGTCGGCGAACTGCACGGCCTGGACAAGATGTCCTGGGCCGTGACCGCCTACCTGCTCGCCTCCACCGTGGGGCTGCCGATCTACGGCAAGCTCGGCGACCTCTTCGGGCGCAAGAGCGTCTTCCAGTTCGCCATCGTCGTCTTCGTCATCGGATCCGCCCTCGCGGGCTGGTCGCGCTCCATGGACGAGCTGATCGCCTTCCGCGCCGTCCAGGGCGTCGGCGGCGGCGGGCTGATGATCGGCGTCCAGGCGATCATCGCGGACATCGTCCCGCCCCGGGAACGCGGCCGCTACATGGGCCTGATCGGCGCCTCCTTCGGCCTGGCCTCCGTGGCCGGCCCGCTGCTCGGCGGCTTCTTCACCGACCACGCCTCCTGGCGCTGGTGCTTCTACATCAACGTGCCCTTCGGTCTTTTGACCCTCGCCGTCATCGCCGTCGTGCTGAAACTGCCGCGTCCGGCCGTGCGCCCCCGGCTGGACGTGCTGGGCGCGCTGCTGCTGGCCGCCGGCTCCACCTGCGCGGTGCTGCTGACCAGTTGGGGCGGCACGACGTACGCCTGGCGCTCGGACGTGATCGTCGGACTGGGGGCGGCGACGCTCGTCTGCGCCGTGCTGTTCGTGGTGGTGGAACGGTTCGCCGTCGAACCGGTCATCCCGCTGCGGCTCTTCCGCGACGGCGTCTTCACCGTCTCCGCCCTGATCGGGGCCGTCGTCGGCGTCGGCCTCTTCGGCGCCGCCAGCTACCTCCCGACCTTCCTGCAGATGGTCAACGGCGTCAGCGCCACCGAGTCCGGGCTGCTGATGCTGCCCATGATGCTCGGCGTCGTCCTGGCCTCCGTGGTCTCCGGCCACATGATCAGCCGTACCGGGCGCTACCGGGTCTTCCCGCTGCTCGGCGGGGCGCTCTCGGTGGCCGGAATGTGGCTGCTGTCGCTGCTGGAGCGGGACACCCCACGCGTCGAGTACAGCGTCTACATGGGCGTGCTGGGGCTGGGCATCGGGCTCGTGCTGCCGGTGCTGATCCTCGCCGTGCAGAACTCCGTGCGGCCCGCCGACCTCGGCACCGCCACCAGCGCCAACAACTTCTTCCGGCAGATCGGCGGCTCGGTCGGGGCGGCCGTCTTCGGCACCCTGTTCGCCAACCGGCTCGCGGACGGGCTCGCCGACCGGCTGCCGGACGGCGTCGACCTGCCGGACCCCCAGTCCATCACCCCGCACATGGTGCACGCGATGCCGGCGCCGCTGCGCGACGCCTATGTGAGCGCATACGCGGAGGCCATGCCGCGGATCTTCCTCTACCTGGTGCCGGTGCTCGCCCTCGGCTTCCTGCTCGCCTTCCTGCTCAAGGAGAAACCCCTGGTGACCCAGCACGTCCCCACCGCCCGCAAGGCCGAGACCGTCGGTGTCCCGGTGTGCGGCACCGTCCAGCACGCCGACGGCAGCACCGTGGGCCGGGCGGCGCTCACCCTCATCGATGTGACCGGCCGCCAGATCGGGCGCGGCGCCACCGGCGAGGACGGGCGCTACGCGCTGAGCACCCCGGGCAGCGGCAGCTACGTGCTGATCGCCGCCGCCGGGGGGCACCAGCCCCAGGCCGTCAGCGTGACCGTCGGGGAGCGCCCGGTCGAGCTCGACGTGGTGCTCGGCGGCGCCGGACGGCTGGCGGGCACCGTGCGCACCGCCGACGGCACGCCCGTACGGGAGGCCACCGTCACCCTCACCGACTCCCGCGGCGACGTGGTGGCCACCACCCGCACGGGGAGGGACGGCGACTACGTCCTGAGCGACCTCGTCGCGGGCGAGTACACGCTCGCCGCCAACGCCCCCGCCTACCGGCCCGCGGCGCTGCCGGTGTCGGTGCACGCGGCCCGGGAGACCCGGCAGGACGTCGAACTCGCGGGCGGCGCGCTGCTGCGCGGCACCGTGCGCGGCCCGGGCGGCAGCCCGGTGGAGGACGCCCGGGTCACCCTGCTGGACGCGGCGGGCAACGTCCAGGACACCGTGACGACCGGCCCGGACGGCGTCTTCCGCTTCGTCGACCTGGCGGCGGGCGAGTACACGGTCGTGGCCTCGGGATACCCGCCGGTGGCCACCGTGCTGCGGCTCAGCGGCGGCGAGCGCACCGAACGCGACGTGCACCTGGGACACGAGGACTGACCCTCCCCTGACGGCCCTTCAGTGCCTGTGTGTGCGCCCGCGCATGCTCCGGCGCATCCACGGCGGGGCGCGGGCGCACACCGGATTCGTCCAATGCCCTACGCGGCACCCGGTGTCGGTCGTACCGTGGTTGCGGAGCCGCAGATCTTGCGCCGGGGGCCGACCACCTCCGGGCCTCGGTCGGGATCCGGGCGCCGCAGGGGAAGGAGCCGGACGCGTCATGCAACGTCGCACTCCACCGGGGGAGGGGAGCCGCGCCGCGCTGCCGGAGCAGCGGACCGTACTCACCGGACGCATCCCCCTCGCCGTGGTCGTGGTCGACGGCGACGGGCACGTCTCGCACTGGAGCACCGGCGCGCGGAAGCTCTTCGGGCGTACCCGGGAGGAGGCCGTCGGCCGCGCGGCCGTCGATCTGCTGCCCGTCTCCGGCGCGCTCGGCGAGGAGCCCGGCCCGGACGGCCCCGGGTCGCCGGACGGAGCCGGCCTCGACGCCCCGCTGAGCGGGGCGACCTCCTACCCGACCGCCGGACGCGCCCGGCTCAACCAGGGGCCCTACCCCGACCCCGGGGGCGTCCCGGCCGACGTCCTGTGGTGGGCCTACCCGCTGGTCGGTCCCGGTCCCGAGCGCCTGCTGGTGCTGGCCGCCGACGCCGCCCTGGTGCACGGCGAGGACGACTCCCCGCCCGGGGAGTCCGAGCGGATCGCGCCAGGTTTCGCGCTGCACACCGAGTTCCCCGGCGCGGACGGGCTTGCCAAGCGCCTCCCGGAGATCCTGCCGAGCATGAGCGTCGCCGAGAGCGGGCGGATCGTCTCCCAGGTGCTGGAACTCGGCTACCCCGTGCTGGAGATCAGCCGGCACGACCGGGTGCCCGTCACCCCCGACTGGGGTGTGCCCCGGCGCGAGGAACGCAGGGCCCGCAGGCAGCGCGCGGCCCGTGAGGCCGCCGCCGCGCCGCACGCAACCGCGCCGGAGGAGCTCGAGCCCGACCTGGAGTACGCCGCCGTCCGCGAGCGCCTGGAGTTCCTCAACGAGGTCAGCGGGCGCATCGGCAGCTCCCTGGACCTGACCCGTACGATCCGCGAGGTCAGCGCGGCCGTCGTCCCCCGCTTCACCGACGTCGCGGGCACCTACCTGCGCGAACAGGTGCTGGCGGGCGAGGGCTTCCCCGACGGGCCGCCCGACGTCACCACCATGTGGTACCGGGCCGCCCTGGAGCACACCGACGAGCCCGGCCGCTGGGACGACGTCGTACCGGTCGGCGAGTCCATGCCGTTCCCCGAGCACACCCCGTTCTTCCAGTGCATGACGAGCGGCCGGCCGGTGCTGGTGCCCAGGATCACCGAACCCATGGGTGAGGCGATCGCCTCGCAGTTCGAGAAGCGCGACATCCGTCCGCTGATCACCGGGCGGTCGATGCTCGTGGTGCCGCTGAAGGCGCGCGACGTCGTCCTCGGCTTCATGATCCTGCTGCGGCACGGCGAGCGACCGCCGTTCAACGACATGGACCGCGTCACGGGCGCCGAACTCGCCGCCCGCGCCGGGCTCGTCCTGGACAACGCCCGGATGTACACCTACCAGGAGAACGTCGCCGACACGCTGCAGGACAGCATGCTGCCGCAGATCACCCCGCGCATGCCGGGGTGCGACGTGGCGACCCGCTACCTGCCCGGCACCCGGCTGGGGCGCGTCGGCGGCGACTGGTTCGACACCATCAAGCTGCCCGGCTCCCGGCTCGCCCTCGTCGTCGGCGACGTCATGGGGCACGGCCTCAACGCGGCCGCCATGATGGGCCAGTTACGCACCGCCGTGCAGACCATGGCCGCGCTGGACATGCCACCGGCGCAGCTGCTGCGCAACCTCGACGACCTGGCGCAGCGCCTGGGCGAGCACTACCTCGCCACGTGCCTGTACGCCGTGTACGACCCGATCCGGTCCGAGCTGCACATCGCCAACGCGGGGCACATCCCGCCCGTGCTGGTGCGCGCGGAGGACGGCCGCAGCGCACTGCTCGACGTGCCGACGGGCGCGCCCATCGGCATCGGGGGCGTGCCCTTCGAGACGGTCCAGGTGGCCGTCCGCCCCGGTGACCGGCTCGTGCTGTGCACCGACGGGCTGGTCGAGGTGCGCGGGCAGGACATCGGGGCCGGTCTCGCCGCGCTGTGCGAGAGCGCGGCGCACCCTGCGGCCTCCATGGACGACGCCTGCGACACGATCATCCGCGCCCTCAACCCGCCGGGCGGCCGCAAGGACGACGTGGCCCTGCTGATGGCCCGGCTCAACGGCATCCCCCGTGAGGACGTCGTCAGCTGGCAGCTCGCCCTCGACCCCCGCGAGGTGGGCAGGGCCCGCGTGCTCACCCGGGGCGCGCTGGAGCGCTGGGGACTGGACGAGGCCGCGGAGGCGGCCGAGCTGATGGTCGGCGAGGTGGTCACCAATGCCGTCCGGCACGCGCACTCCCGGCACGTCGAGCTGCGCCTGGTCCGCACCGACGCGCTGCTGTGCGAGGTCTCGGACGACGACCACGCGGTGCCCGTCCTGGTGGGCGCCGGACCCGAGGACGAGTCGGGGCGGGGCCTGCGGATCGTGAGCCGGCTCGCCCGCAGGTGGGGCGCGAGCCGTACGGCACAGGGCAAGACGGTCTGGTTCGAGCAGGCCCTGCCGTGGCGGCCGGCCGCGGGACGCGGCGGTCGGATCCCGGCGGGTCCTCGAACGTAGCGAACACCAGGTCACGACTTCCACCCGCAGGCTTGCCCGCGCCGGGCACCGCCTGTAGCACGGACCCTGACGGGGCTTCGGCCGCGCGGCCGGAGCGGTCCGCGGCGACGGACACGTGGACCTGGGGAGATCGCATGGACGTCACCGGCACGAATCTGCAGGCGTGGGAGGGCTTCTGGCGGGACGCCCCCGGAGAACCGGGGGCGGCGTTCTGGGACGCGGAGGCGGAGGTCACCGCGGCGGCCCACCTCCCGTTTTTCGAGGAGCACTTCGACCCGTCGCTGCCTGTCGTCGACCTCGGCTGCGGCAACGGCACCCAGACCCGCTTCCTCGCGGGGCGGTACGGCCGGGCCGTCGGGGTGGACCTCGCGGCGGCCGCGATCGGCCACGCGCGGCACCAGGACCCGGGCGGCGTCGCGGAGTACCGGCAGCTCGACGCGGCCGACCCCGAGGCGGTCCGGCGGCTGGCCGAGGAGCTGGGCGAGGTGAACGTGTACATGCGCGGAGTGCTCCACCAGTGCCCGCCCGCGGAACGCGCACCGGTGGTCGAGGGCATCGCGGTGCTGACCGGCGGGCGCGGCCGGGTGTTCGCCGACGAACCCGCGGCGTCCGCGAAGGACGTGCTGACGGGACTCGCGCAGCGGCCGGGCGGCCCGCCCGCCAAGCTCGCGGCGATCTTCACGCACGGGATCGCGCCGGCCGAGATGCCCGACGGGACGGTCGCGGAGCTCTTCCGCGAGGCGGGGATGGAGGTGCTCGCGCGCGGTGAGGTCCCGCTCGTGACGACGGAGCGGCGGGCGGACGGTTCGCGGTTCGAGGTGCCGACGAACTGGCTGGTGGCAGGGGGTGCGCGCTGACCGCCACCGGTCTGGGCCACTGAAGTTTTCCACAGGCGGGGCGGGGGCCTGGTGCGGGGCGGTGACTTTGCGTAACGTTCCATGCCATGAAGATCCTGATCAGCGCGGACATGGAGGGCGCCACCGGGGTGACCTGGCCCGGTGACGTCCTGCCCGGCACGGAGGGCTGGCAGCGGTTCCGGCACCTGTTCACGTCCGACGTGAACGCCGCGATCGCCGGCTTCTTCGACGGCGGCGCCGACGAGGTCCTGGTCAACGAGGCCCACTGGTCGATGCGGAACCTGCTGCTGGAGCAGCTGGACGAGCGGGCCGAGATGGTCACCGGACGCCACAAGGACCTCTCCATGGTCGAGGGCGTGCAGCACGGCGACGTGGACGGCATCGCCTTCGTCGGGTTCCACACGGGCGCGGGGACGGAAGGGGTGCTCGCCCACACCTACCTCCCCAACTCCATCACCGGCGTGTGGGTCGACGGCGGCCCGCCCGCGAGCGAGGGACGGCTGAACGCGCTGGTGGCCGCCGAGTACGGGGTGCCCGTCGTGCTGGTCACGGGGGACGACCGGACCGGCGTCGACGCCCGGGACTACGCGCCGGCCGCGCGCACGGTCGCCGTCAAGGACTACGTGTCGCGGTACGCGGCCGTGTGCCGGCCGCCGGCGCGCACGGCCGCGGACATCCGCGCCGCCGCGAAGGACGCCGCGTCGCTCGCGGTGCGCCACGAGCCCGTGCGGGGCGGGCCGTTCACGATCGAGGTCGAGTTCGACGCGGCGCACCTGGCGGGAGCCGCCGCGATCGTGCCCGGTGTGGAGCGCACGGGCGAGCGCCGCGTCTCCTACACCTCACCGACCATGTACGAGGGGATCCGCTGCTACAAGGCCGTGACCACCCTCGTCTCGGCAGCTGTGGAGGAGCAGTATGGCTGACACCCGGGCACTGGACGAGGCGGTCCGCTTCACCTCGGAGCTGATCCGGATCGACACCACCAACCGCGGCGGCGGGGACGGCAACGAACGTCCCGCGGCGGAGTACGCCGCTGGCCTGCTCGACGAGGCCGGGATCGAGGCCCGCGTCCTGGAGTCCGCGCCGGGCCGGGCCAACGTCGTGGCGCGGATCGCGGGCACCTCACCCGCCGGGGAGGGTCGGGGCGCGCTGCTGGTCCACGGTCATCTGGACGTCGTGCCCGCCCAGGCCGAGGACTGGAGCGTGCACCCCTTCTCCGGCGAGGTCCGGGACGGGGTGGTCTGGGGCCGGGGCGCGGTCGACATGAAGGGCACGGTGGCGATGGTGCTCGCCACCGTGCGGTCCTGGGCCCGGAGGGGCCTGCGTCCCGAGCGGGACATCGTGCTCGCGCTGACCGCCGACGAGGAGGACAGCGCCACCTACGGCGCGACCTACCTCGTGGAGCAGCACGCGGAACTCTTCCGCGACTGCACCGAGGGCATCAGCGAGTCCGGTGGCTTCACCTTCCACGCCGGGCCCGGGCTGCGCTTGTACCCGGTCGCGGCCGGGGAGCGCGGCACGGCCTGGCTGAAGCTCACGGCGCACGGCCGGGCGGGTCACGGCTCCAAGGTCAACCGCACCAACGCGGTGACCCGGCTCGCCGCGGCCGTCTCCCGCATCGGCGAGCACCACTGGCCGGTGCGGATCATCCCCACCGTGCGGGCGGCACTGTCCGAACTGGCCGCACTGCACGAGGTCGAGCCCGACTTCGACGACGTCGACACCCTGCTCACCAAGCTGGGCACCGCCGCCGCCCTGGTGGAGCCGGTGATCCGCAACAGCGCCAACCCGACCGTGCTCGAGGCCGGTTACAAGGTGAACGTCATCCCCGGCACCGCGGTCGCCTACGTCGACGGCCGGGTCCTGCCCGGCGCCGACGAGGAGTTCGCGGCCACCATGGACGAACTCACCGGCCCGGACGTGGACTGGGAGTTCCACCACCGCGAGATCCCGCTGGAGGCCCCTCTCGACGCGCCGGTCTACGCCGCGATGCGCGAGGCCCTGATCCACTTCGACCCGGACGCCCACGTCGTGCCCTACGTCATGGGCGGCGGCACCGACGCCAAGCAGTTCTCGCGGCTCGGCATCACGGGGTACGGCTTCTCTCCGCTGAAGCTGCCCGAGGGCTACGACTACGCGGGGATGTACCACGGCGTCGACGAGCGG
Source organism: Streptomyces sp. NPDC005722 (assembly GCF_040630935.1). NCBI lineage: Bacteria > Bacillati > Actinomycetota > Actinomycetes > Kitasatosporales > Streptomycetaceae > Streptomyces > Streptomyces sp. NPDC005722. The sequence goes on from NZ_JBEXYN010000004.1 coordinate 362,219, forward strand.
GTCCCGGTGGAGGGACTGCACTTCGGCGTCCGCGTACTCGACCGGTTCATGCTGGGCCGGCAGGACACGACCGAGGAAGCAGCCCGATGACGCGCGCCCCGATCATCGCCCCCTACGGTGCCTGGGAGTCGCCGGTCGACGCCCGTACCGCCGCCTCCCACGACGGACGCCCCGAGTTCCCCGCGTTCGTCGGCGAGGAGGTGTGGTGGACCGAACCCCGCCCGGCCGAGGGCGGCCGCCGTGCCCTGGTGCGCCGTCGCGCGGACGGCACGGTCGGCAGCCCGCTGCCCGCGCCGTGGAACGTCCGCACCCGTGTCATCGAGTACGGCGGCCGGGCCTGGGCGGGCACCGACCGTCCCGGCGCGGGACCGCTGATCGTCTTCTCCCACTTCCCGGACCAGCGGCTGTACGCCTACGAGCCCGACGCGCCCGGCGCCTCTCCGCGGCCGCTCACCCCGCTCTCGCCGGTCGGCGACGGGCTGCGCTGGGCCGATCCGCAGATCCATCCGGACCGCGGTGAGGTGTGGTGCGTGCTGGAGGAGTTCACCGGGGAGGGGCCGAGCGACGTACGGCGGGTCGTCGCCGCCGTCCCGCTCGACGGCTCGGCCGCCGAGGACCGCGGGGCCGTACGGGAACTCTCCGACGACTCGCACGACTTCGTGACCGCGCCGCGCCTCTCACCGGACGGTCGGCAGGTCGTGTGGATCGCCTGGGACCACCCCCGGATGCCCTGGGACGGAACGGAGCTCCAGCACGCCGCCGTCGGTCCGGACGGCACCTTCGGCCCGGCCCGGACGATCCTCGGCGGCCCCGCGGAGTCCGTCGCCCAGGCGGAGTGGACACCCGACGGCACCCTGATCGCCGCCACCGACCGTGACGGCTGGTGGAACCTGCACCGTGTCGACCCGGCCACCGGAGAGGCGGTCAACCTGCGGCCGGCGCAGGAGGAGTTCGCAGGACCCGGCTGGCAGATGGGGGCGAGGTGGTTCGCACCGCTCGCCTCCGGAACGCTGGCGGTGCTGCACGGCAAGGGCGCCCAGCGCCTGGGGATACTCGACCCGGCGACCGGCGAGTTGGCCGACGTGCCGGGACCGTGGAGCGAGTGGACCGCGGCGCTGGCGACGCAGGGCACCCGGGTGGTCGCCGTGGCCGCCTCGGCCCGCACGTCCTTCGAGGTCCTGGAGCTCGACACCTGTACGGGGCGGACCCGTGTCATCGGTGCCGCCCACCACGACACCGTGCCGCCGGAGTTCCTGCCCGACCCGGTGGAGCGCACCTTCACCGGGCCCGGGGGACGGGAGATCCACGCCCAGCTCTATCCGCCGGCGAACCCCTACTTCGCCGCGCCCGAGGGAGAGCTGCCGCCCTACGTGGTCTGGGTGCACGGCGGTCCCACCAGCCGGGCACCGCTCGTGCTCGACCTGGAGATCGCCTACTTCACCTCCCGGGGGATCGGCGTCGTCGAGGTCAACCACGGAGGTTCCACCGGCTACGGGCGCGCCTACCGCGAGCGGCTGCGCGAGCAGTGGGGGGTCGTCGACGTCGAGGACTGCGCCGCCGTCGCGCGGGCGCTGGCGCAGGAGGGGACGGCCGACGGGCAGCGGCTCGCGATCCGCGGCGGCAGCGCGGGCGGCTGGACGAGCGCGGCCTCCCTCACGGGTACCGACGTGTACGCCTGCGGCGTGATCAAGTACCCGCTGCTCGACCTCACCGGCTGGGCCCAGGGCGGTGAGACCCACGACTTCGAGTCCCGTTACCTCGACTCGCTCGTCGGGCCCTACGCCGAGGTCCCCGAGCGCTACCGGGAGCGCTCGCCGGTCACCCGGGCCGACCGGCTGGCCGTACCCTTCCTGCTGCTGCAGGGGCTGGAGGACGTGATCTGCCGGCCCGTGCAGTGCGAGCGGTTCCTCGAGCGGATCACGGGGCGAGGCATCCCCCACGCCTACCTCACCTTCGAGGGCGAGGGCCACGGCTTCCGCCGCGAGGACACGATGATCACCTGTCTGGAGGCCGAACTCGCCCTGTACGGGCAGGTATTCGGCTTCACCCCGCCCGCCGTAGCACCTCTGGAGCTCACCAAGTGACACCGCTCGTCCCACTCATCCGCCCCCGCCGCCTCGTCCCCGGCGACCGGGTCGCCGTGGTCGCGCCCAGCGGACCCGTGCCCCGGGAGCGCCTGGACGCGGGGCTCGACATCCTCCGCGGCTGGGACCTCGATCCCGTGGTGGCGCCGCACGTCCTGGACCGGCACCCCACCTTCGACTACCTGGCGGGAGAGGACGCGGCCCGCGCCCGCGACTTCCAGGAGGCTTGGTGCGACCCGTCGGTGGCCGCGGTGCTCTGTGCGCGCGGCGGCTACGGCACCCAGCGCATGAGCGACCTCCTGGACTGGGACGCGCTGCGGGCGGCCGGGCCCAAGACGCTCCTCGGCTTCAGCGACATCACCGCGCTGCACGAGGCGTTCGCGGTCCGGCTGGGCCTGTCCACCCTCCACGGCACCATGGTCGCGGCGCACGGCTTCCTCAAGGACGAGCCCACGCGAGCACAGTTGCGGGACACCCTCTTCGAGCCCGAGGGCACGCGTGTCCTCGGCGCGCCGACCGCCCGCGCGCTCGTCCCCGGCACGGCACGCGGTGTCACCGTCGGTGGGTGCCTGGCGTTGCTCGCCTCCGGTCTCGGCACGCCGGACGGGCGGCCCGGCGTGCCCGGCGGCATCCTCCTGCTGGAGGACATCGGCGAGGAGCCGTACCGGATCGACCGGATGCTGACCCAGTTGCTGCGGGCAGGCTGGCTGGACGGGGTGGCCGGCGTCGCCCTCGGTTCCTGGCGGGAGTGCGGCCCCTACGAGCAGGTGCGGGCGGTGCTCCTGGACCGGCTGGGCGGGCTCGGCGTCCCGGTCGTCGAGGAGCTGGGCTTTGGGCACTGCGAGACCAGCCTGACCGTGCCGCTCGGTGTCCCCGCCGTGCTGGACGCGGACGCGGGCACCCTCACGGTGGAAGCCGCAGCGACGGCCGGCTGACCCCGGGGCGGGACCCCCGGCCTCAGGAGGGTTCGGTGGCCGAGAGCGCGGTGACGGCGACGACGCCGTCGCACTCGGCGAACACCCCGTCGTCCAGGGCGACCTGGTGCCTGCCCGCCCCGCCGGGCAGGCCCAGCACCAACGTCGGGTACTGCACCGGGGCCTCGCCCGAGTCGCAGTAGCCGTCGCCCTCGCCCTCGCCCTGCACCTGGTGGAACGTCAGCTTGACCCAGGCGCGACCGCCCGGCGCCAGCGTGACGGGGGCGGGCGCACCGGTGTGCCGCACCGTCAACGGCACGTTCATCTCCGGGGAGCCGTTGGCCGCCCCGGCCACCGTCGGGAAGCCCTCGAGGACGCAGGGGGCGCCCGAGGTGTTGGTGAACCCGATCACCGCCGCGCCGGTGCCCGTTCCCTGCGGTCGGTCGGCGGCCTGCCGCGCCGCGGTCGCCTCCAGGTCCTCCGCGCCGCAGTGGGCCGCGGCGCCGGCCGGGGCCCCGGAACCGGTGGAGGACGCGGAGCCCCCGGCGCCACCCGAACCCCCCGAACCCCCGGGCACCGGCGTCGTGCTGGAGACCGGAACGGTGTCCCCCGCGCTGCGGGACGGCGCGGCCGACGAGGGAGCGGACGGCGAGGGCGTCCCGCCCGCGACGTCGTCCTCCCCCTGGCATCCCGTCAGCAGCACCGCCGCCGTCGCCGCCAGTGCCACCGCGATCGCGGCCCGCCTCGTGTTCCTGCGCTCCATGACGTCCCCCCGGGTCTTCGGGCCTGCCGTGCGGCCACGCGGCCACGCGGCCGTGCTGCCGCGGAACACGGGGCCGGGCCGGACCCGGGTTCCGCGCGTACACGCCTGCTACGGAACGGTGACGCCACGGAGTCGTCCGGCACGCAGAGTTGACACTGCCGGCACGTGGTGGACCCCCACGGGTGCGGGCAGGAGGACAGTACGACTCGACAGGGGAGGAGAGCCGTCACATGACCAACGACCGGACCCGGAACCGCAGGAGGAACCTGCGCGCCGGAGCCGCGACACTCGCCCTGGCCGTCGCCGCGACGCTGTCCGCGTGCAGCGGCTCCGGGGGCGGCGGGCCGCACGCCGCGGAGCCACGGCCCGCCATCGCCGTCGCCCCCGCCTCCGGCGGGCGCGCCGTGCCCGTCGACCGCAAGGTGACCGTGCGGGCCACCGCCGCCCGGATCGACTCCGTACGAGTCACCGCCCCCGGCCCCGGGCCGTTGCGCGGCACGCTCGCGTCGTCCAAGGAGAACTGGACCTCGACGGGCCGGCTGGCCCCTGGGGTGACCTACGACGTCCTCGTCCGCGCCACCGCCTCCGACGGCAAGCGGCTGACGGAGCACACGACCTTCACCACCGCCGAGCCGAAGCGCACCTTCGTGGGGGAGTACCACCCCGACAAGGGCACCACGGTCGGCGTGGGCATGCCGGTGTCGATCGTCTTCAACAAGCCGATACAGGACCGGGCGGCCGTCGAGCGCAAGCTCGGCGTCAGCGCCGACCCGGCCGTGGACGGCGCCTGGAGCTGGATGAAGGACTGGAGCGGCCGCGACCGCGTCGACTTCCGTCCGCGCTCCTACTGGAAGCCCGGCACCCAGGTCACCCTGCGCATGGACCTGGACGGCGTCGACGCGGGCGGCGGTCTCTACGGCACGCAGAACCGCGTCGTCCGCTTCCGGATAGGGGAGTCGGTCGTCACCACCGTCGACACGGCCCGCAAGACCCTCACCCTGCGCCGGGGCGGCGAGGTCCTGCGCACCCTCCCCGTCTCCACCGGCAAGCCCGGGTTCGAGACGTGGAACGGCACGATGGTCGTCCTGGAGAAGACGCCCAGCATCACCATGAACTCCAGCACCGTGCGCATCTTCGGCCCCGAGGCCTACAACCTGAAGGATGTGAAGTGGGACGTCCGGCTCACCACGTCGGGCACCTTCGCGCACGCCGCGCCCTGGAACGAGGGCAAGTTCGGCCGGGTCAACGGCAGTCACGGCTGCATAGGGCTGAGCACGGCCGACGCGAAGTGGTTCTACGAGCACGTGTCACCGGGCGACCCGGTGACCGTCGTCCACTCCACCGACACCGTCCAGGTCAACAACGGCTACGGCGCCTGGAACGCGAGCTGGGCGGACTGGCGGGCGGGAAGCGCCCTCTGACGGCGGCCGGAGCACGAAGAGAGCCCGCGCTCACCGCGCGGGCTCACCGGCTGCAGTTCCACGACCTACGAGGTGGGACTCCCTTCGCCGGCATGGTCCGGATCAGGTGCTAGGGGTCGCTCTCCGGTCTCAATCCTCTTCCCGGACCTTCGAGCCTCTCAGCCCGGCCGTTGATCCCGGTTCCGGTGGAAGCCGCTGCTCCCTGCTCCGGCTCCGGTGCTACCGGACTCCCTCGCTCGCCCCGTAGGCCACATCCCAATCTACTCAGGGCGCAAGCCGACCACCAGGGGTAAATCCACTCAATCCGTGATTTTCTCCGCAGACTGACACCTCTCGCGCCCCCTGCACCCCTGCTTTCCCGTCCGCGACACGGCTGACATCGGCCGGCCGTTGTGCGATCCGTTGACGCGGCCGCGCCACGCCCCTACCGTCACTTGGCGCGCCACCCAATGAACGACAGTTCACTGTGCGAACGGAACTGATCAGATCAGGGAGTGCCCATGCGTCGCACCTTTCCCCTGCTCCTGACGGCGGCAGCGCTCCTCGCCGCCGGACTCACCGCTTGCGGCGACTCCGACGCCCCCGCAGGCAAGGGCGGCTCCTCCGGTGGCGGAGGCACGCGGAGCGTCACGGTCGGCGCCATCGCCATCGTCGACACCGCGCCCGTGTACCTCGCCCAGAGCCAGGGCTTCTTCAAGAAGCACGGCATCGACGCGAAGATCACCTCGGTGCAGGGCGGCGCCGCCAGCATCACCGGCGTGATGGGCGGCCAGTTCGCCTTCGGCTTCGCCAACACCACCTCCCTCCTCACGGCCCAGCAGCAGGGTCTCCCGCTCAAGGTCGTCGCCAACGGCGTCGCCTCCACCGGCGAGCGGGACACCGACTACAGCGCCGTCCTCGTCCCGGCCGGCAGCCCCGTCAAGTCCGCCAAGGACCTCGCGGGCCGGACCGTCGCCGTCAACCAGCTGAAGAACATCGGCGACACGACCGTGCGCGCCGCCGTGCGCAAGGACGGCGGCGACGCCTCCAAGGTCGAGTTCGTCGAGATGCCCTTCCCGGACATGCCGGCCGCCCTCTCCAAGGGCCGGGTCGACGCGATCTGGGAGGTCGAGCCCTTCGTCACCCAGGCAACCGGCCAGGGCGCCCGAGCCGTCGCCTGGCCCTACGCCGACGCCGCCCCGGACCTCACCGTGGCCATGTACTTCACCACGCAGCAGACGCTCCAGAAGGACCCGGAGCTGGTCAAGGACTTCACCACCGCCATGAACGAGGCCCTCGCCTACGCGGACGCGCACCCCGACGCCGTGCGCGAGACGCTCAAGTCGTACACCTCGATCCCCGCCGAGGCGATCGCCGCGATCAAGCTCCCCAAGTGGCCGACGGAGATCAACCGGGACTCCGTGCAGACCGTCGCCGACGACGCCCGCCAGGACGGGACGCTCACCAAGGACGCCGACCTGGCGGCCCTCCTGCCATGAGGGGACGCGACGCCGCGTACGGAGCGGCCGGCCTCGCGGTGCTGTTCGGCATCGCGGAGGCCGTCCCGCGACTCGGCTGGGTGTCCCGGGACTACCTGCCCCCGGCGAGCGAGATCCTGCGCACCCTCGGCCGCGAACTGACCACCCGCCAACTCTGGTCGGCCCTCGGCGACACCATGAGCGCCTGGGCCCTGGGCCTGGGCATCGCGTTCGTCCTCGCCGTCGTGCTCGGGACGCTCATCGACGCCGTCCCGGGCGCCCGCGCCGCCACCGCCTCCACCGTGGAGTTCCTCCGCCCCATCCCCTCCGTGGCGCTCATCCCGCTCGCCACCCTGCTCTTCGGCGCCGACCTCGGCTCCAGCCTCCTGCTGGTCGTCTACGCCGCGTTCTGGCAGGTGCTCATCCAGGTGCTGTACGGCGTCGCCGACGTCGACCCCGTCGCCCGCGAGACCGCCCGCTCCTACCGGCTCGGCCACTGGACGACGCTGCGCCGGCTCGTCTGGCCCACCGCGCTCCCGTACGTCATGACCGGCCTGCGGCTCGCCGCCTCCGTCGCCTTCATCCTCGCCGTCACCGCCGAACTGGTCATCGGCAGCCCGGGACTCGGGCTGCGCATCCAGCTCGCCCAGTCCGGCGGCGCCGTCGCCACCGTGTACGCCCTGATCACCCTCGCCGGGATCATCGGCGTGGTCGTCAACCTCGCGGTACGCCGTCTGGAGCGGTGGCTGCTGGCCTGGCACCCCTCCGTCCGAGGGGAGGCGCCCGCATGAGCCGTACCGCGCGCCTGATGCTGGGCGCCCTGCGGGTGCTGGGGCTGCCCGTCCTCCTCGTCCTCGGCTGGTGGGCGTGGAGCGTGTGGCGGCCCAGCTTCTACGTGCCGTCGCCGCAGCGGATCGCCGCCGTCTTCGGCGACGTGTGGTTCACGGCCCGCCTCGGCGACGACGTCCTGCCCAGCCTCGCCCGGCTCCTCGCCGGGTACGTGCTCGCCGCGCTGCTTGGCGTCGCTCTCGGTGCCGCCATCGGCCTCTCGGGCCGGCTGCGGGCCGCCACCGAACCCGCCCTGGAGTTCTTCCGGGCGATCCCGCCGCCCGTGCTCGTGCCGCTGATCATGCTGGTCGCGGGTCTCGACACCGCCATGAAGGTCCTCGTCATCGTCTCCGGCGCGATCTGGCCGGTGCTGCTCAACACCATCGAGGGCGTCCGCGCCGTGGACGAGGTGCTCTCCGACACCGCGCGGGTCTACGGGCTGCGCGGCCCGGCCCGGCTGCGGCGCCTCGTGCTGCCCGCCGCGAGCCCGCAGATCATGGCGGGACTGCGGCAGGCGCTGTCCATCGCCATCATCCTCATGGTCATCGCGGAGATGTTCGCCAGCACCTCGGGCATCGGCCACAGCGTCGTGCTGTTCCAGCGGCAGTTCCAGATCCCCGAGATGTGGAGCGGCATCGTGCTGCTCGGCCTGGTCGGCTTCCTGCTCTCGCTCGCCTTCCGCGTCCTCGAACGGCGGGTCCTGCACTGGCACCAACGGGAGACACATGCTTGAGATCACCGGACTGCGCAAGGTGTACGAGGGCCGGGGCCGCGTCGTCGAGGCGCTGCGCGGCATCGACCTCAGCGTCGAGCGCGGCGAACTCGTCTGCGTCGTCGGCCCGTCGGGGTGCGGCAAGACGACCCTGCTCAAGTGCGTCGCAGGACTCCTCACGCCCACCGCCGGCCAGGTCCGGCTCGCCGGGCGCGTCGTGGACGGGCCGCCGCCCGGCATGGCGGTGGTCTTCCAGGAGTACGGCCGCAGCCTCTTCCCCTGGCTCACGGTCAGCCAGAACGTCGAACTCCCGCTCCGCGAGAAGCGCGTGCCGCGTCCGCGCCGCACCGCCCTCGTGCAACAGGCACTCGCCGCCGTCGGCCTGGCCGACGCCGGCTCCGCCCACCCCTGGCAGCTGTCCGGGGGCATGCAGCAGCGTGTGGCCATCGCCCGGGCCGTCGCCTATGAGCCCCAGGTCCTGCTCATGGACGAGCCGTTCGCCGCCGTGGACGCGCAGACCCGCGCCGACCTCGAGGACCTGCTCCTCGGCCTCTGGCACCGCCTCGGCATCACCACGATGCTCGTCACCCACGACATCGACGAGGCCGTCTACCTCGCCCGCCGGGTCGTCGTCCTCTCCGCCGCGCCCACGGTCGTGCAGGAGGACCTGCACGTCGACCTGCCGCACGACCGCGACCAGATCATCACCCGCTCCGACCCGCGCTTCGCCGAACTGCGCGCCCACGTGTACGGGCACATCCGCGCCGCCAAGACGGATCAGGGACGGCCGCCGGCGGGCACCATGAAGGCATGAGACGGTCCACGGCCGCGCTCGGCAGTGCGGTCTTCCTCTTCGCGGCACCCGGCGTCGTGGCGGGACTCGTGCCCTGGTGGCTCACCCGCTACGCGTCCGGCGACGGCCCCTGGCCGGTACGGGCGGCCGGCGGCCTGCTGGCCCTCGCTGGCGCGGCGGTGCTCCTGCACGGCTTCGCCCGCTTCGTACGCGAGGGCCGCGGCACGCCCGCGCCCGTCGCCCCCACCGAACGCCTCGTCACCGGTGGCGCGTACGCCCGGGTCCGCAACCCCATGTACCTGGCCGTCGTGGCGCTCGTCGCCGGGCAGGGACTGCTGCTCCTGCGGCCCGTCCTGCTCCTCTACGCGGCCGCCGTGTGGCTGACCGTCGCCGCGTTCGTCCGCTGGTACGAGGAGCCGACGCTGCGCGCCGCGCACGGCGAGGAGTACGAGGCGTACCGCCGGGCCGTGCCCGCGTGGCTGCCGCGGTGCGCTCAGACCCGGTCGAAGGGCTCCGCGTAGCGGAACGCCCCGCTCACCGACGGGGTGTAGCTGGACAGCGGGCGCACCTGGAAGTACGGCCCCCAGGCCGGGTCGGGCGGCGTGATCCGGTAGTCCGTGCTCGCCCGGAAGCCGTACCGGCCGTAGTAGTCCGGGCTGCCCAGCAGCGCCACCAGCGGTTCCCCGAGGGCGTCCGCGGCGCCCAGAGCGGTGTGCACCAGGGCCAGTCCGACGCCCTTGCGCTGGTGCTCCGGCGCGACGCTCAGCGGGCCGAGACCCACCACGGGAGTGCCCCCGGCGTGCGCCCGCGTGCAGACGACGTGGCCGATGACGCTCTGCCCGTCGGAGTCCACGGCGACCAGGGACAGCTCCGGCAGCCAGGCGTCGCTCTTCCGCAGCTCGGCCAGCAGCGTGACCTCGACGGGAACGGGACGGTCAGCCGAGGCGAACGCCTCCCCGGTGAGTGCTTGTACGGCAGGGACGTCGTCGGGGGTCTCGCGTCGAATCAGCACCCGCGCAGTCTGGACGCCCCGCCCCCACCGGGCAACCGCATTTCGGCCGCGGCCACGCCTCGGCCCGCGTCCCGGGGCCGGATACCGGTCGGGGGTGCCGTCCTCTGGGCGGGCGGCCGCGCCGGCGCGCACGGACGTGCTGCGACGGTCAGGGGGTCGGATGGCTGACGGGGTGAGCTGACCGCGCGGGCGGACAGGGCTCAGCGTGCCGTGCACGCGTCCGCGGGGTTCGCGGTGGCGGTCCGTTCCGCGCCGGGCCGGAGGGCCGCCGGTGCCGGGAGGCCTCCACCCGTTGCGGCGGAACACCTTCGGGCGGCCGCCCGGTCGGCCCGTCGGCTCACGGCAGTGGGCGTCGCGGCTTCCACGTGATGCTGACCCGGAACGGTCAGGTCAAGGTCATGGACTTCGGCATCGTCCGTGCCGTGGGCCATTCCGGCCTGACGATGACGCAGACCGCCGCCGTGATCAGCACCGCCCTGGGCCCGCGGTGGCGTCCGTTCCGGGCCCGGCCGGAGGACCGCCGGTGCAGGAAGCCCCCACCAGTTGAGGCGGAGCCCCTCCGGGTCGGCCCGCCGGCTCACGGCCGTGACCCTCGCGCTGCCCACGCCCGCCACCCGCGCCGCCGCCCCAGCGGGCCGCCGCCGTGATCGGCACGGGTGCGTCGCGAGGCGGTGTCAGACCGGTTCCGTGTCGGGGCGGGCCGGGACGCGGGGGCCGGGGCCGGGGCCGGGGAGGGTGCCGGGGAAGGGACCGCGGAGCAGCGAGGCGAGGCCGTGGGCGAGTTCCTCCCGCCAGCACAGGTAGTCGTGGCCGCCGTTGTACTCGTGGTGGGCCACCTCGTAGCCCTGGGCCAGCAGGGCGTCCCGGAGCCGGCGGACCGCGGCCGTCAGGCTCCACTCCTGCAGGCCGGCCGACAGGTGGAAGCGGACCGGTCTTCGGGCCAGCGACGCCACGCGTCCGGTGAGCCATTCCTCGGGCAGTGCCTCCGCGCGGTGCCCGGCCGGCCACCAGAAGGCGCCGGACTGCGCGAGCACGTTCCCGAAGCACTCGGGGCGCCGTAGTGCGGCGTACGCCGCGGCCAGCCCGCCGAGGCCCTGGCCGGCGACGACGGTGCGCGCCGGGTCGCCGCTGACCGGCCACCGGCGGGCCGCCCAGGGCAGCAGTTCGCGGGTGAGGAAGGCCACGAAGCCGTCGTCGCAGGTGAGTTCGCGGCGCCGGGTGTCGCTGTCCAGCGCGTCCGGCATCAGCGCGACGAGCGGCGGCAGCGCGCCGCCCGCCACGAGCCCGTCGAGCAGCGCGGAGACGTCGAGGTGCTGCTGCCACACGTCCCCGTCGAGCAGCACCACCACCGGCAGCCCGGCCAGGTCCTCGTAGCCGGTCGGCGCGTAGGCCCACACGCGGCGCCAGTTGCGCAGGTGCGCGCTGCGCATGGTGTGGACGGAGACCTCGCCCACCGGCGGCCCCGGCCGGTCCCGCCACGCGCCGAGGGGCGCGGGCGCCGCGGGAAGGGCGACCACCGAGAGCGGCTCGGTGCCCCAACGGGTGGGGAAGACGGTCCGGTTGAGCGGATCGCGCCGCGGGTGGCGGCGCAGCCCGCGCAGGTAGGCCTGCCCCTTGGGCCCCGAGGGGGCCGCGGCGGCGCCGTCGCCCTCGTCCACGCACAGCGCGTACGTGGCGCGCCAGTCGGCGCGCATCCTTATCGTCCAGTGCCACACGTCCGTGCCCGGCAGGCGCGACATCAGGTTGCCGGCCAGGTCGTCAGGGTCGAGGACCTGGTTGGGCAGGGCGAGTACGGCGCGCGTCGCGCTGTCGCCGCGCCAGAGGAAGGTGACGGCGGCGTGCCCGGGGTCGCCGTCCAGGCGTTCCACCAGGGGTGTGCCCTCGGCTTCCACGGCCCGCCAGAACTCCGCCTCGCGCTCCGGGTGGGCGGCCAGCGCCGCCAGCCGCGGACTGTGCGCGCGTTCGACGGGGGCGGGACGCGGGACGCGGGGCGCGCGCGAGGGCGTGCCGTTCGGTGGTCCCCACAGCGTGGACAGCATGATCGGCAAACCCTCCCGGACCCGTCCGACGGCAAAAGAAGGCCAAAATGACGTTCACCATATATTGAAGTCCGCACGCGGCAGGCTCCGTGAGGTGCAAACCCCTGACGGCGCGGGCCGATACGGGGTTCCATGTCCTCACCCGATCACCGGTGACAGAGAGAGGGACCTCTTGGCCACCACCGTGCGACGCACCACCCTCACCCTCCCGGCCAGCCCGCTCGGCCCGGAGAACCCCCTGCCCGCGCTCCGGGCGCCCGGGGACCCGCACGTCCTCGATCCGGCCGAGAGCGCCGAGCTGCCGCCCGGCATGGCCCGGCGCATCGCCTACGGGCAACTGCGCACCCTGCTCCCCGTACCGCGCCTCGACGGCTACACCCGCGAGCGCGTGCCCACCGAACTGGACGCGCTCGTCCTGGAGAACGACCGGCTGCGCGCCACCGTGCTGCCCGGTCTCGGCGGGCGCCTGTACGGGCTGCACCACAAGCCCACCGGACGCGAACTGCTGCACGCCGACCCCGTCCTGCAGTACGCCGAGTTCGGCCTCGCCGGTGCCTGGTTCTCCGGCGGCGTCGAATGGAACCCCGGCGCCACCGGGCACACCACGCTCAGCTGCGCCCCGCTCCACGCCGCCCGCGTGCCCGCCCCCGACGGCGGCGAGATGCTCCGCCTCTGGGAGTGGGAGCGGCTGCGCGACCTGCCCTTCCAGATCGACCTGTGGCTCCCCGAGGGCTCCGACTTCCTCTACGCGGGGGTACGCGTCCGCAATCCTCACCACCGGACCGTTCCCCTCTACTGGTGGTCCAACACCGCCGTACCCCAGACACCCGGCACCCGCGTCGTCGCACCCGCCTCCCACGCCTGGCACTTCGGCTCCTCCCGCACCCTCCAGCGGGTGCCCGTCCCCGAGGCGCCCACCGCCTCCGAGCATCCCGCCGACTGGTTCTACGACCTGCCCGACGGCGCCCGCCCCTGGATCGCGGCCCTCGAAGCCGACGGCCGCGGCCTCGTCCAGACCTCCACCGACGCCCTCCGCGGCCGCAAGCTCTTCGTCTGGGGCCGGGGCGCGGGCGGGCGGCGCTGGCAGCGCTGGCTCGCGGGGGACGAGGGCGACGGGCCCGGGTACCTGGAGATCCAGGCCGGACTCGCCCCCACCCAGCTGGAGCACCTGCCGCTCGCCGGGGGCGCCGACGTCAGCTGGCTGGAGGCCTACGGCCCGCTGGCCACCGCGCCCGGCGCCGATCCGCACGCGGTGGCGGAACGCCTGGAGGCGGCCCTGCCGCGCGAACGGCTGCGCGCCGCCCACGAGGAGTGGCTGCGCGCCGCCGACACCGAGCCCAAGGACGTCCTCGCGACCGGTTCCGGCTGGGGCGCTCTGGAGGTCACCCGCGGCCGGTTCGACCTGCCCGGTACGCCCTTCGCCGCCGACACGCTGGGCGAGCGGCAGAAGCCCTGGCTGGAACTGCTGCTCGCCGGGGTCTTCCCGGGGCTCGACGGCGACACCGTCCCCGGCCCGGGGCTCGTCTCCCCGGAGTGGCGGGAACTGCTGGAGACGGCGGGCACCTACGACGGCAACGCGTGGGCCCTGCACTACCACTTGGGCCTCGCCCAGTGGCAGGCCGGCGACCGCGCGCAGGCCGTGCGCAGCTGGGAGCGGGCGGCCGCGGGGCCGCGACCGTGCCTGCCGCTGCGCTGCCTCGCAGTCGCCGACCAGACCGACGGCAACCGGGAGCGCGCCGCGCAGCGCTACCTGGACGCCTTCCGGGCCGTCCCCACAGGCGACACCTGGGCCACCGCCGCGGCCGCCCTGGCCCGCGAGGCCGTGCCGGCGCTCCTGGCCGCCCGTCGCCCGGACGACGCCGCGGCCGTCCTCGGTGCCCTGCCCGCGGCCACCCGGGCCCGCGGTCGCTTCCGGCTGCTGCACGCCCAAGTCCTGCTCGCCGCGGGGGACGTCGCGGGCGCGCGGGGCGTCTTCGAGGAGGGGTTCACCGTCGACGACCTCAGGGAGGGCGAGGAGTCGCTGCACACCACCTGGCGGGCCCTCACCGACGAACCGCTGCCCGGCGGGTACGACTTCCGGATGGCCCCCGCGCCCTGAAAAACCGTTCGCCCGCGGCGCGCGGCACCCCGCACAGTGGTGCGATCCACGTACCACCACGAGGGGGAACCCGATGTCGACGCTGCGCGTCACGGCCGAGAGGCTCACGGTCCACGACCACCCGAACGCGGACGCCCTGGAACTCGCCCAGGTCGGCCTCTACCGGGCGGTCGTGGCCAAGGGCAGCTACCGGACCGGCGACTTCGCGCTGTACATACCCGAGCAGTCCGTGCTGCCCGCCGGGCTCATCGCCGAACTCGGCCTGACGGGACGGCTCGCGGGCCCCGCGGCCGACCGCGTCAAGGCGGTCCGGCTGCGCGGCGAGCTGTCCCAGGGCATCGTCTGCCGCCCGGCCGCGCTCTCGGGCACGGACCTGGCGCGGGCCGCCGAGGACGGCACCGACTTCGCGGAGCGGCTCGGCATCACCAAGTGGGCGCCGCCGGTCCCGGTGTCGATGAGCGGCGACGTGGAGTCCGCGCCGGAGTTGCTGCCGTGGATCGACGTCGAGAACGTCAAGCGCCACCCCGGCGTCTTCACCGCGGGCGAGCAGGTCGCGATCACCGAGAAGCTGCACGGGACGGCCTGCTGCCTGACCTACCTCGCGGACTCGGGACGCGTGCTGGTGACCTCCAAGGGACTGGGCGCCCAGCGCTTCGCCCTGAAGGAGGCCGACCGCAACCTCTACTGGCGGGCGGTCCGCGGACACGGCCTGCCCGAGGTCGCCGCGGCCCTCGCCGGCCGGCTCGGCGCCAACCGGGTGGCGATCTTCGGCGAGGTCTACGGCGCCGGCGTCCAGGACCTCGGCTACGGTGCCGACGCGGGCCGCGACACGCCCGGCTACGCGGCCTTCGACGTCGCCGCCGAGGTCGACGGGGCCGTCCGCTGGCTCGACCCCGCCGAGGTCCTCCCGGCGGGGAGCGTGCCGCTGGTGCCCACGCTGTACGAGGGCCCGTTCGACCTGGAGGCCGTCCTGGAGCTGGCGCGGGGCGCGGAGACCGTCTCCGGCCGCGGCCTGCACCTGCGCGAGGGCGTCGTGGTCCGGGCCGTCCCGGACCGGCACAGCCCCGAGCTCGGCGGTCGCGCCGTCCTGAAGGCGGTCAGCGACGCCTACCTCACCCGCAAGGGCGGCACCGAGTACGAGTGACTCCCGCCGAACGCGCATGACCGTTCCCTCGCTGGGTACGCGCAGCCCCCGAGCCACCCCGTACGCAAGCAACGGAAAGGGAACGGCCATGACCGATTTCACCACTCCGAACGGTGCGCAGCCCCCGGCGCAGCGAGCCCTGCACGAGATCGCCACCGGTGGTGACAACGCGGCCGCGCTCAGCACCCTGGCGGCCAGCGACATCCTGCTGCCGGTGCCGGCGCCGCCGGAGGAGCCCGCGGGGGACGGGGCGGAGCAGGAGACGATCAGCCTGCCGGTCTTCGAGCAGGAGGACGGGACGAAGCTGGTCCCGGTCTTCACCTCGGAGGTGCGCCTGGCGCACGCCCTGCCGAACGCGCGGGGCTACCGGATCCTGCCGCTCGCGGCGCTGAGCAGCGGCTGGCCGTCGGACGACCTCACGCTCGCGATAGACGCGGGGTCGCCGGACACCCTCACCATCAAGGGCGAGGGCGTCCGGGCGCTGGCCGGCCTGTCGGGCTGACGGCCCTGCGCCCGTCCCACCCGCCACGCGGGCCGCGCCCCTGGGGAGCGCGGCCCGCGTCGCCGTGCCCGGTCAGATCGGCCGGTAGACGGTCAGGGCCTCGTTGGCCTTGTCGATGACCAGGTCGCGCGGCGCGGGCGCCACCTCGCCGTCGAAGGCCAGGCGGGTGCCGGGCTCGACACCGCTGATCCGCAGCCGTCGCAGCAGGGCCGTGGTGGAGCCGGTGAGGGCCGCCGCGAGCAGACGGGTCCGGGCGTAGGGGCTGCCGGGGACGATGCGCACGTCGAGCTGCCCGTCGGACAGGGCACGGCGGCGCACCGGCGCCGGACCGATGCTGCGGTAGGCGCCGTTGCCCGCGAAGAGCATCCACACCGAGTGCCGCCGGCCGTTGATGTCGAGGTCGATCGGGGTGGAGGTGCGCAGCACGTGCAGTGCGGCCAGCACCCCGGCGGGCCAGCTGCCCACGCGCCGCGACCAGCGTTCGCGGTAGCGCACGAGGTCCGGGTAGACGCCGATGCTGAAGGTGTTCAGGAAGACCGTGGACCCCGCGGACCCGGCCTCCTCGCCGGCCGCGTCGCCGGTCGGGGTGACCCGTGCGACGTCGACGGCGATCGCGGTGCCCTCCCGGACCGCCCGCGCCGCGTCGTCGATGCTCTCGATCGACAGGTCGAGCGCGAAGTGGTTGTACGTGCCACCGGGGGAGACCAGCAACGGGACGCCGTGCCGCAGGGCGACGGACGCGGCGAGGCTGACGCTGCCGTCCCCGCCGTGGATGCCGAGCGCGCCGCCGGCCTCCGCGGCCTGCTGGGCGGCCTTCTCCAGCATCTCGGCGAGGTCGTCGTCCTCCGAGCACTCCTCGACGACGGCCTCGGGCAGCGCGTTCCGCAGCCGTTCGGCCGGCGGGCCGAGCAGCGGCGGGGGGCCGGAGACCTCGTTGACCACCGCGTACAGCCCGCGCCCTTCAGGCAGGGCCGGTGCGTCGGCCCGGGGGGTCGGGGGCACCGCCAGCTGCCGCCCGGTCGGCACGAGGCCGCGTACGGCCAGGGCCGCGCCCGCGCCGAGCGCCATCCCGGCGGCGACGTCGCTGGGGTAGTGCACACCGGTGTAGATCCGCGAGAACGCCACCGACCAGGCGACCGGCAGGACCACGGCACCCCAGCGGGGCGACTCCAGGGCGACGCCGGCGGCGAACGCGGCGGCCGACGCGGCGTGGCCGGAGGGGAAGGACGTCGTGCCGGGCTGCCGCGACAGCCGGCGGATGACGGGCACGGAGTCGAGGACCGGCCGGTTGCGCCGCACCGCGCCCTTGCCGATGGTGTTGACCACCGCCGACGCCACCGCCAGCGACCCGGCGCCGCGCAGGGCGGCGCGCCGGCCGGTGCGACCGCCGACGGCCGCGATGCCGGCGGCGACCCCGAACCACAGCAGCCCGTGGTTGGCGGCCCTGCTGAGCCGCGGCAGCACCGGCTCTGCGGCCGGCCACGAACGGGTCGCCACGTTCAGGAACAGCTCCTTGTCCCAGGCGCTCAGGATCCGGCGCACAACGACTCCCTCCACGATCGATCGATTCCCGGGCGGTACGGGTGGTGCGGGCGGTACGGGCGGTACGGGCGGTACAAGTGCTGCGGTCAGGGTCCGCGATCCGGTGCGGCGGCGCGGCGCGCGGGGCCGGCGGAACGGCCCCGCGGGGCGGGCGGCGCGGCCGGGGGGGCCGGGCGCCGGGGAGGCCACCCGGGGCGTGCCGCGGGTGGCGGCGGGCGCCTGG